>JAFTWL010000087.1 GCA_017465305.1 Ruminococcus sp. | reverse complement strand
TTTTATTATTATAATTTAAATTATTGTTGCGTGTCATTTTATTTTTATACCTACCAATCAATGAAAAGTAAATCTAAAATCATAGTATATATATTATATTTATTATATCAAAATATATAGGCTATGTCAATAAAAAGAAACTGCCTGTGGCAAAAAGCCACAGGCAGAAAGTGAAGAAAGAAAGATAAATAAGTAAATAAAATTAAAATAGGGGGAATGGGATTATTTCTAATCCCTTTATAGTATAACTTCTAAACCTTAAAATAAACTTAAAATAACCTTAATGCACATAGGGAAAAATGAACAACAATAAAAAAATCTGCACAGATTGCATTTTCTGTGCAGAAGAAAAGAAAAGTGTAAAAATATATTATCAGGGGAATGGGATTATTTAATCCTGTTATAATGATAACATATAACCCTTAAAAAAACTGAAATATGCCTTCAATTTTTATTAAGGCAAAATTTATTTAACTAAGTGTTTCATAATACAAAGGTCAAAAACATTGATAATGCCATCTTCATTCATGTCGCCAGCTTCTGCTTTAATAATATTACTCTTTTGTAATAACCAGTTTTGCATCATTACTATATCTTCAGTATTAAATTTGCCGTCTACATTTACATCACCCTTAACTTGCTTTGGAACAGTAGTAATGGTAGTTGTGGTAGTCGTTGTTTTCGTTGTTGTTGTAGTTGCCTTTGTAGTAGTTGTTGTTACAAAAGTTTCTGCCATCCAATTTTGACAGTTAACACCATTAATGTCCCATTGCTGTACATTTGCACCAGATGCAGTGCCTGCTCCTGCAACTTCAAGAGCTTTAGTATATCTTCCACTTGTTTTATTATATGATACTCTTGTAACTATAGAATAAGAACCATCAGGATTCTTAACAAATCGAACCATCTGCTTGTTATTTGAAGTATCTCTTTTAGAGATTTCTGCATTTTCATTGTTTATAGTAAGATATTTCTTATTAGGTAAATTTGAAACAATATAATAAAGGTCATCTGTAGCAGGCTTCAAAGTCCATGAATTCCATTCAGCAGATTTATTTTCCCCTGAACCATTTGCCTCCCATTGCTGTACATTTGCACCATCTGTGTCACTGCCGTTTGCAACTTCAAGATATAATCCCGAATTCATGTTTTTAAACATATAATTAACAGAAGTATTCATTATTTCACCTGCATATGAAACTTCTTCTAATATCCAGTTCTGGCATTCAGAACCTGTTTTCTCCCATATCTGACAGTTACCTCCAGATGAAACAGATGCACTTGCTATTTCTACAAAAGCACTGCTATTTCCGATTTTAGGACATATTTTATAAGTACCATCTGCATTAGCAAAAATCATAAATTTCTGATTGTCATTGCCTTTGTAATTATAAATTTCTATATTTGTACCGTTTGCAGTTTTACCGCCTGTTACATCCATAACATATGTTTTATCTCCGACCATAGATTGAATATAATAATATCCATCCTCTGCAAGGACAAATCGCCATGTATTTTGTGCGGATGCACTGTTTGCACCCCATTGCTGAACATTTGTACCACCTTTAGCAGTACCACCTTCAACATCAAGGTACAGACCACTATTAGCATTTTTAATCATATAATATGCGTCAAGTGCCATTACAGCTGGGGTCAAAGTTGTTTCCCAGCTTTCTTCTGGTGCTGTCATATATGTAGCAGAAGTAACACCTGCGGAAGCATAATTATTAAAATTCATTGTATTATTTGAAGACTGCGAACCGCTATAAGCAGAACAATAATTTTTCGCACTTTCAGCATTTTTTGTTTTATAGTTGTAATTACCTGATGGTCTCCATGAAGTAGTAAGAGCATAAGTAGGGGTAAGAGTATACTTGGAATTAGTAAGCACTGAACCTGACATCGCATAAGAACACAAATGCTTATCAGAAACATCATCACCGCCACCCTGACCAGGAGCATCATTTACAATTTTACCGCTGTTTCCACCACCATCGTAATAGTTGCATTCATCGTATAATGTTGAAGCAGTATATAATGTATATCCTAAACTTACATCATAAACATAATTATTAAATGAGTGATAAAAACCATATCTTAAAAGCCCAGGAGCTCTTGTTATACAGTCTTTATAATAATTACTTACAAGTGTTATATAAGGTTTTCCGTTATAAGTTTGATAGTTTTCTTCAGAGTCAGCAGGATAGCCATATAAACAGCCATAGTGATGATGTCCAAAAGTACAGTTAGAAACAGTCGCAAAGTTTGCATCCTGATAAATACAAAGGAACTTGTCCCAGTCCACCAGTCCTGTAGAAGCAGAATCTAATTTTGTATGTCCCTCAAAAGTAATATGGTCAATCCATATATTTATACCACAAGGAAAATCATATATATTATCTGCATTTAATTCAGTATCATGTGAAACAGTAAGGTTCTTGATAATAAAATTAGAACCATTTCCATAGCTCTCTGTCGGATAAGTTGCAAAATATACATTATAAGTAGAATGTGCAGCATAACTACCAATAACAGTTTTATTAGGATGAATATAAATAGTGTTTTCTCTCCAGTATAATCTGCCGTTACCACTTACAAGATAATTACCTGTCTTTGAAATATCTTTTGTAATAACAATAGTTTCTGTAGTATCATTGGTGCATTCAGCTTTAAGCTCATCAAAAGTTGAAACTTCAACTGTAGGTCCAAGAAGTCCGCCTGTAACAGAGGCTTTTATATTGCCACTATTATCTTTGCTGTAGCCTGCAAAGCCGTCAAGACCTGCACAATTTAACAGCCATTTTTGATTATTTGCTCCACTATAGCTTTTAAGCATGGTCGCAGTTCCATTTGATGTAAGAGCCATATTGCTGTCAGCATAGTTGACAATCTTATAATGAAGGTCATTTCCATAGTTATCTTTAGACACAGGCGAAATGTACCAATACTGAGAATGGTCATTTTCATTTCCGTAAATAACTACGCTCGTATCACTGTCAGTTGAATAGCCGTATGGTGTCAAAAGTCTTCCAGAAGCAGCATTAACAATTTTATAGTAGTTTCCATTAGAATTTGCTCCGCAGTAATCTATTCTCCATTGTTCAGATAATTCTCCGCTCTCTGTCATTAAAGATGCTTCTGTTTTATCTACTGTAGATGTAACAGCTAAATTTTTAGAGTCATCATAAAGAGATAAATTCATTAACTGCGGTGCATAGTCATTTGAAACAGCAGAAACTTCAGTTGTTGGATGAATAATATCAACTGCAAAAACAGACACAACTACTAAAACAAATGATAATGCAAGTGATAAAACTTTTTTGATTTTGAACATAATAATTTTTCTCCTTTTTATTTACAGAACAGTCTAATAGCTCCAACTACTCTGTATAAAATTCTATAGTAATAGTATACTATAAAAATATTGTTATGTCAATAAATTTTATATATTTTCTACAGAATATGCACAATTAAATCATAAGCCGCTCTACACATTTGATTTATTCGAGGCTCTGCCTTAAGCTCCGCAAGCATTTTTTAAAAAAATTGATTGACCAAAAAACTTTTTAAAAAATAAAATTTAAGACAAAAAATTGATTTATATAACTATGCAACTTTTTTATACTCTAAATTGTATTTAATATATAAGAATATATTCTTATGCCTATTAACTTCATTTGTACTATTTTTAATAATATAAAACATAGAAAAATAACTAAAAAAATTAACATAATAATCTTATAAATTCATTTCCAAATAGTTAAAAATATTGTATAATAAATTGACATCTAAAAATTGCGATATGCAATAAAGGGAGAATGCCTATTATGTTATACAAAAATACAAATAAGGAGGAGGCACTTGAGGACCTTTATAATCAACATATTGATTCTGTATATAGAGTCTGTTTCAGTTATTTAAAAAATAAAGCTGACACTGAAGATGCTGTACAAGATACCTTCCTCCGTGCAATACAACATATTGATGAATTTACTTCTCAATCTCATGCTCGTGCCTGGCTTATAGTAACATCTTCTAATATATGTAAAAATATGCTTAAAAGCTGGATTAGAAAACAAAGAAGTGAGTTAAGCGACTGGGAGGAAATTGATATAATTGAACACCCCAGTAATAAAGAAGAAAGTCAGGTACTATCTGTTTTGTTAAATCTTCCTGATAAATATAAAACACCATTATATTTATTCTATTATGAAGAATACTCTTGTCAAGAAATTGCACAGGCTATGCAAAAAAAAGAATCCACTGTACGCTCTTTGCTCAGACGTGGTCGCCTTATAATGAAAAAAAGGCTTGGGGGTGATTTTGATGAATAAACAAACTCTTAAAAACGCCTGGAATCAATGTAATCCTGATGACAATGCAAAAAGACGTATGCTTCAAAATATAAAAAGAGGTATTTCATCTCAATCAAATATAAATGAAAAGAAGAAATCACCTTTTATGCGTCTTTGGCAAAACCACACTATCCGTGCTATTGCTCTAAGTTGTGTTGTAATTATATTGGCTGTTACAGGCAATAATTGGAGAGATTTATATACACCTGATGAATCTATAATTATAAATGTAAATGAAAATCCTACCGAAACAACGGAACCAACTATAACCACTACAACTGAAAATACAAATATAGAAAATAATAATTACACTGAAACAGAAATATCTAAATCATCAATAACAACAACTAATATAAATTTAAGTACAAATGTCACCAGCTATAAAACAAGCGAACTTATTTCTAATAATACAATTACTAATACAACTCCTGCAGTGACAACAACTAAAAATTCAACTACACAAAATAATAATTTACAAACTACAACAAAAGTTACTACTATAACTACTCCAAAAACAACTCAGGAACCTACTGCTACAACTACAAAACGTATTACTACTATTACCACTTCAAAAACAACCCAAAAGCCTACTACTACAACCACAAAACGTTTCACTACTCTTACTACTTCAAAAACAACCCAAAAGTTTACTACAACCACAAAGCGTTTCACTACTCTTACAACTACAGCAAATGAAGAAACAATTACTTTATCAACAACTGCAACTACACATATAACACATACTACTAATACACGACCAACATATACATATACAGCTACTACCACCACTGAAGCATATAGTCCTGTCCAGACTACTACAGTTTATACTACCACCACCGTCCCAATATTAACAACAACTGAAACAGCTACATTAACAACAAAAGAAGATGACCCAATATTTATAACAACATCTACAACCGCTCAACAAGCTGAAGATAATACCATAAGTTTTATCTGGAATGGAAATTATCAAGTTATTTCATCACCTATATACGATATAACAAATAACTTAGGTTCATACCTTGGAGATACTCAGGCTTATAATTCAAATGGAGAAGTTATTGGGAACGTCAGTGTATACAACTCGTTAAATAATGAATTTTTGATTGTATATTGTTCATGGGACGGTACTTATAATTACAGTTACTAACCAGATATATTAAAAATCGGCTTGCAAGAATTATGCAAACCGATTTTTTTAAAATTTAAACCTCTATTTACAACAACAAGTATATTGCATTCTTAGTTATAATATAAAAATTCATCACTATTACATTGACAATAATTAAATATCATGTTATAATTATTGTAATATTATTATAAAATTCTCATAGGCATAATCAATACAAGTTATTAAAATGAGGTTAGTTATGAAAATTAAAAATAAATTCAAAATTTTTACATATGTTTTATTTATATCTCTATGCTGTTTTATATCTAATAATTATCTTACATATATAGTAAATGCAACACAGGAAAAAACAGAAGATTTATCAGAATTCGATAATGGCACTTATATTCCAATAACAGAAAAAATTAATGGTGAAGATTATCAGCCTAAAAATGATGATTCTGTTTTGCCACCAATATACAAAGATACAAACACACCAAGTTCATTTGATTTGCGTGATATAGGAGCTTCAACATCAATTAAAAGTCAAGGCCCTGACGGCATGTGCTGGGCATTTGCTACACTTGCTTCATGTGAGTCAAATATTCTGCTTAATAATATGGATTATTCTGAGGACTGGAATCTAAATAATGAACTCAATTTATCAGAAGAACAAATAGGATATTATCTTTATACACCTGCAAAATCTGAAATAAATTCACATTATGGTGACTATATCAATCAAAAAAATAAGGGAAGCGGTGGTGGCAACGCTTTGCATGCTTCTTTCTATCTGTCAACAACAGGCGTTACACTTGAACAGGATATGCCTTATACTGGCGTAAAAAAAGAACTCTCTGAATATCAAAGAAAATCTTCAAGATTCCGCCTCAAAGAATCAGAAATTATAATGAATTATTCTCCTGATAATGATGTTGCCACTATAAAATCATGGCTTATGAATAGTGGTGCTGTCTATATTGCATATCATAATAATTCGTCCAACTACTATGATAACGGAACTACACATTCATATTATCAAAATGAAAAAGATTATTATTCTGCTACACATGCTGTTACAATAATAGGCTGGGATGATAATTATGACGGTTTTAATCCTGAAAATTCACCTGAAGAAAAAGGTGCATGGCTTATTAAAAATAGCTGGGGTACAGGTACATTAGATGAAGGCTACTTCTGGATGTCATATTATGATACATCTATAGGTGAATGTACACGATTTTCAATGGAAAAAGTTCCAGATGAAGAACAAGTTTACAGCTATGATGGCAGTGGATATGTTTCAGCATATCAATTTGAAGCTGGTGCAAATGTATTTGTTGCTGATGATAATCAAACTTTGACTGATGTAGGATTCTATCAATGCAGTGCAAATGGAAAATCTTCTAATTATAATATAAAAATATATCTGCTAAACGATGACTGGAGTGACCCTACTGATGGCAAACTGATAAATGAAACCTCAGGCATTTGTGGAAGATACGGCTATAAAGAAGTTCCATTATCAGAACCAGTAGAAATAAATTCAGGCGAACAATTCTCTGTTGTACTGTCCATGGATTTGGGAAGCTCTCGTTCCGGCAAAAATTATGGATACATGACTATTGAAGAAGAATACATTGGAAAAGGCTCTTTTGATATGAATTGCAGTTCAAACGCAGGTGAAAGTTTTATATATGAAATTGGCGGTGAACAGTGGGAAGATACATCTCAGATAATTGGTTTATATGGAGTTCTCGGAAATTTAAATATTCGTGCTATAGCTCAATCTGATAAACAAGAAAAATTAAATGTATCACAACTTGACAAAGCTCTAAAATCAGAAAATGTTTCTAATATGAAATCATACAATGAGGGCGTGGAAACTCTGTTTAAAGCAGCAAAAAATCAAATAACTCAGACAGAACTTGATTGTGTAGCTGAAAAGCTTCTTGCAGAACTTGAAGACAATGAAAATATTTCTTTCCCACAATATTATTATGAAAACTATGGTGTAACTTTAGGAGATGCAGATTTAAACGGCGATATAAGCGTAGACGACGCAAGCACTGTATTAACTATGTATGCAAGAAAATCAGCCGGTTTATATAATACTTTCCGTTCTCAACAAAAGGCTGCTGCTGATATGGATATGTCCTGCTCGATTTCTGTAGATGACGCTTCAAAGATTTTAGAATACTATGCAAAGAAAGCCGCCGGACTTTTAGATTAAAATCAAATAAAAATAAATCTCTCTGCCTATAAAAAATGACAGAGAGATTTTTTAAATAAAAAAATTGGATAAGGATTTAAGTAGATAGCTTATTTATTACTATTGAGTTTATGCAGTGTATGCAAGGGGACGCTGTCCCCCTGCACCCCCTGCCAAAGGGTGAATACACCCTTTGGAAACCTAATTACAAAGTAAATATTTTTACTTCTTGAATCTCTTAACACTTGCAACTACAGCTGTACCAGCTACAAATGTAAGAGTTAAGGCAACAGGAAGTACAGTGTTATCACCTGTTTTAGGTGAATTGCCTGTACCTGCTGGATTCTTCTTTGATGCTGTAGAACTGCCATTAGAACCACCGCTTGTGTATGGGCTGATTGTTCCGTCTTCATTTACTATAGCTTTAAGAGTGAAAGTATTACTACATTCATGTCCTGCATAACTATGATTAGTATTTTCAACTGAATCATCACTAGGTGTACCACAAGTACCGGTAATAATAATTTCACCTGGTTTAACATTTCTTACTTTAAAATCTTCACCAACACTGATATAATCATTCACTACTTGACCATTTGAACAAGATGTAATTGAAAAAATATAAAGGCTATCCTTAAGACCTTTTTCATTTGTAACATCTCCATCTATACTACAAATAATTTCAGTAATATAACTTTTAGGAATGCTTACATCAAATGTTTTTTCTGGTTCGCCTATTGAACTCTTTTTAACAAATTTATTGCTTGCTTTATCATAAGTATATGATACACCCATCAAATTAACACAATCCCCAACTGAAAGGTAACTACTTAATGGCTTTACATTATTACCTCCAACAACAACTGCACCAGTCTTAACACGATATAAATTTGTAGCTACTGCTTCGCCACTTGTAATATTATAAATACTGATTAAATAATCATTATCACCCTGACTTGCATATTCTGGTTTTGTGAGCATTGCAACAAACTTATTTCCAGCATAATCAAAACGAATCGTTTCTTTTATATAAGCATCCTTATTATATTGTGTTGTTAGTTCAGTTACGCCATCCTTGGTTATTTTACAATAACCACCTCTGAAAGCTACTGTTGTACCATGAACAGCGTAAGTTCCATATGCTACTCCTGTTGATTTATCAAAATCAAAAAATGTAATAATATCTTCTGCTTTATAAAAATCATCTAAACCATTAGCTTTAATTTTACTTGATACATAATTTACAAAAATATTATAAAGTTCTTCTTTTGTTACAGAAGAAATTGTTGTTGTAGTTGTTGTTGTTATTGGGGTAGTGCCTTCAACAAATATATTACTTGTTTTGTCATAAGTATATGATACACCCATTAAAGTAACAAAATCACCAACTGAAAGATAGCTACTTAATGACTTTGGCTTTACATGAGTATTTCCATCAAAAACAACTTCACCAGTCTTAATATGATATAAATTTGTAGCTACTGCTTCACCACTTGTAATATTATAAATGCTAATTAAAAAATCATTATCACCATTACCTTGCATTTCTGGTTCTGTAAGCATTGCAACAAACTTATTTCCAGCATAATCAAAACGAATAGATTCTTCTATGTAAGCATCTTTAGTATCTTGTGTTGTTAATTCAGTTACGCCATCTTTGGTTATTTTACAATAACCACCTCTAACATAGCCATCAGTACCATGATCAGTGTAAGTTCCATATGCTACTCCAATTGATTTATCAAAATCAAAAAATGTAATAATATCTTCCGCTTTCTTATCTAAACCAACAGCTTTAATTTTATCTGATACATAATTTACAAAAATATTATAAAGTTCTTCTTTTGTTACAGAAGTTGCATCATCTTTAGAAATTGCGTTCTCTTCTGTCACAGCTGTTTCTGTTGTTTCTTCTGTAGTAACTTCTGTTGTTACACTTGTATCAGTTGTTCCCTCTGTCATAGTCGCAGACGCTTCTGTTGTTTCTGCCGTTGTGACTGTAGTTTCTGCTGGTGTTTCAGTAGTTGTAGTAGTAACTTCCTCTGCAAATGCAGTCATACCACATGTTCCCAGCATTGCCAATGCACAGATTCCGGCAATTGTCTTCTTTGCTTTCATAAAATACATTCCTCTCAATAAATATTATTTCAGATAACACAAAAAGGCATAGCACACTCATATGAGCATACTACGCCTATATTAACAAAAGATTTATTTATATTGTGCATTATGACGATAAGAGGGTTAGTTATACCCCCCCCCATTGTATACTTTTAACAAACTACACGCTGCACAATTCATAAATCAAACCTCTTTTCTTTTTATTGTTATTATCTGATTATTATAATATAACACATAAGTTTAAACTTGTCAAGCTTTTTTAAACAATTTCTAAAAATATCGACTTTATATGTAAAAACAATACCTGTAATTTGTATAATGTATACAAAGAATAAAATATCTTATAGCTTTTAAACGCTATAAATTTTTATGAAATAATAAAAACAGGTTACTCATTTATTATAGTTGTAACCTGTTTTTGTTATATATTTATAATTAATCTTCAGTCTTTACAGCATAAATTACTGCGTATGAATAAGGTGGAATAGTCATTTTATCTTCTTCACATATTCCAAATGCTACAGTACTCAAAGCATACTTTACAAATGCAGGGTCGTCAAGATGAACCTTTTTAGTATTTTCACTTCTGTTAAGCAAAATAATTGCACTTTCACCTGTTTCTTTACGATAACGAGAGAATCCTAATAACTCAGAATCAAGTATCAGGAATTCCATTTCACCATCAACAAATGCTTTACTGTTCTTTCTGATTTGTGAAAGCTGTTTAGTATAGTTCAATAATTCTAAATCTTCATTGCCCCATGGGAAACAACGTCTGTTGAATGGGTCTTTCCATCCCTGAAGACCTGCTTCATCACCATAATAAATGCTTGGTACACCAGGAAGGAAAAACTGTAATACCATAGCTGCTTTAAGCTTCTTCTTACCATTTTCATATTCCTGTGGTGTAAGTTCTCTATTAGCCATCCAGTCCTTAGATTTATCATCACAGTTTTCCCCACCGAATCTGTTAATTGCACGTTCAATATCATGCGTTGAAACAAAATTCATAAGCACATCAACTGTCTGCTTTGGATAATTTTCTAAAATGCCCATAATCCAGTCTCTGAACTGTCTTACATCCATTCCCTTGATAAAGTTAATAATAGCTTCTCTAAATGGGTAGTTCATAACACTGTCAAGCTGGTCACCTAAAAGATACCGACGCTTTACACCATAACTCTCTTTATTGGAGGCATCTTCCCACACTTCACCGATTACAATCTTTTCCTTACCATGCTTTTTAACACACTTATTAAGATTATCTAAAAACTCATCAGGAAGTTCGTCAGCAACGTCTAAACGATAACCAGCTGCACCCATGGAAATCCAGTAATCTAAAATACCTCCATCACCACAAATATAATTTGTATATGATGGATTATTTTCTCTAACATTAGGAAGAGTATCAATACCCCACCATGCTTCGTATTCTTTGTTTCCCCAGAAATTATACCATTCATAATATGGGCTTTCTGTTGAGTTATAAGCTCCTGGCTCTGGATAACGATTAAATTTATTGAAATATATACTGTCTGCACCTGTATGAGAAAATACACCATCAAGAATTACAGATATGCCTTTTTCCCTTGCCTCATCACAAAGAGCTTTAAAATCATCATTTGTACCAAGCATAGGGTCTACTTTTGAATAATCAGCTGTATTATATCGATGATTTTCATGTGATTCAAAAATAGGATTTAAATAAATACAAGTTACACCTAAATCCTGCAAATAATCAAGTTTGCTTCTTATACCATCTAAATCTCCACCAAAATAGTCATTATTCCATACATGACCGTTCTGGTCAGGCTTATAATATGGCATACCGCCCCAGTCATCACGAATTACTCTGTCTGTTGGTACGTTTTCATGTACCTTTCCACTCTTACAAAAACGGTCAGGGAAAATCTGATACATAACACCACCCTTTAAGAAGTCAGGTGTCTCATAATGCCTGCGGTATACTGTAAGTTGGAACATATCACCATTGTCAATATCACCAATATGTGCACTGCAACGTTTTATATAATGCCTTACACCATTACTTGTATACGCAAAATAATAATAGTGTACCCCTGAATATTTAGGAATATAGGTAGTTGTATAGCAGTTACTGCCCTCAAATTCACCATCAAAATTCATTGTTATGAATCTTTCTTTAAACCCTGTTCTAAAAAGAACTAAAACAGGTGCATAATCAAGATTGATTTCCTTTGGAAGACGAATTGTAAAACGACATTCGGACAAACGACGAATTGCACCGAATTGTGATTTATAATCAGAATCCCAACTGTCATAAATATGTGCCATAAATATATTTCCTTTCAAAAAAATAATGGGGAGTCAAATCTGGCTCCCCATGAACATTTAAAACGGTTATAAAACTTATTTAACGTTCCAAATATCCTTTGCATATTCGTTAACTGCTCTGTCAGCAGAGAAAATGCCTGCTCCTGCAATATTATTGAGAGACATCTTTGTCCACTTATCCTTATCACGATACAGTTCAGAACTCTTTGCCTGTACGCTTGCATAAGAATCAAAGTCAGCCAGAACCATATAAGGGTCAGAAGTTTTAAGAGAATTTGCAACTTCATGGAACTTACAGCCGTTAATACCAGAATTCATACGGTCAATACAACTCTTAATAATACTATTATTATGATAATACCATTCTGGATTATAACCTCTTGCCTTAAGTGCATTTACTTCTTCAGTCTTCATACCAAAGATGAGAATATTATCAGGACCAACAGCGTCGCCAATTTCAATATTTGCACCATCAAGTGTACCAAGTGTAATAGCACCATTAAGCATAAGCTTCATGTTACCAGTACCTGATGCTTCTGTACCAGCGAGAGAAATCTGTTCGGAAATATCACTTGCAGGCATAAGCAATTCTGAAAGTGTTACCTTATAATCTTCAAGGAAGTATACAGAAAGTTTCTCTGAAATTCTTGGATTCTTGCGGATTTCTTCTGACAATGCCCAAATCATTTTTATAATCTGCTTTGCAAGATAGTAGCCAGGTGCAGCCTTTGCAGCAAAGATATATGTCTTTGGAACAAAATCAGCGTTTGGATTATCAAGCAAATACTGATACTGTGCAATAACATTCATAACATTCAGATGCTGACGTTTGTATTCATGCAAACGCTTTACCTGTACGTCAAAGATGCTGTCAGTATTGAGAATATTTCCGCTGTGCTGTTTTACATACTTAGCAAAACGATTCTTATTTTCTTTCTTGATTGTGCGAAGCTGTTCAAGAACTTCCTTATCATTTTCAAATACAGTAAGCTTCTTCAGCTCGCTGCCATCCATAAGGAATTTATCGCCAATCTTTTCTTTAAGAAGATTTGTAAGGCCAGGGTTGGACTGATACAGCCATCTTCTGTAAGCAATACCATTTGTAACATTTTTAAATTTATTAGGAGTATCAAGGTATTCTTCATGGAAAACAGATTCCTTGATAATTTCAGAGTGAAGCTTTGAAACACCATTTACGCTATGTGAAGCCATAACACAAAGTGTAGCCATATGAATCTGATTATCTTTGATAATAGACATTCTTGTTGTCTTAGCACTGTCACCGCCATTGCGTTCCATAAGACCAGCACAGTAACGATTATTAATTTCTACGATAATCTGGAAAATACGAGGAACAACCTGCTTTACAAGATTTACATCCCACTTTTCAAGAGCTTCAGCCATAACAGTATGATTTGTATATGCAAATGTGTTTGTAACTATATGCCAAGCATGTTCCCATGTGTAACCACAATCATCGAGAAGTACACGCATAAGTTCAGGAATTGCCATAGTTGGATGAGTATCATTGATATGGATAGCAACCTTTTCATGCAAGTTATCCAATGTACCGTATACATTCATATGATGGTTTACAATATCACCAATAGCAGCTGCACAAAGGAAATACTGCTGACGAAGACGGAGAGATTTACCTTCTAAATGATTATCATTAGGATAGAGAACCTTAGAAATAGCATTAGCCATAGAGTTCTGACTTAATGCACTTGCGTAATTACCTTCATTAAACTGCTTCATATCAAAACTTGGAGCTTTTGCAGTCCAAAGACGAAGTGTAGAAACACCTTCACTGCCATAACCTGAAACATAAAGGTCATAAGGAACAGCAATTACTGTGTTATAATTTACATGTGAAAGGTAATGATATGAATCCTGCCAGTATTCCTGAATGTCACCTTCAAAGTGAACTTCTATTGCCTCATCTGGCTTTGCGTCAAGCCATACAGAACCACCAGGAAGCCAGTTATCAGGAAACTCTGTCTGCCAGCCGTCTTCCAGTTTCTGCTGAAAAATACCATACTCATAACAAATAGAATGACCCTTTGCTGGTATTCCTTGTGTTGCCATAGCATCAAGATAACATGCAGCAAGTCTACCAAGACCGCCATTTCCTAAGCCGGCATCCGGTTCACATTCATAAATTTTATCCAGATTTATATGGAAGTCCTTCAAAACAGCAGCTACATCATCTACAAGTTCCAGATTATATAAAGTTGTTTTAAGAGAACGACCCATAAGAAATTCCATAGAGAGATAATAAACACTTTTTCCACCAACAGAATGTGTTTTATTAACAAAATGCTGTCTTTTCAGTTTTAAAGTTTCAACCATCATTGATGAAAGAGTTTGATAGATTTGCTTATCAGATGCTTCATCGGGAGAAACATTACATTCAAGTTGCAGTTTGTCAATGAACTTTTTCTTAAATTCTTCTCGCTGAACGTTTGTTTTTCCAGCCATTGTCAACTCCATTTCTTCGGCGAACGCAAAATTTTTTTCACCGGATTATCGGACAAATTTAAGCCAATGATTTAAAGCATTCATTCTATATGATAACTATATACTAATTATAATATAATTGTATTATATTAAAATGCTTATACATTCCGAACTGTGCCGGCGTTTTGGTACAGTGCGCCGATTGTACCACTCATTATTATTATACCTGATTTTTTATTTTTTTGCAATTGCTTTTTTAAACAAAGATTACATACAAGTGGTGAATTATTCAATACATACTGTCAAGTTAACACTCTTAACCTTATTTTATAAAATAAATAAGGTATAATATTTTTTATTATTTATTAAAACTAAAAATAATTTCAAATTCAAAAGCAATCACTCATTGTTATATATTTTAAAAAAATAATAAACAAATTTCTGTTTCTCTTGACATATATTTAAGAATATGATATAATATATCAAGTAACTTAAATTATTTCGAGGTGTGGCTCAGTTTGGTAGAGCACTACGTTCGGGACGTAGGGGCCGCAAGTTCGAATCTTGTCACCTCGACCAGCTAAAAACCACGTAGAATAGGGATTTCCCCCTGTTTTATGTGGTTCTTTTTTTATATTGAAAATCAAACTGAGGGCACTATTAGGGCACTAACGTGATAAAAAGACACTGAAAGAGACTATAAAAGACAATAAAAAGAAGTATCAATCAAAAAAATAAGTTATAATATTGTAATGATAGATATTGACATTTTCATTACAATGTGGTACAATAATAATCGAAAGGAGTGTTATATATGGCACAATCAATAAATGTAAATTTTAGAATGGATGAAGATTTAAAGAAAAATATGGAGAAAATTTGTGATGAGATGGGGCTTACTTTAACAACTGCATTTACAATTTTTGCGAAAACAGTAACAAGAGAAAGAAGAATACCATTTGAAGTAACAGCTGACCCATTCTATGCTGCTTCAAATATGCAGGCTCTTTCTGATAGCCTTAAACAGCTTCAAAATGGTGATGTAATAATAAAAACAATAGAGGACTTAGAGGCTATGACAAATGAGTAAGATTGTTTTTTCGGATAAAGCGTGGCAGGATTATATTTATTGGCAGATGCAAGATAAAAAGACCGTTCGCAGAATAAATTCACTTTTAAAAGATATACAAAGTAATTATTATGAGGGCATCGGCAAACCTGAACCCTTAAAATATAATTTGAATGGTTTTTGGAGTAGAAGAATTGATGATACTAATAGGCTTGTATATCGTATTTTAGATAATAACATAGAAATCTTACAATGCAAGGGACATTATGAAGATTAAATAAAGGTAAAAAATAACCGTTAGTGTTAATTATAAACGCTAACGGTCTTTTTTATGCTCTAATCTCCTCAAAGTTGAGGGTATTAAAAACAATCATGCTTGTTTAAGTTTTTTTAAGTTATCTTTGTTTATCTTAGTAGTTATCAACATAGATTGTAAAACGTTTGCTGCTTCTGCATCTGCATCAGAAAGACAATGCAAGTATTTATTTGTAGTTTCAATGTCTCCATGTCCTAAACGTCCTTGAACCTGTTTCAGTGATACACCACCATATAAAAGCAATGTAGCGGATGTATGACGTAGGCTATGAAGTTTTCTATGTCTAAATCCATGCCTATTTAAAAACTTGCTGAATTGTTTAGTTGGTGTTTGTGGATTCATAATTTCACCGTTCCATTGAGTGAACAACCAATCACTTTCATGCCATTGTGTTCCAAGGTTTATACGCTGAGTTTCTTTTTCTCTTTTCAGAGCCTTTACTAACTCAATACATTCAGGTGTTACAGCGATTTCTCTTACTTCATAATCTTTAGGAGCTTTAATTTGTACCTGCTCACCTGTTATTTTAATAGCAGCCCTTTCAATAGTTACTTTATT
>JAFTWL010000086.1 GCA_017465305.1 Ruminococcus sp. | reverse complement strand
GACATGATTGCCTATACATCTCAACTTGCACACATTGTTTCAAGTGCATATGTAAAAGATGATTGCATGATTGATGCTGTTTCATTTTCAGGAGGAAGCTTTCAGGATATGACTCGTGTTGCAACTATGGATGAATCAATGTGGGCATCGCTATTTATGGATAATCGTACAACACTTCTACGTCATTTAAGATTGCTTTTAGCCCATTTAAAAGAATATGAAATTGCTCTTGAAGAAAAAGACGAACTGACATTGCAAAATCTTATTTTAGATGGCAGGCTTATACAAGAATCAAACGTAAGAAAAAAAAATAATAAGGAGAATTAAAAATGAACTGGACACAAGTTGATATTTATACTTCAACAGAAGGAATAGATTTACTTTGCAGTAATTTAATGGATTTAGGCATACGTGGATTTTCAATTCAAGATGCAAATGATTTTAATGAGTTTCTTGAAAATAAAGACGGAAAATGGGATTATATCGAAGAGGATTTATTGGGACTTTCTAATTGCGAAAGTTGTGTAACAATCTATCTTCCACAAGACGGACAAGGTGCTGAGACACTTTTACAAGTAAAAGAACTATTACAACAAATGAAACAAAATGATATAGAAAATAAATATGGTCGTCTTGAATATAATCTGTCAGGAATTAAAGAAGAAGACTGGGCTAATAACTGGAAACAATATTTTAAGCCTTTTTCAATTGGAAAACGATTATTTATAAAACCAAGCTGGGAAAATTGCGATATTCCAGATAATCGTGTTACTCTGGAAATTGACCCTGAAAGCAGCTTTGGAACAGGTCAGCATCATACTACACAACTATGTCTTACACTTTTGGAACCTGAAATTCAGCCATCAACAAGAGTTCTTGATATGGGATGTGGAAGTGGTATTCTGTTTATTGGCAGCCTCCTGCTTGGTGCAAAATCAGCTTTTGCTGTCGATATTGAAGAAAATGCTGTCAGAATCGCAAATGAAAATGCAAAAAAGAATTCTTTGCCTTCTTCTAAATATACTGTAAAATGCGGAAATGTACTTTCAGATTCTTCTCTTGTATCTGAAATAGGAAACGGATATGATTTAATTACTGCTAATATAGTTTCTGACGTATTAAAAGCTATGGCACCATTATTTAATACTTGCTTAAAAGACAATGGTATTTTAATTGTTTCAGGTATTATTTCTGAAAGAAAAGATGAGGTTATAGAAACTATTATTGCAAATGATTTTGTTGTATTAGAAGAAAAAGAACAATCAGGCTGGGCAGCAGTTAAACTGCAAAAAATCCCAAACTCAGGCTGTGAATGCAGAATATAAAAATTATAATTTTATAAGAAAGGAGTTTATATTTTGGCGAAAAAAAAACAAACAGAACATTCTAAAATAAAACCTATTCCTAACGCTTACATTGAAGGTGCCGGCATCGTAGAAGAAGAAAAAATTACAGATACATTAGAAAAAAATTATATGCCGTATGCAATGAGTGTTATTATTTCTCGTGCACTTCCTGAAATAGATGGGTTCAAACCCTCTCATAGAAAATTACTTTATACAATGTATAAAATGGGACTCCTAAACGGAGCTCGTACAAAATCAGCTAATGTTGTAGGTCAAACAATGAGATTAAATCCACATGGAGATGGTGCAATTTATGAAACAATGGTGCGTCTTGCACGTGGAAATGAGGCTTTACTTCATCCTTATGTAGATTCAAAAGGAAACTTCGGAAAAGCATATTCACGTGATATGGCATATGCTGCAAGCCGTTATACTGAAGTAAAATTAGAACCTATATGTAATGAACTTTTCAGAGACATTGACAAAGAAACTGTTGATTTTGTTCCTAACTATGATAATACAATGCTTGAACCATCTCTATTTCCTGCAACTTTCCCATCTGTACTTGTAAATGCCAATGTTGGTATTGCTGTATCAATGGCAAGCAATGTATGCCCTTTTAATTTATCAGAAGTTTGTGATACTGCTATTGCACTTATAAAAAATCCTGAACATGATATTTTATCTACATTAAAAGGCCCTGATTTTCCAAGTGGTGGATTTTTACTTTCTGATGAAGAGGATTTAAGAAAAATTTATAATACAGGTCGTGGAAGTGTAAAAGTTCGTGCTAAATGGCATTATGATAAATCAGGTGGATGTATAGAAGTAACAGAGATTCCATATAGTACAACTGTAGAAGCTATTATTGATAAGATTATAGAATGTATCAAACAAAATAAAATTCGTGAAATTTCTTATGTAAGAGATGAAACAGATTTAAATGGTCTAAAATTAGCGATTGATTTAAAACGTGGTGCAGACCCTGAAAAAGTAATGCAAAAACTATTCAAACTTACACCTTTACAAGATAGTTATTCCTGCAATTTTAATATTTTAATCCATGGTACTCCTCGTGTTATGGGAGTAAAAGAAATTTTAAATGAATGGACTATTTTCCGTGAAGATTGTGTGAAACGCAGAGTTAATTTTGATTTAAGAAAAAAGAAAGAAAAATTGCATTTATTAGAGGGATTAGCAAAAATCTTACTTGATATTGATAAAGCTATAAGTATTATAAGAGAAACCAAGGAAGAAAATAATGTTATACCTAACTTAATAAATGGTTTTAATTTAGATGAGATACAAGCTGAATATGTTGCTGAAATTAAGTTGCGTCATTTAAATAGAGAGTACATTTTAAATCGCACTAAAGAAATAGAAGGTTTAAATTCAGACATTTCAGAAATGGAACTTACTTTATCTGACCCTAAAAAAATCCGCAATATTATTATAAAGGAACTAAAAGAAACATCTAAAAAATATGGAAAACCAAGAAAAACTTTATTTGCTCAGATAGAAGAAGATTATAATGATAATATTCTTGAAGAAATTGCTGACTATCCAACAAATTTATTCTTATCAAAAAGCGGATATTTCAAAAAAATTTCTCCAGCTTCTTTACGCATGAATTCAGAACAGAAACTCAAAGAAAATGATAGTATTATGCAACATATTGAAACAACTAACAGAACAGATTTACTTTTCTTTACAAATAAACAACAGGTATACAAAACAAAAACAAGTCAGTTTGATGATGCAAAAGCAAGCATTTTGGGAGATTATATTCCTGCAAAATTGTCTTTTGATGAAGGCGAATTTGTAATATCAATGTGTTCAACATCTGATTATAGTGGATTTGTTTTATTTATTTTTGAAAACGGAAAAATTGCAAAAGTTCCTATGTCTGCATATATGACAAAAACAAATCGTAAAAAGCTTTCTAAAGCCTATAGTGATAAGAGTATAATATCTAATATTATTGTGATTTCTCAAGACTGTAATATTTTATTACGAGCAAGCAATAACAGAGCTTTAATAATTCAATCTGAACAAATTCCTTTAAAAACAACAAGAGATACACAAGGTGTACAAGTAATGACTTTAAAAGGGAAAAATACTGTTATAGATGCTATAACAGTTACAGAAGAAGAAGCAACTGAAAAGAAAAAATATTGCGTAAAAACGCTTCCTTCTACAGGCTGCCTTGCTAAAGATTTACCTGATATAGGACAGATGGAATTAGTATAAACTTATATATTTAGGGAATTATAATTCTGAGGTGGTACAATTATGGCTAAGCAAGGAATGAAACGCCCTGAAATAACGCATATAAAGCCCAAAAATGAAGCAGCATCAGTTCCTGAAATACAAGGAAAAGCAAAACACGGAAAAATTAATGTTAATCCAATTATTGCAGGAACTAAATCTCCTTCATTAAAAGTTTATCATACAACACCGTTTGCAATGAATAAAATTGAAAAGCCAATTTCAAATGTGTATCCAGTCATTGATAACGACCTCGCAAGAGATAATGTTGAAAATGATATGACCGCTGCTGATTTACAGGACTTTTAGAAAATAAAAAATCGACTTGTAAAATTACAAGTCGATTTTTTATTCTGTAATTTCAATTTGATTTCCATCATTATCAAGAACTACACTTTCATAATATCCATCGCCTGTGATTCTTGGCTTACTTATAATAGTATAGCCATCGGACTCTACGCATAAAGTAAGATTATCAACTTCTTCACGACTTCCTACACTAAAAGCAATATGAGCAAATCCAATTGAAAATTCTAACTTTTTATAATTTTTATATTTAGGATTAAACATTAATTCTAAACGTACTTCGTCACTAAAAGTAAGAAAATATGTTTGTAATCCCGTTTTAGAATTATAATATTTTTCATTAGATTTTGCACCAAAATATTTTTCATAAAACACTCTACTCACTTCAAGTTTTGACACATAAATTGCTACATGATTTATTTTTATAAATATCAATCCTTTACTAAAAAATAAATTCTCTCCATTTTAATAAAACAGAGAGAATTTAAATGGTGGGCCATCGGGGACTCGAACCCAGGACCG
>JAFTWL010000085.1 GCA_017465305.1 Ruminococcus sp. | reverse complement strand
TAAAGCTCTACGATTAATCTTTCCTTTTGATTATAATAAGCAATAACATAATCACATGTGTATCCATATCGGTCAAGAAATCTGCAAATGCTATCTGTTAACTCTGAACTATATCGTACAGTCATACGATTTCCAACAGAAGCTATTATTTCTTCAGTAACTTGTAATTGTTCAAATAATAAATTTCTACTATCTTTCATCTTAGCTGATAATATCGTTCTAATATTCTCTTGTTTACGCTCAACATAAAATTCAGTCTGAAGCTGTTCAGCTTTTTGACATCCCCATAATTCTTCAGGCAATGAAGGTATACCGCTTCCTTTTTGATTCTGCATTTTTTTAAATCCATCTTCTGTCTGCTGATGACGAACACTCCAGCAATTTGAATTATTAGCACAAGAAACACATACCTTTTCACAAACAGTATTACTTACATAATCTGATGGTTTCTTTTGCAATAATGAAGCTATTTCTTTTGTATCTTCACGTACACTTCCTATTGAATCAGCCATAAATCTCAAACGTGTAGAAATTGTGCGAATAGTTTCATTATAATCCGCCTGTCCTGTAACAAGCCATTTATCAAAACAAAGGTTATTTAAAAGAAGATAAGCTATACATCCTAAAAGCAAATCACTGACAGAAGAAAATGTAATGCTTTGCAAACTTAATGTAAGCTGTGCCATTGCATTTATTATAAAAAACATTATTGTTGTTACAATACAGTTATTGCTCATCATATAACCTGCGAGTAATCCTGTAATGGGCAAAAATAGTAATGGCATACCCAGAGACGGCTCACATAACATTACACCACATGTCGTTAAAGCTCCACAAATCACGCCACCTGTATATCGAAATTTATGAGCTCCAAGTAATGTTATCGCTGTTCCAGCTACTCTTCCGATATTCATAAATGGAAAATCAAATGATGTCAATGCTGAAATCAACAAAATATAAACAACAGAAGCCGCACAGCCTGTTGAAGACTTCAATTGTATTTTTCTGTTTTTATGTATTCCTGATAATACTGTATGCATAAACCATGAAGCTGTCCCTGTTAAAAACGCTGTCATAGCATAAATCAAAATATCCTGTCCTGTTCTACTTTGCACTACTGATACAACAATTCCAGATATAAGCACACAAAGAGCAGTAAATATAGATACCATTGATGCTGACGCACGTTCACGAAGAAATAATCTTACACAAGTAATTAAAACCAATGCAAATAAAAGAGGAAGACAATCAAAAAGTTTTCCTGTAATCAAATATGATATTAGACTTCCTATAAGTACAGATGCTGACCCAACCGATGACAAACAACCAGCAATTGCAACAGGTAAAGGCGATGGAATTCCTCCAATATCAGCTCCTGAAAAAATCAATCCTGATAAAAATGCAATTGATGATTCCCAGGCTCCTGAAGGAATAAGTTTTCTTTTTAATGGCTGCACATTTGGCATATTTAACATTTCCTTTCTATATACATTTTTCTGTATTATTCGATTCATACAGAAATTCAGAATGATTTTATTATAATATAGATATAAGAAAATATATGTCATATTCAATTGTTATTTTTGCTTTTAAAAAAAGCTTTTTTGTATCATATCTTTTTCTTATGTAAAAATAAATAATAATAATTTTAAATATAAAAAATATTAAGCTATAATTTATATTGATTAAAATATATTTTAAGAAAAAAGTCGAAAAACAAATATCACTAAATAAGCTTTAATAAAAAATAACTGGACATATTACTGATTTTATGTTATCATAAATATAAACTTATAAAATATAATTTTTATTTATACATCAGCAAAATACAGATAGGAGAATCATATGACAAATCAACTTAAAAGCATGGATTTTCGTATTTTAAATTTTATTTACAATAAATTATCATGTAATTTTTTAAATTATATAATGCCAAAAATCACTTTTTTAGGTAATGGCGGTTTTATATGGCTTGTCACTGCTACTATAATGTTATGCTTTAAAAAATATCAGAAACAGGCATTTGTACTGCTTGTCGGATTGCTTGCTGGTGTAGTTATAGGAAATTTAATATTAAAAAATTTAATATCAAGAAAACGCCCTTGCTGGATTAACAATAACGTTTCTCTTATCGTCTCAACACCTAAAGATTATTCCTTTCCATCAGGTCATACAATGTCTTCATTTATTGCAATGACAATTTTAATGCAAACAAATCAACTACTTGGATTTTTATCATTTATATTTGCAATATTAATATCATTTTCAAGATTATATCTCTATTTGCACTTTCCATCAGATATATTAGGAGGTGTTGTTATAGGTATTCTATTAGGGAATGCTACATGGTATAGTTTTAGTTTCATTATGAATTACATATAAGAGAAAAAGCGTAGGAATCAAAAGTACCTACGCTTCTTTTCTTATTTTAAAATTAAATTGTTATATAACATTAATATTTTTTCTGTGATATTTTTTTGTAAATATGATACTAAATATGACATATAGAATTGTAATTAAAATTCCAAAACATGAGCATAATACTCCTTCTTTAAATCCACGAGAAGTATACACTATAGAAATTTTATGTTCTCCTTTTGAAATAGGAAATCCTATCCATTCAGTATTTGTTCTATAGTATTTAGTATCTTGCCCATCAACTTTTATATTAAATCCTTCATCATATGGAACAGAAAGAGTAAACCATCCATCATTTTTTACGGATATTTCACCTTCTATTTTATCTCCTTTTGTTGCTTCACGATTTATTTCAAAGGCATCTAATTTCTCTCCTGCATTTAAAATCAAATCAGGATTCATAGTATAAAATTCACCATCTTGGATACAATAAGTTCCTTTAGAAAATGTAACTTCTAATTGATTTAAAGGTTCTTCAGATGAAAAGGTATACTCAAAATTATAATTTTTATTCTGATACTTCCATGACGGAGCAGTAAGTTTATTTTTAATATTATTTATAGTGACATATACATCTTTTGCTTTTTTCAAATCTCCTAATCTATTATCAACAGAAAATTGTAAAAATGCAATGTTATTTTCTATTGGCTTACTTAAATTGACTTTAATTGTAAATTCTTCATCACTTTTAATCCAATAGCCGTTTTCATCTCTTTTTATTTTATCTTTACATTTCAAATAATCAGATTCAGATAATTCATATGATTGTTCTATTTTCTGAATATAAGAAGTTATATCTGAACTACTATAATCATCAGTAAAATTTTCTGCTTCAATTATAATATTTTCTAAAAATGATGACTGCTTATATGGATACTTCATAGAATTCCACTCATCTGTACTGATACAATTAGAACTAACATATCCCACTGGAAAAGCTGATTTATTTTTATAAATATAATATCCATCTTTCTCTTTGTATAATTCATAGCCAAAATAAGAAAGCGGTGTTTTACTTATAGTATACTTATTACCCATTAAAGTATTATAGAGAATATTTTTTGAATTTATAAGCGTTGCAGCATTTCTTATCTCATTTTCATTGCAGATGCTTTTTAAATAAAAATCAGTAAAGTTTTTATTCTGAACAGATGAATATATTGTATCTTGATAATATTCAGAATTATAAATACGATTAACAGTAGCTTTTGACTCAATCTCATTGGCAAATCTGTAAAAACTATTATCTTCTGATAAAACTTCTTCTGTAAGCTGCTTAATAGTATCACTATACACTTCTTCCATCTGGTTTTTAGGCATATAGTCTTCCATTAAATTTATACATAGACAGCAAACTGAAGATAATAATATTATCTGTCCTATAATAATTGATTCCTTTTTTATTTTAATATAAATCAATACAGCAATAACAGCAGTAACTCCATCTACCAAAACCATAATTTTTTCGCTGGTTGCTCCATCATGTATAAAAAATCCAGTAATCATAGCAATAACAAATAAAATCAATGTTCTTGGAATCAAAACAAAGTTTTTAGAAAAACATTCAAGAAAACTTCCACACACTAATAAAAGCAAAGGTAAAAGTGGAATAAACGCTTTTGCATCTAAATACATTGTTCCATTCATAATATACAATATAAAAGGAACGCATAAAATAATAACAAAAAATATTGATAAAAATCTATAAGCTTTCTCTTTAATTTGTATCATAAAAATTACAGCAAACAAAGAAAGACTAGTCAGCCCTATTGAAAATGGAGAATATAATATATATTTTAAATGCACAACAGGAAAAAAGAGTTTTAAAATAGAAATTGAAACATTTGTTGCATCTCTGTTTGATAAAAGTGTCATAACTACTGGTATCAATAAAATTCCGGCAATAAGACCAGAAAGAAAAAGATGTATAATTATATTTCCAATAAATTTAACTGATTTTTTATCAATTTTTTCTGATTTTATAAATATAAAAATACCATAAATTATAATAGCTATAAAAGCACCAATACTAAAGAAAAAACTTGAGAGCAAAATGCAAAGAGAAGAAATCAATAATAATAAAGAAAATTTATTTCTCTGTAATTTATGAACTGAAATCATTGCTAAAAACAAAAAAGGGAAATAATTGACAAACATAATATGATGATGACTATGAAAAATAATTGGTGCTGCAAGCAAATATAACAACGCAATAATAAATGATATTTTATTTGAAAAAAATTTTTGCATCAGATAATAACATAAAATTGTACTAATCCATACAGAAAGTACACTTATAATTTTGATATAAGTTGACATTAAAAT
>JAFTWL010000084.1 GCA_017465305.1 Ruminococcus sp. | reverse complement strand
TCATGATTGTCTAATATTAAATAATGTTCTGTTCTATAATGTATATATTATTGATTGTATATAATAAATACATTTTATAATCTTATTTTAATTTATTTAATTATATAGCACAATAATGAAGAGCATCTGCAAGTGTCATGCTTCTGTCATACAGAAATGATTTTATTGCATGGAAAAAGCAGATATCAAAATCGCTGTCATACATATTGCTTGGAGCGTCTGCATACTGACATCCATATTCTTTCGCCAATAATCTTAACTGCTTATTGAATTCTGAAGTCTTTGCTGTCTGGGCATTTACAGAAATCAAAGCAATTCTTGTTTTTGGCGATGAAATATGAATCTGATATAATAACCATCTATACTGTTCAATTATCTCTTCAACTGTATATTTGTCATTGACTAATTCAGTTTCGCCGAGATTTAATAATATAACTTCTGGTGATAATTCATTTATACATGACTTTATATATGACTCTGAGTCTTCGATAGTAAGCTCTGCTATACTTCTGTTATATACATTTCTTGTGAATCCGTAATCCTGCATAAGTTCATTTAAATGAAAATTAACTGCTGTGGTTGAACCAAACAGTACAACTCCATTTCCCTTTGCAATACGGTTTAACACCTTGTACTCTGATAAAATCTGACTTCTGTTAATCATAATAAATACACTCCCTCTTTATGAAAAACATAATTTTTTTCCTTACAAGTATATTATAGCATTGACAAACGTTTTTGTCTAATATATAATAATGTTGATAATCATAATCTTCACGTTATAATAAATTTTCATTATTTTAACAAGCAATAATATAAATATTATGATTACCCTATATATTTAATATGATTGTGAGGCTTTAATAGTATGGAATTACTTCAATTAAAATATTTTTATGCAGTTGCTCAGAATCAGCATGTTACAAAAACGGCTGAACAGCTTCATATTGCTCAACCAGCTCTTACACAGAGTATCAGACGTTTAGAAAAAGAACTTGGTGTTCCGTTATTTCGTACAAGCGGAAGAAATATAGTTCTTACAGAATATGGGCAGTATCTTAAAGAACAGATAGCTCCTGTACTATCTGTAATAGAGAAAATGCCAGATAAAATTCATGAACTTGCTAATATAAGAAAAAAGACAGTCAAAATAAATGTGCTTGCTGCTACTACTGTAGTAACAGCTGCACTTATTGCATATAAAAAACAAAACGACGGTGTTAATTTTCAGATTATGCAGAATTCAAATGAGGAAGAGGCTGATATTACTATATTTACAAGGGCATTCTTTCAACAACCTGTTAATACACCTGAAGTTTATAAGATTTTTACAGAACATATTTTTATGGCTGTTCCTAAAAATTCACCATATACAAAACAGAAAAAAATTTCTCTTTCCGATATTGCAAATGAAGGTTTTATAAGTCTTGCCGGCTCAAGAAGTCTTAGAGCCATTTGTGACCGTTATTGTATGCACTCAGGATTTTCTCCGAAAATTGTTTTTGAGAGTGACAGCACTGAAGCTGTAAAGGATTTAATCGGCGGAGGTCTTGGAATTGGCTTCTGGCCACATTATACATGGGGACAAAGAGATATGGAACAAGTTGTTCTGCTTCCTATATCTGAGCCTAATTGTCAGAGGGATATTGTTCTTCAGCTTCATAATCAGGCTCTTAAACATGAAGAGGCAGTAAAATTCTTTTCATTTTTGAGCAGTTACTTTGAAACTTTACGTCAAACTAAGCCAGCTTGACGGAGAACCTCCGCAAACGTTTCTCCCGATATGCGGATTACTGTCGAACTGATTCAGCTTGATACGCTTGACGTTATTTTTCTTTTATGTTATAATAACAAATACGAGGTGTTTTTTTATGAATCAAGAAAAAATCAATCGCATAAATCAACTTGCTAAAAAAGCAAAATCTACTGGTCTTACTCCAGAAGAAAAAAAAGAACAGGATGCACTCAGAATGGAATACCGTCAGTCTGTTATAGGGAACCTGCGTGGTCAGCTGGATAACACTGTAATAATAGAACCTGATGGCTCTAAACGTTATCCTAAAGACAAAAAATCAAAATCATAAAAATTATATTGTTTTTTATTACTCAGGCAGATTAAATAAAACAGGTAAAAATTCTTTCAGAAGATGCACTCCGTCTGCAAGAAGAATTGGAAAATCAGGCTTACAGAATTCTGCAAGCACCTGCAAACATGCTCCGCATGGTATACATGGAATTGTTTTTGCTGTAAATTCATCCGCTCCACCAACTATCGCTATTGATTTGAAATCTCTATTTCCTTTAGCTATTGCCTGAAATATAGCATTTCTTTCAGCACATATAGTAAGTGAGTATGATTTGTTTTCTATATTACAGCCTGTAAAAATACTTCCGTCATTACAGCGAAGTGCTGCCCCTACCATAAAATTTGAATATGGAGAATATGCCTGTTTTCTCGCTGATAATGCACTTTCTATCAACGTCATTTTTATGACCTCCTGATGATATAAAAACAGGACAGCAAAAATTAAATACTGCCCTGCGTTTATAAGTAAAATAGTATGTTTTAATTATTACTTTTTATTTACCATTGCAAGTGTATCTCTTGCAATAAGAAGTTCTTCATTTGTTGGTATTACCCATACTTCAACTTTTGAATCAGGTGTAGAAATTTTTCTTAATTCACCTTTAAAGTTGTTTGCTTCTTCATCAATCTTAATGCCGAGATATTCCATATCTTTACACACTTCCTCACGGCAATTAGGTGCATTTTCGCCTATACCACCTGTGAAGATTATTGCATCAAGTCCATTCATTGCTGCCGCATATGCACCAATATCTTTCTTAATATCATATACAAGAATATCTTTTGCAAGATTTGCTCTGTAATCACCTGCCTCAGAAGCTGCTGTTATATCACGGAAGTCAGAAGATTTTCCTGATACACCGAGAAGACCAGACTTCTTATTCATGTATGAATCCATTTCACTTGCATTAAATCCATGCTTTCCTGCAACGTATGTAACAGCTGATGGGTCAATTGCACCGCAGCGTGTTCCCATAAGAACACCGTCAAGTGGTGTGAATCCCATTGTTGTATCTACAGACTGACCGCCCTTTACTGCTGTGATAGAGGAACCATTTCCAAGATGACATGATACAATCTTTAAATCTTCAATATTCTTGCCCATAACTTCAGCAAGCTTAGATGTTACAAAACGGTGTGATGTTCCATGGAAACCATATTTTCTTACATGGTATGTCTCATAATCTTCATATGGAAGACCATACATATAAGCTTTCGCTGGAATTGTCTGATGGAATGCTGTATCAAATACTGTAACCTGCGGAGTATTTGGCATAATCTTTTTACAAGCCCAGAGTGCAAGTGCATGACCGTGGTTATGTACTGGAGCAAGTTCACGAAGTTCTTCAATTTTATCAATAACTTCATCTGTTACAAGTGTAGTTTCCTTAAATGTTTCTGCACCCTGAACAACACGATGACCTACAGCAGAAATTTCATCCATGCTTGAAATTACAGCTGCTTCGCCTGTAGTAAGAGCTTCTACGAGACGTGTAAATGCCTCTGCATGTGTTGGGAAATTGCAGTCTTCTTCTACCTTTTTTCCTGAAGAAGTTTTATGGCTGATATGACCATCAATTCCTATACGGTCACAGTTTCCTTTTGCGATGACTGTTTCATCTTTCATGTCAATAAGCTGATACTTCAAAGATGAGCTGCCAGCGTTTACAACGAGAATAATCATAAGTATATTTTCAATCCTTTCATTTTTCCGGCTTATTTATTATAATTATTAAAAATCAGAGCCGTTTCTATATTTTATTATAATCATTTTTATATAAAATGCAAGTATTTTTTTTTAATTGTGTCTTTATAATTGAATGCAAATCATATTTACAGGGCATTCTGTTATAAAAACAATCTAAAATGATGATAATTCAATATAGAAATGAAGGGGGATTCCAAGGAGATAAAATATGAAAATTAGTGGTATTATTTGTGAATACAATCCGCTTCATAATGGTCATATACATCATATTCAGCAAGTTCGTCAAAATGGTGCTGATGCTATTGTTGCTGTCATGAGCGGAAACTTTGTTCAACGTGGGGATGTTGCCGTTATAGATAAATTTACCCGTGCAAGTCTTGCTATTTCAGCTGGTGTTGATTTGGTTATTGAACTTCCTGTAACTCATTCACTTGCACCTGCTGAAAACTTTGCACTTGGAGGAGTATCCATTTTATCTGCTTTAGGTATAGTAAATGAAATTTCCTTTGGCAGCGAATGCGGTGACGTTGAACTTTTGCAGGAAGCTGCAAAAGCATGTCGTATGTGTAAAACAGAGTACAGAGATGTTATGGAGGATTTTCTGCGTGAGGGATATTCTTATCCTGATGTACTAACAAGAATGGTTGATACTATGTATGGAAATGATATAGCATCTGTTTTACTCGAACCAAATAATACTCTTGCTATAGAGTATATAAATGCCATGGACACACTTGACTGTTATATGCAACCTTTTACTGTTAAGAGAAAGGGAGCAGGTCATAATAGTTTTCTTGCTCCTGCTCCTGTCGCACCTGATGTAAATATTGCAAGTGCAACATATATAAGAAATTGTTTTTATACAGGTGATGACTGTCATCATGTAATGCCACCTCAGTCATGGAATGCTTTGAACAAGTGTGAGCGTGAAGGAAAAATTGCTTCTATTGAAAATCTTGAAAGAGCTCTTCTCTATCGTTTAAGAACAACAAGCGTTGATGAGTTATGTGATATTGCAGAAGTTGGACAAGGTCTTGAAAACAGAATTATCAAAGCTAAAAATGCTTCTTCTCTTGATGAATTATTAGAAACATTACGTACTAAACGCTATCCCCTCGCAAGAATCCGGAGAATACTTTTACATATATTACTTGATATAAAGTCAAATGATATACGTTCACTTCCTCCATACGGAAGAGTACTTGCTTTTAATGATATGGGAAGACAAATTTTAAAGATAACAAAAGGAAGACGCACTTTGCCGTTTTCACATTCATTAAAGGAGCTTTCAAAAGCGGGACAAAGAGCGGCACATTGCGCTTATCTTGAATCAAAGGCTACTGATATATATCAGCTTGCCTGTGAAAACATAGGAGAAACCGCATTAGATTATAAAAGAAAAACCACCATTGCAACAAGCTGAGCCAGCTTGACCGCTGTCCGCCCCTGAGGTATAAGATACAAGTATATATTTACAAAACTGTCCCCCTCACGGGGGCGGGAAACAAAAATTAAAATTCAAAACAAAGATAATTAAAATACAAGTAATATCACCCCCGAAGGGGGAAAGCTTTCTGTAAAACAGATAATAGTAACAGAACAGCTGAGGGAAAACAATAGTCGAGCTGATTCAGCTCAGTCGTAAAACCTCCGCTCGTAAATCCCCCCTAAAATTTATGCTATATTTATTTGTTTTTCAATACTCCTCCCCCAAGGAGGCGTGAAACAAAAATTAATATTCAAAACAAAGATAATTAAAATAAAAGAAAAATCACCCCCGGAGGGGGAAAGCTTTCTGTAAAACAGATAATAGTAACAGAACGGCTGGGGGAGGACAATGGTCGAGCTGATTCAGCTCGAGTAGAACAAAAGGAAAGAGAGCGATATTGTTTATGCCAGCTGATACAACAAAACCAACTTCCAGAAACAATCCGCCAGTACGAAAAAGAAAACGTGTTACTAAAAGACAGGCGTACCGTCGCCGTATGATAGCTATGGTCATTTTATTGATACTAATAATTATACTTTTCCGTGCCTGTGCTGTATCATGCAGTAAAATAAAATCAAGTAACACAATATCAACTATAGATATAGAACAAAGTACTGACAATACTTCTGCTACATCTGTCACTTATGAGACGGATATAACTTATATGACTGATAACAATATAAGTACAGAAATCGAAAATAATGATACAAATAATACCCTTACAACAAGTATTGAAAACAATAACAATGTTGATGATGATAATAATAATAATGACAATAGTAACAATAAAAACATCACAACAGAACTTAATACAAGCACTTCCGAACGTGAATACCTTGTAGACCATGTGCCTGATGCTTATAAAATTGATATGGAAGTTGTACTTCAAAATCCAGAGCTGCCTACAGGGTGCGAAATTACTTCACTTACTATGGTACTCAATTATCTGGGATTTGGTGTCACTAAAACTGAACTTGTTGACGGATATCTTACATGCAAAGACCCTGGAACTGCTACATTTAAAGAGGCTTTTATAGGTTCACCATATGACCCAAGTTCATATGGATGCTTTGCTCCTGTAATTATAGATACTGCTAATAAATATCTTAAAGCAAATGACAGTGGCAGAATTGTAAAAAACTTAACAGGTTCTGATTTTGATTTTCTTCTAAGAGAAGTTGCAAGCAATCATCCTTTTATAATATGGACAAGTATAAATCAGATAGATGTATATGAAGATTATGCCTTTACAATTCCTGATGAAAATACTCAAATTACTGAAGATAGCACAGTAAATAATGAAATAGAATACGACAGCGAAAATATAAAAAGAAATGATGAAAATTATGCTTCTGGTTCAGTAGGCGATGGAACTATACTTGATGACCAAAGTGAATATGTATTTGACGACTCACAGGAAAACTTAAATACAAACGGAACTTTGCAAAATAATTTAGAACAAGGTTCAATAAATGGTAAAGACGTTTACTGGATTGTAAACGAACATTGTGTTGTGCTTATGGGATATGACAGCGTAAATAATAATGTTATTGTTGCAGACCCTCTTGAAGGCGAAATTGTATATGATATGACACGATTTAAAAAATTATATCAGGATTTATACAAACAAGCTGTTATTATATATTGATATGATAATAAATATCAGTAGATGAAAGGACGTTTTTTATGAAGTTAATAATTCAGATTCCTTGTTATAACGAAGAAGAAACCCTTGAACTTGCATATAATGATTTGCCTAAAAAAATAGACGGCATAGATGAAATTGAATATATGATTATAGATGATGGCAGTAAAGATAATACTGCTGAATGTGCAAGAAAACTCGGATTTCATCATATAGTTAAATTCAAACGCAATAAGGGTCTTGCAAGAGGATTCGTTGCAGGACTGGACGCATGTCTGAGATTAGGTGCAGATATTATTGTAAATACAGATGCTGATAATCAATATTGCGGTGCTGATATAGAAAAGCTTGTAAGACCTATTATTGAGGAAAAGGCTGATATTGTAATAGGTGAACGTCCTATTGATGAAACTGAACACTTTTCATGGAAAAAGAAAAAATTTCAGCACCTTGGCAGCTGGGTCGTCCGTGTTGCCTCAAAAACTGATATTCCTGATGCTCCAAGCGGTTTCCGTGCATACAGCAGAGAGGCTGCAATGCATATAAATGTTGTAAATGAATATACTTATACACTTGAAACAATCATTCAGGCAGGTCAAAGTAAAATGGCTATAACTTCTGTTCCCATAAGAACTAATCCTGAAACAAGACCTTCAAGACTATTTTCAAGTATGTGGCGTTATATGAAACGTTCTTCTTCTGTTATAACACGTTCTTTTGTCATGTACAGGCCATTGAAATTCTTCGGAATTGTCGGAGGTATTATTTTTCTATTAGGCGTTATTTTAGGAATACGCTATCTTGTGTATATGTTCTTAGGTGAAGGTGGCGGACATGTTCAGTCACTTATATTAACAGCTATATTACTTATGATTGGTTTTCAGACTATTATTATGGGTATACTGGGGGATACTATTGCTGCTAACAGAAAGCTCCTTGAAGATGTTCAGTATCGTGTCCGCAAATTAGACTACAAGCTGAATCAGCTTGACCATGAAACCCCCAATAAATAAAATTTAAATTATTTATGATATTCTCATAGCCCCCAGGGGCGGTTTTGGGTGAATTGTATCCACAAACAATCTGAGTCACCCCTGAGGTTTAAGATACTATTATCTTTTTAAAAAACTGCCCCCCTCACAAGGACGAGAAACAAAAATTAAAATTCAAAACAAAGATAGTTAAAATTATAATTTATAATAAAGCTTTTTCAATGCAGCAGTTTTCTCGAAAAATGCTGCCCGAGGTTTGGGGCTGGAAGCCCCAAATAAATTATAAGTGAGTATTAGACATTATTTTGCATATAATAATCAAAAAAGAAAAGGTGATTTATATGCAAATCAGAACTGACCTCGCCGTAGAAAGAACTATATCTGCCCCTTCAATGCTATCAGGAATACGTCAGATTAAACGTGGAAATGTTTTTAATATTACAGAAGTCATTGTAGAAAGTAATGAAAGTGGAAGGGTTATAGGAAAACCTAAAGGTAGATATATAACACTTGAATCATCAGAATTAAGCCGTTTTTCTCCTAAATATCAACAGATGATAGAAGAATTCTCCGAAGAAATTTCAGAGCTCATTCCTGATAAGGGAAATATACTTGTTGTCGGACTTGGAAACAGAGCTATAACTCCTGATTCTCTTGGCCCTCGTGTGGCAAGTAAAGTATTAGCTACACGCCATCTTCAGACTGAACTCAATGAAAATGATGATGAATTTCTGCATACTCTTCGACCTGTAAGTGTACTTGCAAGCGGTGTATTAGGTGAGACAGGTATTGAAACTGCTGAAATTATATCTGCTGTATGCGAAAAAATAAAACCTACTGCTGTTATTGCTGTAGATGCTCTTGCATGTGCCGACCCTGAACGACTTGGTACTACTATTCAGATGTGTGACAGTGGCATTTCCCCTGGTAGTGGTGTTGCTAACCACAGACGTGAATTATCATTAAAAACACTTGGCGTTCCTGTAATAGCTGTTGGAATACCTACTGTTGTTGACTTGCATACTATAGCAGAGAGCATCAGCGGACAAAGTATTGATAAGCAAAGTCCGAATATGATGGTTACTCCACGAGATATAGATAGGCTTATTGAACATTCAGCAAGCATTATTGCATTTGGTATAAATCTCGCATTACAGCCTGATTTGAGCTTTAAAGACTTACAATCACTTTGATATAATATAAAAAAGGGATTCCTTGAAAAAAGAATCCCTTTTTAAAATGAAAGTTAAAAAATTAAATTTAAAGAGGTTAAATTTAAATTTAATATCTAAATTAGCCAGCTGCGTTCAGCTTCTTCATAAGCTGAGACTTCTTTCTTGCAGCTGCATTTTTGTGCATCAGACCCTTTGCACAAGCCTGGTCTACACGCTTGATAGCTACACGAATAGCTGTTTCTTTATCTGCTGCATTTGTTGCACAAGCAACATCAGCTTTCTTAATCATAGTTTTCAGATTAGAACGTCTTGCCTTGTTGAGGGCTGTCTTTGTCTGAGAAACCTTTACTCTCTTCTTTGCAGATTTAATATTTGGCATTATTTGCACCTCCTGAGTTAATTTAATGATGATTAGAGGACGGAAACGTCGTCCAAGTCCAATTTCTGAATTTTACGTCAAATCAGAAGCGGAATTGACACGGTACCGCTTCCTGCAAATGGAACGACCATATTGCCGATGTCACTAATAACATCATGACTAAATATTATTATATCATATAATGTATAAAAAATCAATATCAATTTATTATGAAAGCTTACAAATTTTTATAAACATTTTTCAACATCCTGCACAATCCAAGCTGAATCAGCTTGACCATTGTCCGCCCCTGAAGTTTACACTACATTTATTTATTTTTCAATACTGACCCCCTCACGGGGGCAATATGACTTTTATTTTAACTGTTTTTGTTTTATATGTCTCTCCTGAAAGGGACGGTGCCACGCAGTAGCGGAGGTGTTTGAAATGGGAGTTGTCAGCATAGCTGACTTAGTAGTTAAAATAAAAGAAAAACCACCCCCGTGAGGGGGTAAGTTTTTTTGAAATTAAAAGTATCTGAACGGCTGGGGGCGGAATGCGGTCAAGCTGGCTCAGCTTGTTAATTGTCAAGTTTCTTTTTTAATCTATTAAGAAAACTGTCTTTTCTGCTGTGATTCTTCTCATCCAGAGAATCATCAAATGCTTTCAGAAGTTCACGCTGTTTTTTATTCAACTTCTTAGGTACTTCAACTGTTACAGTGAAATACTGGTCACCATGGGAGTCTCGGTTTACTGCTTTTACACCCTTTCCACGAAGCTGAAACTTTGTTCCGCTCTGCGTTCCTTCAGGAATTGTATAGGAAATATTACCATCAATTGTTGGTATTGTTATTTCATCACCCAAAGCTGCCTGCATATATGTCAAAGGCACATCACAATAAATATCATTACCCTTTCTTGTGAATAAATCATGTGATTTTACTCTGATTTCAGCATATAAATCTCCTGCTGAACCTCCGTTTATACCTGCATCGCCTTTTCCAGCAAGTCTCATAGTCTGACCTTCATTTATACCTGCTGGAATTGTAATATTGATTTTATCAGTCTTTCGTACTCTTCCAGCACCACGGCACTTACTGCATGGATTTGTTATAATCTGTCCTTTTCCTCCGCACTTAGAACAAACCTTTGAACTTGAAATTACGCCGAATGGTGTTCTCTGGTTGACTTTTACGCTTCCTTGTCCATTACATTCTGTACAAGTCTGCTTAACCGTATTTGAATCAGCACCTGTACCACTGCACTGCGGACATTTTACCATATGTGTGATATCAATATCTTTCTTTGTTCCATGGCATGCTTCCATGAAAGTTAATGTAATATTTACACTTATATCTCCGCCCTGACGTGGAGCATTTACATTGGAGGCTGTAGAACGACCGCCACCGAATCCACCGAATCCACCAAATCCACCAAAAATAGAATCAAATATATCTCCGACATCTCCACTGAATCCACTGAATCCGCCAAAGCCACCGTCTCCGCCGCCATAGCTTGGGTCTACTCCGGCATGACCGAATTGGTCATATCTTGCTTTTTTATCAGAATCAGAAAGTACTCCATATGCTTCATTTATTTCTTTAAATTTTGCTTCTGCCTCAGCATCTCCTGGGTGTAAGTCTGGATGATATTTTCTTGCAAGCGTTTTAAACGCTTTCTTTATATCTGCTTCTGATGCTCCTTTTTTTAATCCAAGCACCTCATAATAATCTCGCTTCTGGTCTGCCATATACACTCACTCCATTTCAATCTCAATATATTTTATTACAGCACGGACGGGACAAGCTTTACACCTGTCCCGTATGGATTTTATAATAACTTTATTCTCCAGTAATGCCTTATACTTCTGTGTAGTCAGCATCAATTACATCATCGTCGCCGTTTGATGTATTTCCGCCCATGTCAGCAGCTCCGCCCATATCAGGTGCTCCGCCGTTCTGCTGATACAGCTTTGAAGAAAGTGTGTACAATGCCTGCTGGAGTTCATCACTCTTAGCCTTTATATCAGAAGTATTATTTCCGCTGATTGCATCCTTAAGAGCTGCCATCTTGCTTTCAATATCTGATTTATCTTCACTGCTTACCTTGTCGCCAAGTTCCTGCAATGTGCTTTCACACTGGAATACAAGGTTTTCAGCATTGTTCTTAATATCAACTTCTTCTTTACGTTTCTTATCTTCTTCAGCATAAGCTTCTGCATCCTTTACAGCCTTTTCAATGTCTTCCTTGGACATATTAGTAGAAGCTGTAATAGAAATATTCTGTTCCTTGCCTGTGCCTAAATCCTTAGCAGAAACGTGTACAATGCCATTAGCATCAATATCAAATGTTACTTCAATCTGAGGTACGCCACGTCTTGCTGGTGCGATACCATCCAGACGGAATGTACCCAGAAGCTTGTTATCCTTTGCAAATTCACGCTCACCCTGTAATACATTGATATCTACTGCTGGCTGATTATCAGCTGCTGTGGAGAAAATCTGGCTCTTCTTTGTAGGGATAGTTGTATTTCTTTCAATAATCTTTGTGCAGATACCGCCCATTGTTTCAAGACCAAGTGAAAGTGGTGTAACGTCGAGGAGCAACAAACCGTCCTTGACATCACCGCCAAGTACACCGCCCTGATATGCAGCACCAAGTGCAACGCATTCATCAGGATTGATTCCCTTGAATGGTTCTTTACCAAGCTTTTTACGTACTGCTTCCTGTACAGCTGGAATTCTTGAAGAACCACCAACCATAAGAACCTTATCAAGTTCAGAAGCACTCAGGCCACTGTCAGAAAGTGCCTGCTGTACTGGTCCCATTGTAGCATCTACTAAATCTTTAGTTAATTCATTGAACTTTGCAACGCTGAGTGTCAAATCAAGATGTTTTGGACCTGTTGCATCAGCTGTGATAAATGGAAGATTGATATTTGAAGTTGTTGTAGAAGAAAGTTCAATCTTAGCCTTTTCAGCTGCTTCCTTCAGACGCTGGAGAGCCATTTTATCAGAAGAGAGGTCAATGCCTTCAGCATTCTTGAATTCTGCTACCATCCAGTTAATAATTCTCTGGTCGAAATCATCACCGCCGAGTCTGTTATTACCAGCTGTAGCAAGTACCTGCTGTACGCCGTCACCCATTTCAATAATTGAAACATCGAATGTACCACCACCAAGGTCATAAACCATAACCTTCTGGTCATTTTCTTTATCAATACCATATGAAAGAGCTGCTGCTGTTGGCTCGTTGATAATTCTCTTTACTGTAAGACCTGCAATCTGACCTGCGTCCTTTGTTGCCTGTCTCTGTGAGTCTGTAAAGTAAGCTGGTACTGTAATTACAGCTTCGTTTACTGTTGTGCCAAGATAAGCTTCCGCATCAGCTTTCAGCTTCTGAAGAATCATTGCTGAAATTTCCTGTGGTGTATATTTATCATTGTCAATACTTACTTTATAATCTGAACCCATGTGACGCTTGATAGAAGATATTGTCTTATCAGGGTTAGCAACTGCCTGACGCTTTGCTACCTGACCAACAAGTCTTTCGCCATTCTTTGTGAAACCTACAACAGAAGGTGTTGTTCTTGCTCCTTCAGCGTTTGGAATTACTACTGCGTTACCGCCTTCCATAACTGCTACACATGAATTTGTTGTACCCAAGTCAATACCAATAATTTTTCCCATAATAAACTTTCCTTTCTCTCATTTATATATTACTATATAAGTTAGTCTTTAAAATTATAATTATTATTTATTTATACAGAAACAGCTACCATTGCTGGTCTGATAAGTCTGTCGCCTAATAAATATCCTTTCTGATATACTTCACAGACTTTGTTTTCCTCATATTCGCTGTTATCAACCTGCTTGATTGCATTATGCACATTAGGGTCAAAATCTGCTCCAAGTGCCTCAACTTCTGTAACTCCTAACTGTTCAAGTGCTTTCTGGAGCTGTGCAAATGTCATTTCAACACCTTTTTTATAAGAAGCATCTGTACATTCCGCTTCAACAGCTCTTTCAAAGCTATCTACTACTGTCAGAAGATTTTTTATACAATCTACCTTGGCATCACCGTAAATCTTTTTCTTTTCTTCAGTTGTTCGATTTCGGTAATTTTGATATTCTGCCATTAGTCTGAGATATTTGTCTTCCTGTTCCTGCAATTTCTTTTCTTGATTTGCAAGAGCTTCTTTCAGCTCTTTCTTTTTCATATTTTCACAGCCTTCTGAACTTTCTTGCTGTTGTTCTTCAGATTCTGTTGCATTCTCAGCGTCTGAAACAACTTGTTCTTTTTCCTCTGTTTCAGTATCTGATATATTCTCCGGATTATTTTTAATGTCCTTTTCTTCCACTTGCATTCACTTCTTTCTATCGCTATAATTTTGTCTCTTGTTCTGATGATTCAGTGTCTTCCTCTGAAAACATATTTGTAAGACGCTGAGTAAAATACTCTATATAGGGAATTATTTTTGAATAATTAAGTCGCATAGGTCCTATGATTCCTAAAGAACCAACTGCATTTTTTCCCTTCTGGTATTTTGAAACTATCATACTTGAATTGCCGATAACGAATTTATCTCCCTCTTCACCGAAGACTACTTTTACGCCACTGAACGAGTCATCAAGCAGTCCTTTGAGTTCATTTTTATGTGAGATAAACCGTACTACCTCGGTTGTATCAAGTTCATGATAACACAAAAGATTCTGTTCGCCTGAAACATATATTTTATTTTGTTGTAAATCTTTTGACATCTCACATATTCCCTGCACAAGCGGTGTAAGCGTCATCATATATGTTCCCATTGCTGTTATAAGCTGTTCAAGTCTTTCATCTGATAACTCTGATACTGAAACGCCTTCAAGATTTTCTTCCATAAAATTTCTGAAGAAATTCATGTGTTCCTGCGTCAGGTCAAATTCAAGACGACAAGATTTATTTTTTATTGTACCATTTGAAGTAATCAGAAGTACTACATAAACTCTTTTTCCTGTCGGAATAACTTCAACTTTAGATATTACAGAATATTTAGGTGCAAAGTCTGAAACAACTGTTGCACATTTTGTAATATCAGCAAGTGCTGTTGTAGCATTTTGTATAAGAAGTTCTTCTGTCAGATTTGACTCATCTCCAAGCATTGCGTCAAGCCGTGCTATTTCTTCGGGTGGCAATGTCTGCTGAGTCATTGTTTTATCTATATACAATCGATAGCCACTATATGTCGGAATTCTGCCTGCGGAGGTATGTGGCTGTTCCAGATATCCGAGTTCCTCAAGTACTGCCATATCATTTCGTATTGTAGCAGCAGAAACTGTTATTTCTGGCAAACGGGAAATTGTTTTTGAGCCAACAGGTTCTCCGGTGCGTATATATTCCTCTACGACTGCCGATAGCACCTTCAGCTTCCTTGCGTCCACAAGCTCTCCTCCAATCTGGCAGCTGTTGTTTTCAAGTGTTAGCACTCTCACTGCTTGAGTGCTAATATAAATTTATCACGATTTCCGTAGAATGTCAAGCGATTTTTTTATTTTTGTATGACTGCATAATTTTAATAATAATATTCATCGATTTATTAGCACTTTTGCTAATATCAAATTATATTTATTATCAAAAAATTTGGTTTTGATTAATTATGTCGAATTTTATTGAATATTATCAAATGTGAATATACTAATATTTAATTTAAAAGTCCGAAGCTTATCTGAAGAGCATTATCAACTTTAGTCATAGCCGTCGGATTAATTTCTCCCATTCTGTCTTTAAGGCGTTTTTTATCTATTGTACGTATTTGTTCAAGCAGAACGATGCTGTCTTTAGTAAGACCACAGCTCGATGCTTCTAATGTAATGTGTGTTGGCAGTTTAGCTTTTTCTTTCTGACTTGTAATTGCTGCTGCTATTACTGTCGGACTATGACGATTGCCAACATCATTTTGCACTATAAGTACTGGTCGAATTCCGCCCTGCTCTGAACCTATAACAGGGCTTAAATCCGCATAGTAGATTTCTCCCCTTTTTATCATAACTTTCACTCCTATGAAATATTGAAATTTTTATTTGTATTTTTTATAGCTTTTGCAAACTTTATTTATGAAAAGTTTCTGCTTTGAGTATTCCCATGTCTATTCATTTTATTCCATGTAAGTTATTTATGATACTATTCAAGCTGAGCCAGCTTGACCGCAATCCGCCCCTGAGATTTAAGATATAAGTATCTGTTTACAAAACTGACCCCCTCACGGGGGCGATAAAACAGAAATTAAAATTTAAATCAAAAACAGTTAAAATAAAAGTAATACCACCCCCGGAGAGGGAAAGCTTTCTGTGGAAAAGATAAGAGTATCATAACGGCTGTGGGGGTAATGTGGTCGAGCTGACTCAGCTCGTACCGCCGTTTACTGATATGACTTGTCCTGTTATGAATGAAGCGTCATCCGATGCAAGATAACATATAGTTTTAGCAACTTCTTCAGCTCTTCCTATCCTGCACAACGGCGTTTCTTCTGAAAGCTCTTTCATATCCTCCTCACTAAGATGTGAATTCATAGCTGTATCTATAACTCCAGGGGATACGCAATTAACTCTTATTCCTGATGGGCCTACTTCTTTCGCCAGTGCCTTCGTAAACGCTATTACAGCCCCTTTTGTCACTGAGTAATCAACTTCACATGATGCCCCTACTTCACCCCATATAGACGATACATTTACTATACATCCACTATGTCTTGAAATCATCTGTGATATTACTGCTCTTGTAGCCTCAATAGTACCAAATAAATTTACATTGTATATATCTCTTATTTCTTCATCAGTAAGACACTGAAATATATTGATTATTGATATTCCTGCATTGTTTACAAGTAAATCTATTTGCCCTAATTTTTTTGTTACCTCTTCAATAAGTTTATATGGAGCATCTTTTTCACGGAAATCTGCCTGAAATGGAATTATATTATATTCCTCACTTAAATATTTGGCCTCTTCTTCAGATTTACTATAGCTTATTGCTGTAATATACCCTCTTTTGATAAGCTCTATAGCTGTAGCTCTTCCGATTCCTCGTGTTCCACCTGTAATAAGTGCGATTTTTTCCATATTTATTTAGTTATCTCCTTTAATAATATTTTTATTATACACCATGATATAGTCAAAATAACTAAATCAAAAAAATAATAAATTTTAATTAAAAAATATTTACTCTAAACGAAAAATATACTTGACATTTAATCCAAAATGGGATATAATTATATTTATAGACCGGTTTATAATTTATCAATCAATCGCCAATCCAACTATAAATGCCAAAAAATGAAAAGAGGTCATACTCATAACTATGAATCAAATAATAGACTCATATCGAACAACCTGCAACTCTCTAACTGAAAGAATTTCTGAGCTTACCAACAAAATGAAGAACCAAACCATTTCACGTACTGAATATACATACCTTGCAACAAGAAGACGTATTCTCTCGCTTGAACGGCTTGAACTTCTGCATAATATTGAGGTTATGCAACCATATATTACAGGAAAGGCGGTAAATTAAAATGTATAACACAACTACAAGAGACTGTAATAATATTCTCTCTTCATTCAAAAAAAACCTGCCCCCTGAATATCAGGAAAAGTGGTATCAGTTTGTAAATAATTTAATACAAAATGCTCTTACCACAAGACAAAGAGAAGTTATTGTGTTATACTATTATGAGAAGATGAAACTTCCGGATATTGCACAGCGTCTTGGTATTACCGTATCCACTGTATCCCGCACAAAAAAACGTGCTTGTCAGCGTCTTATGCAACATCTGCAATATTATTATGACAGGATGGAAATTATATATGAAGACTCCTATAAATAATTACATAAATAAGTATCTTAAAAACCGACCTCTTAGATTACATATGCCCGGACATAAAGGAATAGCTCCTGATGAAATGCTTAAATTTACATATGCTTACGATATAACTGAAATTTCAGGAGCAGACAGCCTTTTTGAAGCTAATGGAATTATTGCTGAAAGTGAAGCTATTGCCTCAAATTTATTTAATACTGGAACTACTGTTTATTCATGTGGTGGTTCTACTTTATGTATTCAGGCAATGCTTTATCTTATGAAACAGGAAAAAAGAACTATAATTGCTGCACGAAATGTTCACCAGAGCTTTTTAAATGCTTGTATTTTATTAGATTTACCTATTAAATGGGTTTTTCCTGTTGAATCGTCAGGTATACTTTCGGGAATTTATCTTCCTTCTCAGTTTGAAGAAATATTAAAAAATACCAAATCACCTGCATGCGTTTATATAACATCCCCTGACTATCTTGGTCGTATGGCTGATATTTCAGAAATTGCTGATGTTTGCAAAAAATATAATGCTCGTCTTATTGTAGATAATGCACATGGTTCACATCTTGCATTTTTATCTGAATCACTTCATCCAATTGCTTTAGGTGCTGATTTCTGTTGTGATTCTGCACATAAAACATTGCCATGCCTTACAGGCTGTGCTTATCTCCATGCCAGAGAATCAGGCATAGAACAGAAACTTAAAGAGGCAATGAGAATTTTCAGCTCTACAAGTCCATCATATCTGATGCTTGATTCACTTGATTTGTGCAATATTTATTTAAATGAAAAGTGTAAAGATGATTGTAAAAGACTACAGGAAGAAATTGAAGATTTAAAAAAATCACTTAGCGAAAAGTATTGCTTTATATCAGGTGATATGCTTCACCTTACAATTGACGCCAAAAATCTGGATATGTCTGGAGTTGAACTTGCAGGAGAAATTGAGAAAAGAAATGCTTATCTTGAATATTTTGACTCTGAATATGTTGTTATATTATTATCAACTATCAACAGTAAAAATGATTTAAACGATATAAAAAATTTATTATTGAATATTGATGTTTATAAAAAAAGTACTGATATATCTTATAATAATAATGATTTGGCGTTTCCTCATCCTGAACGTGCTTGTTCTATTCGTGAAGCTGCTATGTCATCAAATAAAATTATTCCTGTTGAAGAGAGCTACGGAAAAGTGTGTGCCAGTGTTAAAGTTCCATGTCCTCCTGCTATTCCCATTGTGATAAGCGGTGAAGTTATTGATAATGACTGCATTGCATTGCTTAAGCATTACAATATAAAACAAATATCAATATGCAGGAGCTGAAGCCAGCTCCACCGCATTCCCCCCTGTGATTTACTCTACATTTATTTATTTTTCAATACTGCCCCCCTCTGGGGGCGATAAAACTTAATTTTAATTATTTTTGCAAAAATAGTTAAAATACAAGTTACGCCACCCCTGTGAAGGGGAAAGCTTTCTGTGAAATAAATAACAGTATCATAACGGCTGGGGACGGATTGTCTGCACGGATTCCGTGCAAAAAAATGCCCCTTTTATTAGGGGGCATTTTTTTATGTAAATTTAGAAAGTAAGCTTTTCTTCTAAGTATGCTTCAAGCTCATCAATTGAAATTCTTACCTGTTCCATTGTATCTCTGTCTCTTACTGTTACGCAATTATCCTTTTCCAATGTGTCAAAGTCATATGTAATACAGAATGGTGTTCCGATTTCATCCTGTCTGCGGTAGCGCTTACCGATAGAGCCTGTTTCATCAAAATCAACCATGAACTTCTTTGAAAGCATTGTATATACTTCAGAAGCCTTAGGACTTAACTTCTTTGAAAGTGGCAATATTGCTGCCTTGAATGGTGCAAGTGCCGGATGCAGGTGCATTACTACTCTTGTATCATTCTTTTCAGCGTCAACTACTTCCTCATCGTATGCTTCTGTTACTATAGACAAGAAAAGACGCTCTACACCAAGTGATGGCTCAATTACATATGGAATATACTTTGTATTGTCCTCAGGGTCAAAATACTCCAAGGATTTTCCGCTGTGGTTCATATGCTGTGTCAGGTCATAATCTGTTCTGTCAGCTATGCCCCAGAGTTCGCCCCATCCAAATGGGAATAAATATTCAAAGTCTGTTGTTGCCTTGGAATAGAAACAGAGTTCCTCAGGGTCATGGTCACGCAGACGCAGATTTTCTTCTTTAATTCCCAGATTTAAAAGGAAGTCACGACAATAAGTTCTCCAGTATTGGAACCATTCAAGGTCTGTGCCTGGCTTGCAGAAAAATTCAAGTTCCATCTGCTCAAATTCTCTTACTCTGAAAATAAAGTTTCCTGGTGTGATTTCGTTACGGAATGATTTACCGATTTGACCCACACCGAAAGGTACTTTCTTACGTGTAGTTCTTTGGATATTTGCGAAGTTTACGAAAATACCCTGTGCTGTTTCAGGACGCAGATAAAGTTCAGATTTTGAATCTTCTGTAACGCCCTGGAATGTCTTGAACATCAGATTGAACTGACGGATATCTGTGAAATCATGTTCTCCGCAGTTAGGGCAGGCAATGCCTTTTTCTCTGATATAATCCATCATCTGCTGATTTGTCCAGCCAGCCGGATTTGTTCCGTCAAATGCTTCTATAAGATTATCAGCACGATGACGTGTTTTGCATGCCTTACAGTCCATAAGCGGGTCAGAGAATCCGCCAAGGTGACCTGATGCTACCCATGTTTCAGGATTCATAAGAATTGCTGAGTCAAGACCTACATTGTATGGTGTTTCCTGTACGAATTTCTTCCACCATGCTTTTTTGATATTGTTTTTAAGTTCTACACCAAGCGGACCGTAATCCCATGTATTTGCAAGGCCGCCATAGATTTCTGAACCTGCATAGACATAACCTCTTGATTTGCAGAGGTCAACAATTTTGTCCATATTTTTTTCGTTGTTTTTAAGCATTATTTAAGTCCCTCTTTTCATAAGTTATACTTATTTTATTAGTATATAATAGTTTTCAAACTTTGTCAAGTTTTAACCTCATATTTATATTATGCACCTTCGGTGCATTCGAGACGCTGTCTCGAGCTCTGGCAGCATTTTTCGAGAAAATTGCTGCACCGAAAAACCTTTTTTAAAATTTATAATTTTAAATAAAATATGGTGCAGTAGTTTTATAAATTACTACACCATATTTTTTTAATATTAAACTTATAAAACTCACTTAATAAGTTTCTTTATGACAGTAAAGTAAATCTCTTACCTTCAGGAACTTCACCAACAAATATTGACTTAGGTCTTGCCCATACCTTATGGTCACTCAGACTACGATAAATTACAAGTTCTTCCTGTGTTTCTGTGTGATTTGCTACTGCTATTACTTCATATTCTCCACCACTGTAATGACGATATTTTTCGCCTATAATTACAGGTGTAGGTTCAATTGATACAGGAACTATATCAGGCTGAGAATTATTATTTACTATATCATCTTCTACAAGTATCATTGCACTGAATGGTTCCATCTGAATTCTTGCATTTCCGTTTTCTACTGTAACAGGCTTTCCACTTATTACATCAACTAAAGAATTAAGATGTGTTCCAAATGTCCATTCAAATCCGCAGTCTTCAAGATTAAGTGCAATATATACTGTTCTGCCCTCTAAATCCTTACGGAATATAAGCTGTTTGTTCCTTACTGTAACTGTCTGATATGAGCCTGTTCTGAGTGCAGGATATGCTTTGTAAATACGTCCGAGTTTTACTATATGATTATAAAGATTCAAATCACCGCTGCGGCTGAGTTCTTCTAAATCAAGGCATGGTCTCAGTCCATCGTCTGAATTGTTTTCATGTCTTCCCTGTACAGCATATTCACTTCCATAATAAATTGAAGGAATACCAGGCATTGCATATAATAACGTGTAACAGAGCTTTAAATATCTCTGGTCTTTAAGTGTACTTGCAAGTCTGTTTACATCATGATTATCTACAAAGTTATAAAGTGCAATTCCCTTGTAGATACCGCCATTACCAAACTGTCTGTTGATTGAATAATCAATCTCCCAATAGTTATTATCATTATGAGATGAATAAATTCCCTTATAGCATTCATAGTTTGTAACAGAATCAAGCATTTCAGGATTTGCCCAACGCTTATAGTCGCCGTGAATAATTTCACCCATAAGCCAGAAATCTTGTTTTTTACCTCTGCAGAAACTGCTTATTCTTTTGAAGAAATCAAAATCTACACAGTCAGCTGCATCAAAACGTATCCCGTCAATATCAAATTCTTCAATCCAGTAATTAACTGCATCTATAAGATAATCGCATACTTTCCAGTTACGCAGGTTAAGCTTTACAAGATTATAATATCCGTTCCATCCTTCATACCAGAATGGGTCACCGCATGGACTTGAACCACCAAAGTTCAATCCTGCAAACCAGTCACAATATTGTGAACCCTGCTTCTTTTCCTGCACATCCTTGAATGCCCAGAAGTTTCTTCCAACATGATTGAACACACCGTCCAGAATTACACGGATTCCGTTTTCATGAAGTTTCTGACATATCATCTTGAACATCTCATTTGTTCCAAGTCGATTGTCTATAAGCTTATAATCTGTTGTGTCATATCCATGTTCTACAGATTCAAAAATCGGTCCAAAATAAAGTGCATCTACATTCATTTCTTTCAGATGCGGTATCCAGTCAAGAACCTTCTCAAGACGATTTACAGGTTCTCTCCCTTCATTGTACTTAGGTGCTCCGCAAAATCCAAGCGGATAAATGTGATACATAATAGCGTGTTCATACCATTTCATTATTGAAATTCCTCCAGTGTATTTGATTTTTAGAAAACTCAGCTGAAAATTAATTTTCAGATTTGTTTCCCTCTAAATAATATGAAGCTTCCATATCGGCAACATTAAGTGCAAGTGCAAGCGGAAACATCTCCAATGCACGCCCTATAGTGTTTTTATCTTCTATTCCTGAAAAGCCCATATGATAGCGTATTGCAAAAGCCTCTTCACGGGACAGCCTCATAAAACCTGAAATCATATAAACTGATTTCTCCCCGTGCCCATAAGGCATTTGGTCTTTAATAGTATAGTATGGTACCTTCTCCCATATACCATGCTCATTTTTTGCATTGCGATAATCCACTGCATAAAAATTTACTTTGCATAAATCATGAAGCAATGCTGATATTGCTATAGTCTCATCTGAATAATTCATACCATAGTGAGTTTTAGTGCGTTCTCTTGATAAATAATCTTTCAGACACTCATATACATTTACACTATGCTCAACAAGTCCGCCCTCATAAGAACCATGATAACGGGTACTTGACGGAGCCGTAAAGAAATCACTATCTTCTGATTTAAGCCATGCAAGTAAATTATCTGCACCACGTCTATGGATATTATTCTCATAAATCTGAATAAATTCTTCTTTTTTATTCATATATATTTTACCTTTCTTTGGCTTTGAACAATCTCGTAAAAAGCACATTCACCGCCGTTTTTAAAACGGAGAATGTGCTTTTAAACGATATTAAATATAATTAGCTTTTATAATTGCAAGCAAATATTATGATAACGGAACTTCGTTCATATATACTGGCAAAGTTTTTGCAAGACCTGCAAGGTACGCACAAAGCGCAACACTATCATCAGTATTGATTACAGGAGGCTTAACAACAAGTGTTACTTCCACGTCCTGACAACAATCTGCATTAGCTGTTTGCTGTGCATTGAGCTTTACAGATTTACCGAGTGCTCTGTTGAGGAGTACTAAGTCTCTCAGACCAATCTTACCATCAACATTTACGTCACCAAGCAGAACATCTCTTATTGGTTCAGTTGTAGTTGTGGTTGTAGTAGTTGTTGTTGTTGCTGTAGTACTTGTTGTAGTTGTTTCAGCAGATACTACTACACAGATGTTACCATCAACAGTTGCTGCTTCAAGAGTAACAGGTGTTCCTGTTTCATCTTCAATAACATAGTTCTGTGCATAATCTTCATGTTCTCTTATATCTGTTGCCCAGCCTAATGGGAATTCATAATAGCTACCATGTTCTGCATCTGTTTTCAATTCAAGACCATATTCCTGAGCTATTGCTTTTACTGTTGCTTCATCTGCTATATCATAGTAGAATTCAACAACTGTATTACCATTTTCAGTGTATACTGGTGATTCGCTGTCCTGCTTACCAAATGACCATGAGAGTACACCTGGTTCAATTGCCCATGTGAGGATAGCCTCATAATCAAAGTTTCTCTCATACTTCTTATATGTTGAAGCATCGAGCAATGCCTGTGCTGCTGCTGATGGCTTGATAAGACCAGAGTTTCCTGTAACTTCAATAGAATTAAATACCTTTGGAGCTACTGCAAGTGCGTTCTTTTCGCCTGCTT
>JAFTWL010000083.1 GCA_017465305.1 Ruminococcus sp. | reverse complement strand
TTGTTGGTGCTATGCTGAAAAAATATGATAATATTATTTATAATGAGAAAATAAAAAACAAAATTGCGTGTCCTTGGTTAAACAATGAAGTTATTCAGAGATTGGGATATAAGACATCTGATGAAATAGTATATCTTGATGAAGTTACAGTATATCCGGCAAGATATTTTGACCCGTATCCGTCAGGTACAGGAAGCAATTTATTATGTGATGATACTGTGTCAATACATCATTATAGTGCAAGCTGGACATCAGGCAAGCAAAGATTTAAAAGAAAGCTGGCACGTATTATAGGAGAAGATAAGATTCTTTTTGTAAAAAAAATGATAAAAAAGAATTAAAGAAATAAACAAATATTTTCAGAATGTAAAGTGCTTGAATGGAAAATACTATTTAATGGAGCATTTATTAGTTATTTAATAAAATTTTTGTATTTATTTTTACTTGTATATAATCCAATTCACAGTTATTTACCATTTGGCAATTATGCTGATGAGTTATTATGTATAATGCTTGCTTCATGTGCATTTATAAAATTAGGTCGAAACAATTTTATTATAAAAAAAGATGATGGCTCTAAAACATTGATTCTTTGTATTTTAATTGCTGTAATTGGTTTCTTTTCAAATGCCATTTATAATTATGCAAGTAGTCTTTCGGCAATAGTAAGAGACACATTAAACACTTTTAAGTTTTTCCTGACATTTTATTGTGGTGAATATATTTTTGAGAATTATAAAAGTGAAAAGTTAACCAAATCTATAATTAAAATATCAAAAATATTTATTGTTGTTATTTTTGTATTCGCTGTTGTTTCAGCTTTTGTTTATATTGGAATGGGTGCAGACATCAGATATGGTATACGTTGCTATAAATTTATTTATTCACATTATACATATCTTGTATTTAATGAAGCATTATTGATTACCGCAATAATGTGCGAAAAAAAGAAAAATCACTTATATTATATTATGTCCGGAATAACGCTGTTGTTAACACTAAGAACAAAAGCTTTTCTGTTTATTGGAATGGTATTGTTTTTCCTTCTTGTATTTCATTTGCATAAAAACAATGTACGATTCTCAAGTGTTTTAAAGCTCAGATATGTTATTCCGATTGGAATTATGAGCTATTTTATAGTCAAAGATAAAGTTGCTGAATATATTGAGTGGGGAATAAATCAGAGTATACGAGTAGGTATACACTATGAAGGCATAAAGCTGATGATTAGTCATTTTCCATTGGGAACAGGATTTGGAACTTATGGCACTAATCTTTCATTTAAGGAAAATTCAGCAGTTTATAACCTTAATTCATCACTGAACTACAGTAAACTTATGGATTATGGATATGCTACTATATCAGATGTATATTGGCCGTCTATTTATACTCAATTTGGCATTTTTGGATTTATAGCATTTGTAATTGCAATAGTAATCTGTGTAAAACATATATTAAATGACAAAAACAATTCGGAAAGAGTAAAGCTCGGAAGAATATGTTTGATGTTTTATTTAATTTTAAGTAGTGGAGCAGAAGCGGTTTTTTCTAATGAAACAGGAGTATTTGCTCCTATCTTCATGATAATATTGAATTGCTTAATTGTCTCGGAAACTAATAGCGAGGAATAAATATGGATACGCTTGTAAGCATAATAGTTCCGGTATACTGCGTTGAGAAGTATCTTGACGAATGCATATCATCACTGGTTGAACAAACACATAAAAATATTGAAATAATTTTAATAGATGATGGTTCAACAGACAGAAGTTCTGCTATATGTGATGAATGGAGTACCCATGATAACAGAATTATTGTTATTCACAATAAAAATCATGGGGTGTCGTATTCAAGAAATTGCGGACTGGATATTGCCAAAGGTGAATATATAGCTTTTTGTGATTCAGATGATAAATATGAAAAAAGCTATGTATCAGTAATGCTGGAAAAAGCAAAGGAATTTCAATCTGATATTACTATTTGTGGTTATAGTTGCCTGAAAAATGGTAATGTAATTTCATTTACTAAAGAAAAAGAGAATTGTATTATTTCAAAAGAGGAGATAGCAAGGAATATTTTTTTAAATAATGAAATTGGCGGATTTATGTGGAATAAACTTTTCCGCAAAAAAATTTTAAAAGGTATAAAATTTAATTCGAAATTGCAGATTTGTGAAGATACTTATTTTTTGTTTGAAGTATTAAACAGACCCCTGCGTGTTTGCTGGTATAATAAACCATTGTATTATTACAGATTATCGGGAACAAGTGCAGTGGGCAATGTGAATAATATATGTTCTGAGGCTCATCGTTCAAAATATACTGAGGTTTTTGAGATGATACTCAAAAATTATACAATAAGTGAAAAGACTGCAAAATATATAAAAAGTGGTATATTCATGCTAGCAGTTAGTGTATTATGTGATTATAAAAATTCAGGCGGTAAAGATTCAGTTTTCAAGAAAAATTTAAATGCAAATGCAAGAAAATATCTTAATAATTTTCTTAAATGTAAAGAAGTGCCATTAAAAAAGAAAATAATAACAATTGGCAACTGGTTGTTTAATTTAAGAAGATTTAAATGTAAGTGAAATAACATTATATAAGGGAGAAAGCAAATTGAAAAAAACAGGAATTATTACATTTCATAAATCTTATAATTATGGTTCTGCATTACAGGCTTTTGCACTTCAAAAATTTGTGAATGATAATTTTGGCACGGCAACTGTAATAGATTATATTCAGAAACATGATTTTGAGCAGTATAAGCTTTTCAGAATAAGATTGTATAAATATCACTGGACTTCTTTTATAGCTGATTTAGTATACTTTAATAAAAACTTAAAGAGAAAAAATAATTTTACTAAGTTTTTAAATAAAAATATTCCTATTACATCAAAAAGATATTATGATGTAAAAAATATGACGGAATTAAACAAAGCGTTTGATATATTTATTTGTGGAAGCGACCAGATTTGGAATCCAGCTTGTACTGATGGTGCTGAACCTGCTTATTTTCTTGAATTTGTTGCTCCCGGAAAAAAGAAAATAGCATATGCACCAAGTATGGGACACGTTTCTTTTGAAAATGATGAACTTGCGGACATTAAATCTTTCCTGAGTTCTTTTGATGCTGTTTCTGTACGTGAAAAGAGTGTATCTTCATTGTTGCAGTCGTTGACAGATAAAAAAGTTGAGGTAACTATTGACCCAACTTTACTTCTTACAAAGAAAGAATATGAGACTATCTTGTCTGAATGTACTGATAAGAATTATATTTTTGTATATATGCTTGAATATTCAGAAGATTTAATAAAATATGCACAACAGCAAAGCGAAAAGACAGGTAAAAAGATAATATATATATCCAAAAAGAAAGAACGTACTTATAAAAAAGCTAAAAATGTTTTTGGAATCGGTCCTGATAGTTTTTTAAGTTATTTACGTAATGCTGACTATGTAATTACAAATTCTTTCCATGCAACAGCTTTTTCAATTATTTTTGAAAAGAAGTTTTGTACTTTCAGAACGGAAAAAAGTTTCTCTCGTATGGTGGATTTATTGGAGATATTAGGACTTGAATCTCGTTTGTCCCATAAAAATTTTTCACTTGACGCTGAAATTGAATATGAAAAAGTAAAGGAAAGACTTGAATTGTTTCGTAAAAATTCGATTAATTTTCTTAAGGAAAATATGATGAATTAAAATTAACAGAGAGGACTAAAAAATGAAATTGGATAAACTAAAAAATACAAAAAGAAATGTTATATTCGGAATTGGTCTTAAAGTTTATCAAATTCTGCTCCCTTTTATTTTCAGGTCAATTATTGTCTATACATTGAGTGTTGAATATCTTGGTCTTAACAGTCTTTTTACATCTGTTTTGCAAGTTCTTAATCTTGCAGAATTAGGTGTTGGAAGTGCTATGGTATTTTCTATGTACAAGCCTATTGCAGAAGACAATGAAGAAAAAATATGTTCATTAATGCATTTGTATAAGTTGTATTACAGAATTATTGGAATAATCATTTTATGTGTAGGATTAGTTATAACTCCGTTTGTTCCGAAATTAATCGATGGCGATGTGCCTGATGATATGAATATATATATTCTGTATCTTTTAAATTTAGGAGCAACTGTTCTTACATATTGGTTATTTGCATATAGAAACAGTATTCTGCAAGCATATCAGAGACAGGATATATCAAGTAAAGTTACGATTATAACAGATACAATAAAATATTTTTTACAGCTTATTGCTTTATATGTATTTCATAATTATTATTATTTTTTTATTGCTATTCTTTTATCTCAAGTAATTAATAATATATTAATGGCATTTATTTCATATAAAATGTATCCTCAATATAATCCATCAGGCACGCTGTCAAAAGATGAAAAAGATACTATCAACCACAGAATTAAAGATTTATTCACCTCAAAATTAGGTGGTGTTATTGTAAATTCTGCTGATACTATTGTAATATCCTCTTTTTTAGGTCTTGAAATTTTGGCTATATATCAAAATTACTATTATGTATTGAATGCAGTCATGGCGTTCGTTATGATTTTAAATAATTCCGTTCTTGCAGGAATTGGTAATAATATGATTACAAAAACAATTGAAGAGAATTACAAAGATTTTAAATTATTTATTTTTATTGAAATGTGGTTATTCGGATTTTGCATATGCTGTTTCAGTTCTTTATTTCAACCGTTTATGACACTCTGGATGGGAAAAAATTTGCTTCTGAGCTATCCTATTGTAATTATGCTTTGTTTTTACTTTATGGGCTATGAATATGTTATGCTAATGAGTGTATATAAAGATGCTGCGGGTATATGGCATGAAGACAGGTTTCGACCATTGATTTCCGGTATTGCAAATCTTATATTGAATCTAGTACTTGTCAGATATATCGGATTATATGGAATAGTATTGTCAACAATATTAAGTGTTTTTCTTATCAGTGCTCCATGGATAACAAAAAATGTATTCGGGATTATATTTGGCAAAGAAAATATCTGGCGTTTTATTGGTCAGATTGGTTTATATATAATAGTTACAATTTTTGACGCTATATGTGTTAATTTTGTTTGCTTATTAATTAATATTAATGGAGTCGGAGGATTTGTAATTAAGGCTGTAATCAGCATAATATTATCTAATTTAATAATGTTTGCAGTATTCTTTAAACACCCATTGTTTAAAGAAAGTATTGTACTTGTTAAACGCATGATTTTGAAAAGAAGGTGATTTGAG
>JAFTWL010000082.1 GCA_017465305.1 Ruminococcus sp. | reverse complement strand
TGCCATAATAAACAGTTGCTCCTTTTTTAATCAGAGATTTCGGTATTCTTCCCCAATAATTAAAATATTTGAAATCCCTGAAACCTATTCCATGAACTAATAAAAGTGGATATTTAGTTTTACATACCTGAGATTCTGCTCTCTGATTTTCGCATTCCATCTTGTAAACTGCATAATCATATTCAACCTGTGCCAAATGAGCCATCGAAGTTAATATGAAAATATTTACAACAGGTATCGGCAAAAGTAATAAATATAGCACTCTCTTAACTATATTCAAACGATAACATAAAAACATTATTCTTAAAGTACCATTAAGCACATAAAGAAATACTGCAATTAGCGTAAAAATACTATCAGTTATTATCAACCATTTCGGCAATCCCCAAAAGTTGTTGATAAATGCTGTAATATAAAACAATATTTGAATAACACATGAAACTGCACAATATTTCAAAATTCTTCCTCCGCCATATAAAACAGAATGACGGAGTTTCACAGGAAGCTTACCGCAATAAGGCTTTATATGCAGTCTTGTAAACCAATACGCTGTAAATAAAACTGTTATACAAATCCATGCAATGCGAAAACCTTCATGTATGCCATATGATTCGAGCTTATAAAATAATACTCCAAATATCATAATTTCATGAGGAACTACTGAAAGCCCTAAAAATAATCCAACTGAACTTCCAAGCCTCAAAACCCCTTTTAAATCTAATATAATCGCTGTTAAAACAAACAACGTCAGTAAAACGGTAATAACTATACTCATAATCATTTATCCTGCAATAATGAAATCAATGTTTCCACTATTTATATCTGTATTTACACACTTGACTTTTATTGATTCCCCTATTCTGTATTCTTTATCTCCAGTTACTGTTTTCAGTGATATTCCTTCATCATTATACCAATATTCATCCTCAGAAATTGAACTTGCTGCAACTAAACCTTCTACAGTATCCGGAAGTATTACATAAAATCCATAGTCTGTAACACCTGAAATAATTCCTGTAAATGTTTCACCAATGTGCTTACTCATATATTCAGCTTTATAACAGCTTTCACAATCTCTTTCTGTCATAACAGCTCTAATTTCTGTCTCACTTGACTGCTGTGCTGCCTGTTCTACAGTTTTCTTGAATTGTTCTCTGATTTTTTCAGCATTTCTTGTTTTACACCAAGCTGATAAAATTCTATGAATAACCAAATCAGGATAACGACGTATTGGTGAAGTAAAATGTGCATAATCATCAAGTACAAGTCCAAAATGTCCTATTTTTTCAGTTGTATAAGATGCCTTTGCCATTGAACGCAGTACCATTGTATTTAAAATAGGATATGATTCGCTATCTTTATTTTCTTCTAAAATATCTGCAAATGTCTTTGATGTAATATTCTCCATAGGTGGAACATTAAGACCTAGACGAAGAAGTATATGCTTAAGATTTTCAACTTTTTCAATTGATGGCTTTTCATGTGTTCTGAATATAAATGGTATTGCTCGTGTTTTTGCCATATGTGCTGCTGCTTCATTTGCAAGTAACATCATTTCTTCTATTATACACTCACTTTTACCACGTGTTCTTGGAACTACATTTACACATACATTATTACTATCTAAAATAATTTTTCCCTCTGGTGTTTCAATCTCTGGTACGCCTCTCTGTTTGCGTAGCTGTAATCTTAAATCACTTAACTTTTCTACAAGACGTAAAGATGGTATTACCTCAGAATATTTCTTCTGTATTTCTTCTGATGCTGTATCATCAAGAATCTCATTAACTTCAGAATATACACCTTTTACACGTGAACGTATAACTGTTTTATGAAATTCAGATGACATCATTTCACCTTTTTTGTTGAGTTTAATAAACGCAGAAAATGCAAGCCTGTCCTCATTAGGATTTAATGAGCATACTCCATTTGAAATTTGTTTTGGCAACATTGGTATAACCTGATTTGCATAGTATATACTTGTTCCTCTTGCAAATGCTTCTGTATCAAGGGGAGTTCTTGGCTTTACATAGTGTGATACATCTGCTATATGAACTCCTAAAAGAAAGCCTTCATTTATACACTCAATTGAAATAGCATCATCCAAATCCTTTGAATCTGCCCCATCAATAGTAAATATGCAAACATCCCTCATATCTATTCTTTCTTCCATATCTTTATCAGATATAGGAAGGGCAGCTATTTTTAATGCCTGCTGTTCTACTTCCGGAGGAAAATATGGTGTTATACCATGAAGAGCAAGCATTGCATGAGCACAGACATGAGCCTTGTCAGAACTGCCAAACGATGATAATATTCTCACCTTGTGTTCAGAATGACGATGACCTCTGAAACAAAGTTCAGCTAATACCTTATCGCCTACTTCAAAATCTCCACTTTCTCTTCTGTATATTTTAATTGGTGTCTTTGACATAGTATCAGGAATTAAATAAAATTCTCCAAACTCTTCGGAAATAATTCCAGTCAAACGTGCTTCTGCTTCTTCAAGTACATCTATTACTTCACCCTCTGGCTTTCCGCTTCTTGAAGGAATTTCATGCAATAATACTCTGTCACCAGGCATTGACCCCATAAGATACTTTCCTGGAATAAATATTTCTTCTGCATTTTCTCCATCTCTTTTTGCAAATCCAAATGTCTTGCTTAATCTTATAATCTTACCTGGAAAATATTTAAAAGCTGTACACAGACCATATCCTCTTTTTTTACGGCATATTATACCATCTTTTCTAAGTGAGTCTAAGGCAACTCTGTAATTTGCATCTCCGCCTTTTCTTGTATGACATTTTGATTCTAATATAGATTCATCCATACAGTCTTTTCCTCTTTTACTTAAAAGCAATAGTATTCTTTCTTTATAAGACTCAACTGTTGTAGATGGTTTGCTTGTATTAAATCTTGCATTTCTTGACATAATTAAATTTCTCCCTTCTTTAATTTAAGAATATTTTAGTATTCTACAGATATAAATTATTTAAAAAAATATATCGAAAAAATATACTTATATATAATATTATATACTATTTCGTTCTAAATTCCCTAAAAAATATCCTGCAACTCAATTATAGCATTTTTTTGATATGAAAAATAATGCTATTTTTGAATTACAGGATAAAAAGCTGATTACTTTAAAATCAGCGGCATAACAATGTCCATGAAAAGAATTAAAACAAAAAACAGAGTTGCAAGAATTGCTGTTACTTTCTTCAAGCGAGCTTCTTTTGTTCTTCCCTTGTTCTTATCATAGAAAGAGTCATTGCTTGCACCTGTCAATGCTGCTGTGGCGTTCTGTGGTTTTTGTTCCTGCATCATGCAAATTATTGTTATAAGCACGCTTACAAGAAGAACTCCTGCACCAATTACAATTTCCAGTACGCTCATAAATGAACCTCCTATTAAAATTATCTCATTGTATTATATCATATTTTTATGAATAATACAAGCTTTTTATTTAATTTTTTAAGTATAATATGTGAATTTTACATTCAATTAGTTATAACTTAATTTGATAGTTTGCAAATTATTTTAAATTATATTATATAATTCAAGACAATTTAATTTGACATACTTTTCACATCAAAAGATAAGGCTTTTTATTGCAAATAAAAAATATCCCTCTGATTTATCTGAAAGAGGATAAAAAATAAAATTTGACAAAATATTTTATAATATGATATAATATCAAGGTCGGCTTCTTCCGTCAGGAAGGAGGTGATATTTTGCTGTATTACATAGTTACACTTATTATCTCTGTTGCAGTAGATGTGATTAGCTACCTCATCTACAAGTGGCTGAACAGAGATTAGCCCGACGACAGTCCAAAAAACCTATAAAGGTAAACCTCCCTCAGAGCTGGCACTCTGAGGGAGGTTCTTTTTTGCGTGGTAGCTTGCCACTACATAGTTACACTTAGCTATATTTATTATAGCATACATTCAATACAATGTCAAGTATTTTATATATCATTTTTTACAGCTTTTTTAATGTGATTCTTTTTTAACTCAGCCAGAAGTAGTTACAAAATATATTATAATCAAAAATAAAGCAATTACTTTTTTAGATAAAAATTATACATTTCTCTGATAGTATCATATATACTATATTCAGGTTTCCAGCCTATTTTCTCATAAATCAATTTTGAATTACAGCATATAACAGGATTATCACTTGGTCTGAACAAATCCTTGTCAACTTCAATATTAATATGTTTAGTTGAAAGTCCTATTATATAATTTAAAATTTCTTTTAATGATACAGCTATTCCACTTCCTACATTGTAAACTATATTACAGTCATCACTTTCAATAATCATTCTATACGCCCGTACAATATCTTTTACATTACTAAAATCACGCTTTACTTCTAAATTTCCAACATAAATAATGCCTGATTCAGAATGCTTTTCAATTTCTGCAACTTGCTTACAAAAACTTGGTATTACAAAAGAATCTGACTGACCTATTCCTGTATGATTGAAAGGACGTACATAATATATTTTTAATCCATAACGCCTGCGATAAATCTCAGAAAATTGCTCCTGCACAGCTTTTGATATTCCATATGGATTGTTAGCATTTAGGGGATTATTTTCATCTATAGGATTTTCAGATGGTGCATATTCTTCACTCGAACCTATAAAAAGTATTTTTGATGATGGACATATTTCCTTGACAGATTCAAGAATATTGATTGTCCCTATTACATTTACAGATATTGTTGTCTGCGGTATTTTCCATGAAAATCCTACGCTGCTTACAGCAGCAAGATTTATTATATGCGTTGGCTTTACTTCTTTTAAAATACTTAAAATCTGATTTATATCAAGCAAATCACATTCATAAAATTCAGAAAATTCATTTATATTATTGCTTGTGTTTTTATCACTGCCGTATACCTCATAATTATTAGATGAGAACTCTTTGGCAAGGTATCCACCTACGAATCCACCTGCTCCAAATATAAGTACCTTTTTGTTCAACACAAATACTTCCTAATCTTAATTTATTTTAAAATTAAATATTTTCACATCGCCATTTAAATATCGGGGGAAATGTCAGCGACAACTCGCTTCAGCAAGTTTAAGGTCATGCTCTGCCATCAATGCACAAAGTTCTTCGTAACTTGTCTTCAATGGATTCCAGCCCAAAACTGTTCTTGCCTTTGTAGGGTCTCCCCATAAATTTACTACGTCTGTAGGCCTGAACCATTGTGGATTCACACATACAAGCATCTTGCCTGTTTTTTTGTCATATCCCTTTTCGTCCATTCCTTCACCACGCCATTCAAGTTCTATTCCATCATGTGCAAATGCAAGCGTTGTAAACTCACGTACTGTATGCTGTACTCCTGTTGCAATTACAAAATCATCAGGCTTGTCCTGCTGTAATATCAGCCACATACATTCAACATAATCTTTAGCATATCCCCAGTCTCTGAGTGAATCAAGATTACCAAGCTCAAGATGGTCCTGCAATCCACATGCTATTCGTCCTGCTGCCAGTGTTATTTTTCTTGTTACAAAGTTTTCTCCCCTGCGTTCAGATTCATGATTAAATAAAATTCCATTGCAAGCAAACATTCCATATGCTTCTCTGTACTCTTTTATCATCCAGTAACCATACTGCTTTGCTATTGCATATGGACTATATGGATGGAATGGTGTATTTTCATTCTGAGGGCATTCTTCAACCTTTCCAAAAAGTTCAGATGTTGATGCCTGATATATTCTACATGTTTTTTCAAGTCCGAGCACATGTACTGCTTCCAATATTCTTAGTACACCTAAAGCGTCTACATCGCCTGTATACTCTGCGGCGTCAAAGCTAACTCCTACATGACTTTGTGCTGCAAGATTGTATATTTCATTTGGCTTTACAAGGTTTATAATTCTTATTATACTTGATGAATCTGACAAATCTCCATCATGCAGTGTAATTGAATCAGCATCTATTAAATGCTGTATTCTTTCTGTTGTTGATACTGATGAACGACGTATAATTCCATGAACTTCATATCCCTTTTCTAATAAAAATTCTGCAAGATATGAACCGTCCTGTCCTGTAATTCCTGTTATAAGTGCCTTTTTCATATTATTACCTCCATTTTAAACTATGCACCTACGGTGCATTTGAGGCTCTGCCTCAAACTTCGGCAGCATTTTGCACAGAGTCTGTGCTGATAAATCCCCCCTGAGATTTACTCTACATTTATTTATTTCTCAATACTGACCCCCTCAAGGGTGCGATATAACTTGTATTTTAATTATTTTTGAAAATACAAGTCACCAAAAATCTCATTTATAGGATAAATTGTCTGCAAAAACTCTATGTGCTGCACCGAAAAAACTATATATTGCTTAGTATAATTGTTGTTGAACCACTTACAATAAGCTCACCATTTACTGCTGGTATGAATACACTGTCACCTGCTCTTATATTCATGTTCATCTCACCTAATTCTATATTTCCATTCCCTTTTAAACATATCAACGAAAAAAATGTACTGTCATTTAATTTTATTTTCTGTTCGTCGTCTACATCATATATCACAGATTTAAAATACTTGCACTGACTTAATATTCTTCCTGTATCTGATTTATCTGAATATGTATTATCTTTTTGATATTTTTTATAACTCAATACATCTAATGCTTTTTTTAAATGTAATTCTCTTGGATTTCCAGATGTATCACATCTATCATAATCATAAAGTCTATAAGTGCAGTTGCTGCTCTGTTGTATCTCACATACTAAATTTCCTGCCCCTATAGCATGAACTGTACCTGCCGGAATAAAAAATACATCTCCTGCTTTAGTAGGATAAAAATTAAGCAGTGACATTATTGTATGATTTTCTATGCTTTCTTCAACCTGCTCTTTTGTTACATCTTGATTAAAGCCAACATAAAGCCCTGAATCAGATTCAGAGTTTATAACATACCACATTTCATTTTTTCCATATGAATTTTCATTCTGCAATGCGTATTCATCATCAGGATGTACCTGAACAGATAAGTTTTCTTTAGCATCAATAAACTTTATCATAAGCGGAAATTGTTTCAATAAACTGCATTTCCATCCCCATGCTTTTTTTCCGACAGTCTCTAAATATTTTGAAAATAAAAGTCCTTTATATACACCAGATGAAACAACACTTTGACCTGCCGTATGTGCTGACAATTCCCAGCTCTCAGCAATAACACTATAGTCACACTGTTTATTATACACATCTTTTAATTTTGTTCCACCCCATAAGTAATCCTTAAATGATGGAGAAAGTAAAATCATTGATTCTTTATCTGATGTATTTAAATGCTCTTTTTTATTATTATAATAAAAATTTATAGTAACAGTTTTTAATTTACTCAGTTTTTCTATAGAATTTACACCTTTTAACTTCTCTTTATATGTTTCATTTTTCAATAAAAACATTCCTGTATCTTCTGATAACTTATCAGTGTTTATTTCAAAAGTCACTGCATCACCAGTCAAAGCATATCTCTTAGCTTTAATCATAGCATCCTTATATCCTGAAATTTCGCCAGCTGAAAATATCCTTGAATTTACAACATGATTAGCTAATACTAAAAATATAAGTTCATCTAATGAAAATTCAAAATATGAGGTCATATAAGATGATACTAAATCTGATAATTTTTCTGATTTTTCTTTAAATATACACTTGTATGATATGCCCTGAAATACTTTCATCTGATTTTCTATAACAGAATGATATTTGCATTCTGTTATAATAATAAACGAATCACAGTATGGTATATTTGCTGCCACTGTTGACTGAAATATAGAATGACTTTTCTGTATTTCAAAAAATTGCTCAAGATAAACCTTTTCTGACAGAGATTCTACATGCTCATCATGATTTACAGCTAAAATAAAACATTTCATAATATATATTCTCCATGAAGAAACCACTATGGTTCTTCGTGTCACTTCTTATTTAAATTAAAGAAGCTCTGTTCTTCCCTCTTCCTGTATTGCATCTACTATCTTTTTTACATCCTGAGCTTTTCCCTTGTCACATATCATAACAGAATCTGGTGTCTCTACTATAACTAAATTTTCTACGCCTAAAACTGAAACAAATCTTCCACTTGAATAAATTACACTATTCTTTGTATCTATATCCAATACATCGCCTATTTTAATATTTCCATCAGAATCCGGCTTATGTAACACCTCCATCATATCCCAGCTACCGACATCATTCCATCCAAATTCACCCGGTACAACAAGCACATCGCCAGCACTGGCTGATGGCTCTAAAATCGCATAATCAACTGATATTTTCCGTATTTCAGAATATACTTTATCAATTATTCTATATTCATCGTTTGTATTCATGGCTTCGCCTATTTTTTCAATATCTGCATAAATATCAGGTATAAACTCTTTGAATTTTTTCAGAATAGTGCTTGCTTTCCATATAAACATTCCGCTATTCCAGACGTATCTACCCGTTGACAAATATGATTTAGCTGTCTCTTCATCAGGTTTTTCTTTAAATTCTAAAACAGTTTTTGCCTCTGCATCCTGTTCTTTATCAAATTTTATATATCCATACCCTGTTGCCGGAAATGAAGGCGTTATTCCTATCGTTATCAACTTATCTTCTTTTTCAGCAGCTCTTACAGCTGTAGCCAATGTACGAGTGAATGATGCTGTATCTTGAATATAAGCATCAGATGGAGTGATTACCATGATTCCATCCCCATACTTTTTAATAATTTCCATTGCTGCATAGCCTATACAAGCTGATGTATTACGTGATAATGGTTCAGATAAAATATGGTCTGACGAAATTTGTTCTGCAACAGCCTTACGCATATCAGAAACCTGCTCTGAATTTGTTACAATGAAAATATCTTCTTGTTTTGCTGTATATGAAAGCCTTTCAACTGCCTCATTTATCATAAGTGCTTTACCAGAAAGATTAAGCAGCTGCTTCGGTTTTTTCTGCCTTGACAATGGCCAGAAACGTGTTCCGCCTCCGCCTGCCATGATTACACCATATACTCTCATTTTTTTGCTCCTTATCAGTATTGGTTGATTTTTCATTTTTACAATTATACCACACTTCTTTTAGATTGTAAAGTAAAAATCGTATTTACTTTTTTATAATAACCTCTGTTATTTATAATTTTTTTCATCAAATAATAATATAAGTCAAATTACGTTTTATTGCATCAAAACATTGCATTATTCTAAAAATTCAACACAATTTTAAGGCTTTTATTCTTATATGTTGTGCAAATAAATAAAAATACAAAAAATTATTGAATCTACTATATATTCATGATATAATTAGCTTCTGACAATTTAATATTATATAAGAAGAAGGCGTATATTTTATGAAAACAGACACATTCGTGGAACCAAAAGAAAAGCTTAAACCAAAATTGCTTTCCGTTATGAAAACTTATAACAAACAGCAGTTTGTAAAAGATGTAATTTCAGGTATCATTGTTGCTATAATTGCTCTTCCACTATCTATTGCTCTTGCCCTTGCATCTGGTGTAAACCCGGAACAAGGTCTATACACTGCAATTGCTGCCGGATTTATAGTTTCATTGTTCGGCGGAAGCCGTGTTCAGATTGCTGGCCCTACAGCTGCTTTTGCTACTATTGTTGCCGGTATTGTCGCAAACAAAGGTATGGATGGTTTAATTGTAGCTACAATTATGGCTGGAATCATGCTTATTATCATGGGCATATGCAGGTTAGGCACATTGATTAAATATATCCCAAGCACTATTACTACTGGTTTTACATTTGGAATTGCTGTTACCATTATAATCGGACAGTTAAAAGATTTTATGGGATTAACTTTTAAGGAATCACCTGTAGAAACTATTGATAAGTTAAAACAGGTAGCAACTTGTATTTCAACTTTTAATGTTCAGGCATTTATTATTGGATTACTTGCTCTGGCTATTCTTATTTTCTGGCCAAATAAACTAAAGAAAATTCCTGCTTCCTTAATTGCTGTTATAGTATGTTCAGCAGTTGTAAAAATTGCTGATTTAAATGTCAATACAATTGGCGACTTATATGAAATTTCTTCAGCTGCACCTAAATTTCATTTTCCGTCTTTTCAATTTTCACAGTTAAAAGACCTTGTTCCGGATGCTGTTACAATTGCAGTTTTAGCAGCAATTGAATCTTTGTTATCGTGTGTTGTTTCTGATGGTATGATAGGTTCAAAACATCGCTCTAATATGGAATTGATTGCACAGGGCGGAGGTAATATTGCTTCTGCACTTCTTGGCGGTATCCCTGCAACTGGTGCTATTGCAAGAACTGCTGCAAATATAAAAAATGGTGGCCGTACCCCTGTTGCTGGTATGGTGCATTCTGTTGTATTGCTGTTGATTCTGCTGCTTTTGATGCCATATGCAAAACTAATCCCAATGCCAACTATCGCAGCTATTTTATTTCAGGTAGCATATAATATGAGCGGATGGAGAACAATTGTAAATACTGTAAAAACTGCTCCTAAAAGCGATGTTATAGTATTAGTTTTAACTCTTGTTCTTACTGTAGTATATGACTTAGTAGTTGCTATATGTGCTGGCCTTGTACTCTCTGCTATTCTCTTTATGAAAAGAATGTCCGATGTTACAGATGTACATGGATGGGTTTACATGAGTGAAGACGAGGAAAACGACGTTGACCATATTGAACTTAAAAAGGTTCCTAAAAATACAAGAGTATTTGAGATAAATGGTCCAATATTCTTCGCTGCTTCAGAAAAATTTATGCAAGTAGTTTTTGATACTTCAATAGATGTTCTGGTAATCAGAATGAGAAATGTTCCTGCAATTGATGCAACGGGTATTGAAACACTCAGAAAAATTATTCAAAAATGCGAAAAAAATAGTATTCAGGTTGTATTTTCTCATGTCAACGAGCAACCTATGAAGGCAATGCATAAAGCCGGATTTACTGATATAATAGGTGAAAAAAATTTCTGCAACCATATTGATACTGCTCTGCTTCGTGCAGAAGAAATTGAAAATCAAAAAAATAATTAACAAAATCTCCTGTCTTAACTTTAATAACAGACAGGAGATTTTTTATAATATAAATCAAAATTTTATTTTTATTAAGCATATTTTAAGGTATTATATATATTATTATGTTATAATAATATTCAAGAAAATATTCAGAATTTTATGCAAAATAACTTATCCCTCTAAATTGATAATTATAATTTGAAAAGGTGGTTCCACAATGAATAAATTAAATAAAACATCATTTATGATTAGTATAATCTTTAGTGTTTCAATATTATCTCCTGTTTTTTCAACTCCTGTGTATGCTGAAACAATTCAACCTGACAGCAATTTTACAATTCAATTTGATGATTCACCAATCTTTTATGATACTCCTGTAATTTTTTCTGATTTAGATATTTCTGATTTTTTATTTTATGACCAGCTCGACGAGAATAATAAGGCTACTTATGATGCTCTATATCCACTTTGTGAAACACCTTCTGTTGATGCGATTTCAATATCACTTCCAGAATCTATATCATTACAAGTTTCATCACGAAATATGAATAACTGGACAGAGGAAGAAACAAGTACATATTATACTTCCCTTATTCATTCCACTGTTTCAGGTATAGTTTCACTATCTCTGGATGAACCCATGCTGTTCTGGCTTAACATTCAAGATACACAAATAACTCCTGTCGATATGAATATTAAAAGAAATATATTTTTCGGAACGTATACACTTACAATATCTTCTATTGCTGTAAAGCTGGGATATGATAAAAATTATAACTCAATCGATGATGTGTTAGAGAAAAAACAGGAACTTGATAAAGTTATAAGTGAATTTGTTATAGAAGGTGAAACTGATGCTGAAAAATGTGCTTATATTCATGATACTCTCGTTGAACAAATTACTTACGATGAAACAGCAGCTTTCAGTGGTTCTATTGCCGGCTCTATGCTTGACCCTTATCATGCTGTTTGTGAGGGATACTCCGAAGCTTTTAAAGTACTTTGCGACAGAGAAAATATCCCTTGCATCTCCGTAATCGGAAATTATAACAGAACCGCCTCAACAGCACATATGTGGAACTATGTAATGCTTGACGGTCAATGGTACGGAGTCGATACAACATGGGATGATTCTACCTCCTTAAGAAAATTCTTCTTGCGTGGTTCAGAATATTTTTTGTCAAATCACACACCTGAGAGTATTTATGACGATGTGGCTTTAGTTTTTCCTGAACTTAGTGTAAATGACTATTATTCAGAGACAACTACTACTACAGAATCTTCTGTAACAACTGTTACAACTACATTCACTGAAACGACTACAACTGAAATTACTACTACAGAAAATACAACAGCTGAAACGACTACAACTAAAACAGCTACTACAGAAAACACAACAGCTGAGACAACTACAACTGAAACAACTACTACAGAAAACACAACAGCTGAGACGACTACAACTGAAACAACTACTACAGAAAATACAACAGCTGAGACGACTACAACTGAAATTGCTACTACAGAAAATACAACAGCTGAGATGACTACAACTAAAATTGCTACTACAGAAAATACAACAGCTGAGATGACTACAATTGAAACAACTACTACAGAAAACACAACTACTGAAATAAAATATATTATTGGCGATGTAAATCTTGATGGTGAATGCAATCTGTCGGATTATATTTACTTACGTAAATTCCTGATTGGTTATGAAGATGTTAAAGGCAATTTCTATATGGATTTAAATAAAGATGGCAATGTAAATATTTTTGATGCCAGCTTATGGATTGCACTTTGTATATGATATATTATTTGACTTTTTTATGAAAATATGATATAATACCTTCTAACACAATTTATTAAGGAGGTGTATTTGCTGATAAATTAAATGTTTAATCAGCAAAAATTATATGAATCCTATTGCTATGATGAAATTAAAATCTCTTATGGAGAAATTCAGAAATAATCACCCTAAAGTTCCTATGTTTTTTGATGCTGTTTCAAAAAATATCGCTGAGGACAGCGTTCTTGAACTTACTCTTACAACAGCTGAAGGTAAAAGAATCTGTAGTAATATCAAAGTTTCAAAAGATGATATTGAACTTATGCAGCTACTCAAAGAACAAATCAAGATACAATAAATGATTTTATTATATTACAAAAGGACTGATAATTTTATCAGTCCTTTTTATTTTCATCATATATATTTTTAATATCTTCTTTCTTTGCTAATCCCTCAGAAAATGCTGTTGCTGCTCCTGCTGACATACCTAATTCCAGTGCATATTCATAATCATGCTTTTCAATCCAGCCACTTAAAAATCCAGCTACCATTGAATCTCCTGCCCCTACAGAATTTATAAGTACTCCTTTTGCTGCATCTCTTTTATATACATTTCCATCTTCAGTGCATAATACTGCTCCCATACCTGACATTGATACAAGTACATTTCTTGCACCTTTATCCTGAAGTTTCTTTGCATAATATATTGCATCGTCTTTTGTTTTAATACTTGTGTTAAAAAGTCGCCCTAATTCGTGATGATTCGGCTTAATTAAAAATGGATGATATGAAAGTACAGAATCCAGTAATTGTCCTTCAGCATCAACTACAATATCTACTGATTTCTTTGATAAAAGTTTTATAAAGTCAGCATACACTTCATTTGATAATGTTTTAGGGACGCTTCCTGCTAATACAAGAACATCACCATTATTAAGTTTAATAATTTTATCCTTGAGTCTGTTTAGTGCATTTTCATCAATCTCAGGTCCTTGCGCATTTATTTCAGTTTCATTCTGACCTTTAAGCTTTACATTGATTCTTGAAATTCCTTTTTGTAATTTTACAAAATCACATATACAACCCTTCGATTCAAGGTCTCTCTCTATTTCCTGCCCTGTAAATCCTGCAATAAATCCTAAAAGAGTACTCTCTATTCCAAGCTGTTGCAAAACAAGCGATACATTTATTCCTTTGCCACCAACTACTATACTTTCTTTTTGCGTTCTGTTCATTTTACCTGCTTTTAATTCAGGTAACTGTATTATATAATCAAGGGCAGGATTAAAAGTAACTGTATAAACCATTTTATTTTTTCCTTTATTTTATTATTTTAATTATCAATTGAAAAATATATCATTATCTGTTTCTTCATCTTCGTTTTCATATCCTATTCTGAACTCAATATCTTTATGAGTCTTTCCTGACACTGTAATAAAGCATCTTACATCTACAGGAAAGTGATTCCATTCCCCACGATTCCCGTTCACTAATATAAACTTTTCATCTAACGGCGGTTTTGCTACAATATTATAATAATTGTCACTACCTATAAAATTACATTTTATATCACTGTTATTAGTTATAATATCACAGTTGCGTATAAATTGACTGTCCTCTATAATAAGACTTCCGCCTTGTATATTAAGTTTTGGATTGTGTATGAAACATTCATGTATTGAAACATCTCCGTAAATTGATTCTACTTCAAATCTTTCTATGGATTCTATATTATGAAATGAGCAGTCACCCTCTGTCTTACATAAAACTAATCCTAAAAAAAGATTTGAAAAAATACAGTCTGCATTTCCACCATTAAAACTTATATAGGGGATATAACGCTTTGGAACTGTAATATATATATCAGATGAAAAATCTTCTTCACAATCAATATACATCAGTCCACCTGTTTTCATTGTAAAGAAAATGCTTCCTGCTCTTGCATCCTCTGCGTATATCGTTGTAAGTTCTGCATTTTCATCACATCTGATAGTAACGCTCCCATCAGTCATAGTTATATATATATCTCTTATTTTATCTTCTATTTCTCTTTTAAAAATTTCCACATTCTATTCCTCCATAAAATCTATATCAGCATCTCCACAATCCAAATTTATTTCTAAACTATTCTTTGCACCTGGATTGTAATGTACTCCTTTTATACCATTAATTTTTACATCACCTACATCAATATCAGTAACTATTGAATAATCTTCAGCTTTTCCGTACAGTGAAATATCTGAACTTCCTAAATCTATATCTATCTCATTTCTTCCATATATATATGATTTTTTTATATTTAAATCACCACAGTCAATATCCCAATCACCACTTGTTATTGTACTTTCTGTTATATCAAAATTGCCTAAGTTAGCTATATATGAACCGCTTCCATACATATAACTATTTTTTATTTTTATGTCTCCGCAACTACTTTCAATATTACATTTATTCTTTACACTTACATTATCTAAATCTACTTTTCCCAAGTCTTCATCTATTTCAAGATAATCGCTTGCTATTCCTGCCATTTTAATATCTCCACAATCACAAGTTGCAGTGATATTTTTAGCATTCATATTTTCAATTGATAATTTACCTAAATTTAAATCAACTGTTATATTATCATAAATAGCTTCTGGAAGTGATAATGTAAATTCAGGACTTTTTATGCTATTAAAAAATGAAACATGATAATACCAGTACTTAGGTTCATCTAATCTCAATTCTATATTTAATGTCTCATCTTCAACATATACTTTCAAAGCATTCTTTGGAACATCTTTTCCTTCTAATGTACATTCTTTGCCTTTACTCTGGACAATTTTAAAATCTCCCATACATATATTACTTGAAACAGATGTGAATGATTCTTCTACATTATAATAATTATCTTTAATTTCTAACTTCTTCATCCAGTTTTCTGTGTTCATTCCTTTTAAAGAAAATCCTATTAAAAATAAAACTGTTCCAAAAGTAATAAGACCTGCTGCTATAATATAAAATAAACGTTTTTTCGTCATTTTAATCACACTCCTTTCTTAGGCTTTATACTATTCCACATTTTACACGTCAAAGATGCTGTGCCTTTGCATATTAGAACTAATAATTTTAAACATGGCTTAAATAACAGCATTGTTATACCTGCTGAAAATAATGACACTCCTAATACACACAATGCTCTCGGGAAATATACAGGTACCATCATAAAACCATAAATTAAAGCAAAAACAAACGCAAATAAAAATGCAATTGGAACTACTGCTATTACAACTATAACAGATAATATTACAGAAAAAAATGCCACCAACAAACTCAACCATATAGGCGATGATATAATCAATAATATAATAAGCGGTATATTTATATTTGATTTCTTTACTTGGTTTTCTTTCTTTTCTTCTAATAATATATTATTTTCCTTGTTTTCTTTTAATATTCTTTCTGCTGCCTCTTCCGGCTGGTCTGTCGGAGTTCCACCATCTTCAAAATATGCGGCATAAAAGTCAAGTGCTTCTTTTCTCTCTTCCTCTGATAATGTCTTCAATGCTTTCTCAAGTCGTGAAAGATATTCTGATTTTGTCATTTTGTTTCCTCCTTTAAAAAATAATCAATTTGCTGTTTGTATTTGCTCCACTCATTCTGATACTGTTCAAGAGTTTCTACTCCTGTTTTTGTTATTCTGTAGTATCTTCTGTTTCTCCCCATACATGGGCTGTCATATGAGTTAAGACAATGATTTTTCTGCAACCTTCTCAATACTGGATATAGTGTTGATTCTGATACAGGAAATACCTTTTGTATTTCTTGCGTCAGCATATATCCGTATATATCCTGATGCCTCGCCAATGATAATACTATTGCATCTAAAATTGCTGTACTAACTGAAAATGTGCTCACATCTTTCACCTCCCAAGCTGAGCCAGCTTGACCGCAAATCCCCCCTGAGATTTACACTACATTTATTTATTTTTCAATACCCACCCCCTCAAGGGGGCGATATAACTTGAATTTTAAATATTTTTGCAAATAAAATTTACCCTAAATCGCCCTTGGGGGCTATGACAGTATTGTAAATATTTAAAATTTCAAATATTAGGGGAGATGTCAGCGGGAACTCTCTGCCAAGCTGAGCCAGCTTGACCGTAAACCCCCTCTGAGATTTACAATACAATTATTTATTTTTCAATACTTACCCCTCAAGGGGGCGATATAACTTGAATTTTAAATATTTTTGCAAATAAAATTTACACTAAATCGCCCTTGGGGGCTATGACAGTATTGTAAATATTTAAAATTTCAAATATTAGAGGAGATGTCAGCGGGAACTCTCTGCCAAGCTGAGCCAGCTTGACCGTAAACCCCCTCTGAGATTTACAATACAATTATTTATTTTTCAATACTTACCCCTCAAGGGGGCGATATAACTTGAATTTTAAATATTTTTGATTTTCAAAAAAGTTTTTTGGTCAAGTAATTTTTTCAAAAAATGCTTGCGGAGTTTAAGGCACAAGGAATCCCTGCTGACAGAAGCCTCAAATGCACCATAGGTGCATAAAATTGTTTAATCGCCTGTTTCCCTTTAAAAAATAAAAGATAACAAAATAAATTAAACATAAATTCAGGAAATTTCTTAACAAATAAAAGTCACACAAGTTGGGGCAACAAGTGATTACGCAGGCAAAAGCAGGGGTATCCCCCTTTTGCCGGACGGATACTATCAAGTTAAAAAAATAAATAAATTTAAAGAAATTCTCTAATTTCCGAACGTCCTCGCTTACGCTCGTTCGGTGTTCATTATAAAGTATAACTTTTACTGCATTTGCTATTACTCCCATAATAAAAATTTATTATCTTAATTTTATGTCTCCCATGATTCAAAATAGCAAATGCGGTTATTATGCACCTGTGGCGCATTCGAGACTCTGTCTCGAGCTCTGGCAGCATTTTTTGAAAAAACTGCTGCACTGAAAAAACTTCTATAATTAAATATTATTATGCTGTGATTTCATCTATATTATACAGCGTATAATATTGTTTGTCAAGAGTATATAATATATTTTTTTGCTTTTCGTTATATTGCATAAATTTAATATCATTAAATTGTATGTATAGCTAAATTTTATTAACAAAATATAAATTTGAAAAAAAGTTGTACTCAAACGTACAACTTTTGCCACGGATACGGGTATTAGTGAGAGAGGTTTTTAAATTAAATTATCTTTTACTCTCTCAGATATTCTTGACAGAGAGGAGTTGTATTAAAGTTGAAAAACAGAATATCAAAAACCGACAGCTTAATTTGTGTATGGTATGCAAAACTCGGCAACATCAGAGAAGCTGCTATTCAAGCTGGTTTCAGCCCTGATGAAGCTGTCATAATCGGTACAAAAGTTCTCATGCGTAATGAGTGTCAGGAGTTTGTAAAAAAAATTCGTTCTGCTTTTTCGCAGTCTACTTCAGAAAGCGTCCTTATCGGTCTTGAACGTCTTGCTTTCGGCAGTAATAATGATGCTGTTAAACTTGTATTTTCAGAAACCTTTTCCTCAGACGAAATGATTGATAAGCTTGACCTGTTTTCTGTATCCGAAATCAAACGTGATAAAAATGGCGGAGTTGAAATTAAATTTTTCGACCGCCAGAAAGCTATGGACGGAATTCTGTCTTATAGCAAAAAGCAGGACTGTTCAAGTGCTGCTGAACAACTTTTAGGTGCACTATCAGGGGCTGGGAATAATGACGTTTAAATCTTTCTCTGATAAACAACTTCTTGTTCTTCGCTGGTGGGCATTACCTGAATACAAACACATGGATGCTATTATTTGTGACGGCTCTGTAAGAAGTGGTAAAACTGTTTGTATGTCTATAAGCTTCATTTGCTGGGCTATGTCCTGTTTTAAAAATTCAGACTTCGCCCTTTGTGGCAAAACAATTACCTCTTTAAGACGTAACATCGCTGTTCCGCTTATGCAAACATTAAAAACTCTTGGCTTTGAATGTCAGGAGAAAATAAGCCGCAATTATATTGATATTTCACTTGGTAACCTCCAAAATCGCTTCTATTTATTCGGCGGACGTGATGAAAGCAGCGCCTCACTTATTCAAGGTATGACACTTAGCGGTGTGCTTCTCGATGAAGTTGCTCTTATGCCTCGCTCTTTTGTTGAACAGGCTTTAGCTCGTTGTTCTATAACAGGTTCTAAAATGTGGTTCAATTGCAATCCCGACCACCCTTATCACTGGTTTTATCGTGAGTGGATTTGTCACAAAGATAAAAAAAATGCACTATATCTGCATTTCACAATGGATGATAATCCTGGTCTTTCTGATGATGTCAGAAAACGCTATGAAAGACTTTATGCTGGAGTTTTTTATGAGAGATTTGTCCTTGGAAAATGGGCTGTATCTGATGGGCTTATATATCCGATGTTCTCGGAGACACGGCATGTTGTCAAGGAATGCCCTGAATGTGACAGATACATAATTTCCTGTGACTATGGTACTGTAAACCCATGCTCATGTGGGCTTTGGGGTCATTGTGATGGTGTCTGGTATCGTATAAATGAATATTATTACGATGCCCGTAAGGCGGGTCACTCCCGTACCGATGAAGAACATTACAATGAATTTGTGAATCTTGCTGGGAATAAAAATATTGAAACTCTTGTAATTGACCCTTCGGCTGCAAGTATGATTGCATGCATTGAACGACATGGTAAATTTCGTGTTGTAAGGGCGAACAACGCTGTATTGTCTGGTATTCAAAATGTAAGCGACGCACTTCAAAATGACCGCATTAAATTTCATTTCAGCTGTACTGATATTCTCCGTGAATTTGGCTTGTATTGCTGGGATACGTCATCTGCCGGAGATGCACCTCGTAAAGAATATGACCACGCTATGGATGATATGCGATATTTCGTTACAACTATACTCTGTCATGAAAACAAAGACAGCTTTTTTGCCGTTTCTATTGAGCGTTAAGCTGTTATCTCTCCACACAAATTATTAAGAGTATGTATTAAATATAAAACATACTCTTGGAAAGGAGGTTTTTATTTTTGGGACTATTCAAACGAAAACAACCAGTTTCTAATAATTCTATCCTTATACCTACTAAAAGTCGCAATGTATCTCAACCAATATATTCAGATTTGCCCGACCCTCTTGAACATCAGTTATATAACAATCTTTGTCACAGTGTCCCCATTATAGGTGCTGCTATTACTAAAATTATCAGACTTACAGGAAATTATACAGTTGAATGCTCTGACCACAATATGCAAAAAGCTCTTGATTATTTTCTTTCCTCTGTTCCTGTAGGCGTTTCAAGTATTTCTATTCAAAGCTTTACAGATGTCTATCTTGAAAGCCTTTTGATGTATGGCAATGCTCTTGGGGAAATTGTTATTGACCCTAAAGCAAGATGTATAACTTCTCTTTATTGTGCTATGCCTGACAGAATTATAATTCATAAGGGTACAAAATCCGATGAATGTCAATATTTCCACAGATGTTCAGACAGTGAAAAACCTGTTCCCGTCCGTCATCCTGAAAGAATTGTGTTTACTGCTATGAATCCGCCACCTGATGGAATATACGGTGTTTCTATTCTGCATGGTCTTCCTGCACTCAGTCAGATTCTTCTGCGTATTTATGAATGTATAGGTCAAAATTATGACCGTATAGGAAATGTGCGTTATGCTGTTACATATCGTCCATCTAATGACCCTTCAGAACGTGCATACGCTGGTGAACGTGCTAAAATTATCGCTAAAGAATGGAGCGAAGGCATGAAAGCCGGTTCAAGAGGTGAAGTCCGTGATTTTGTATGTGCTGGTGATGTTGACATTAAAGTTATTGGTGCTGAAAATCCGCTTCTCAATACTGAAATTCCTGTACGTCAGCTACTCGAACAAATTGTATCAAGATTATCTATACCACCATTTCTTCTCGGCCTCAACTGGTCATCTACAGAACGTATGAGCACACAACAATCTGACATTCTCACTTCTGAACTGGAGTATTTCCGCAGACTTTTAACACCTGTTATTATTAAAATTTCATCTGCTTTTCTTAGATTATCAGGTTCTCAGGCTGATGTACAAGTTATATGGGATAATATTAATTTGCAGGACGAAACAGAACTTGCTATGGCTCGCTTACATAATGCTCAGGCTATGGAAATTGAAAAACGTATTCAGTAACAAAAATATTATTTGTATTAAAATCAAAATTTTTAATTATATACTTTAAAGGAGTGTTTTTATGTATCAATCAGTAAAATTAGAAAAAGGTATGTATCACTTGACAGGAAAAAGCTTCTTGCAGGCTCTTGAATCTGTTGACCCTTCTGAACAGTATCAGGATTCTCCTCTTGCTGGCCTTGACGCTTATGAACGTCAGCTTAAAAGATTTGATATTCGTATCAGTGGACCAGCTTGCGACAGAGTAGAAAAATTCTTCTCCACTACTGAAAGTGCTGTTCTCTTTCCTGAATTTATAAGACGTGCTATTCGTCAGGGTATGGAAACTTCTATTTTATCCGACTTGACAGCCTCTGAAATTCGTTCTGAATCAACACAGTATGTTGGATGTGAACTGACTGAACAGAATGGCAATTATTCAATAACTGTATCTCAGGGAACTTCTCTGCCTGTTTCTCTTATAAATGAGGGAAATACACCGCTTGCACTTACAAAATACGGTCGTGTCATCCGTGCTTCTTATGAAGCTGTACGCCGTCAGCGTCTTGACTCTTTTGCTGTTATTCTTCGTGGTATTGGTGTAAAAATGGCTAATTCAATTGTAAGCAAGGCTATGACTGCTCTTAAGGAAGGAGCTATTTCTACAACTGCGAAAAGTGGTAACTCTCTTGAATATTCAGATTTAGCTAAACTCTGTGGAAAGTTCACTAATTTCGATATGACTACTCTTATTGCTTCACCTTCTGTTATGGCTAATATTATGACTATGGAACAGATGACAGAAACTACTAAAGATATTTCTACAGGTAAGATTTATCTTCCTTTTGGTGCTGTGCTTTGTAAATCTACTACGCTTGATAATAATACTATTATTGGAATTGATAAGAACTTTGCTCTTGAAATGATTACTGGCACTGATTTGATTATGGAAACTGATAAGCTTATTGATAATCAGCTTGATTTAATTTCTATGTCTCTTCAGGTCGGCTTCCGTGTAATTATGAAAGAAGCTGTACACGTTTTAACTATATAAAATAATAATATTTAATTTTTGTAATAGCGGATTTTTTATATCCGCTATTTCAATTCTATGCACCTACGGTGCATTTGAGGCTCTGCCTCAAACTCCGGCAGCATTTTTCGAGAAAACTGCTGCACCGAAAAAGCTTTTTAAAAAATATTTTTAATGAGGTATTTTTATGGATAAACTTAATGTATTAAATCAATTTACACGCAGAGAACATACTGCTGAAGAAGTATATCTTTTTGATGTATGCCTCTGCGATAATGAAATAGACAGAGATTTAGAGAGATTCTCCATACCTGCTCTTGAAGAATTAAAAAACCTTTTTGTGGGAAAAACAGGTATTTTTGACCATAATCCTAAAGGCAGTAACCAGACAGCAAGAATTTTTGAAACTGAACTTGTCACTGACCCTACACGAAAAACAAGCATTGGTGAACCTTATACATATGTGAAGGGTTCTGCTTATATGGTCAGAACTGATGCCAATCATGACCTTATTCGTGAAATAGATGCTGGAATTAAAAAAGAAGTAAGTATTTCATGCAGAGCTGATTCTCATATTTGTTCTGTATGCGGCAAAGATATACATCAATCACACTGCATTCATGCAAAGGGTAAAATGTATAAAAATAATATGGCTCATGTTATCTTATCAGATATAAAAGATGCTTATGAATGGAGCTTTGTCGCTGTTCCTGCTCAAAGACAAGCAGGTGTAACAAAACATTTTACAAATGGTTTTAATAATGATGAATATGATGACAACGAAGAAATTAAATCACTTAAACTCAAGCTTGAAGAACAGTCTGAAATAATCAAGCAAATCGAAAATGAAACAAGAAAAGAAATTACTCAGTTGTGCTTTTTAAATAATTTTGATGTGCAGAAATCTATCTCTCAGGCATCTGAATTTATGTCGCTTCCTGCTCTGATTTCTTTAAAAAATACTCTTAAAAGTGAACAGAAAAAATGTGGTGTTTCTCAACTGGCACTCGAAAAGGATATTGATATGCAACAACTTGATGATTTTCGTATGTAAGTTAAATACTTGACCATTACCTATGTTAATTATTATAATAAAGTTTTTTTGGTCAAGCAATTTTTTCAAAAAATGCTTGCGGAGTTTGAGGCAGAGCCTCAAACTGTACCGCAGGTACATTATTAGCACATATTCTGTGCAAAGGAGGTAACCAATATGCATCCTGAAAAAATCAGAGAACTTTATATTTATTTTTCTCAGTCAGAATCTGTTCAATCTGAAGAAACTTTTATCGAAATGGCTATTGAAACAGTCAGAAATTCACTCAGAAAACCACTCACTACACACGAACCATCACTTGAACTTCTTGCTGCTGCACTTGCCAATCTATACAGAACTAAAGCTATAGCTAATCATGACAAAATTACTTGTACTTATGCAGGAAGCATTTCACAAAATACAAACGCTGAACAGCAAGTTGCTTTAGCAAAAGAAATTGTATCTGAATATCGTGCTTTAGCTTCACCATTACTTAAAGATACTGAATTTTTCTTCCTGCCATGCCCTTATCACGAAAAGGAGGATGACTCCATTGCTGGAAACAATAATGCAGACAATGAAAACTAAATTACAATCAGGGGATAACTCTATGCCTGTATATACTGCTTTCGATGCTATTCCCGTTATAAAAAAAGAACATGATGGCTTTATTGTTCTTAACATTGAAGAGTGCAAAGCATCTGTTCCCATTGTGCATGATACAAAAAATTATTACCCAATAAAAGCAACTCTATCTGTCACAATTCTTATGCCACCTGAAACAGAAACAGCCGTATTATATCAACGCTTTAATAAATTTATTCTTCCTGAAATGCTTAAAACTGATTGCACTTTTATATCATTTCAAACAAAATCACCCTCTATAGATAAACTACTGCGTAAACAAACACTTATTGCATTGTTCTCCATAAATGGATTTTATGAGGAGGTAGTTTAATTTGTTTTTTACTGAAAATAAAAAAGGTTTTCTTATCAATATCAATACTATTCCTTTCTACATACAAAAATATAATATTACAGGTGTCAGAAATTTTTCAGAACAATCTACCATATCAGGCGATACTATTTTTACTAACTGCAATCTTCGTGCAAAAAGGCTTATTGTAAATGGTGTATTTTTCAGAAGCGAATCCCCTTCTGAATTATTTTATCAACTTGATAAGTCTCTACGTGAAGATAAAATTTTTTCATTTTCTTTTGCTGGTATGCAATTTTCAAATTGTCATCTTTATCAATATTCTGGTGAAGAGGATGGAACTGATATGCTTCTTCCTTTTAAACTTGAATTTCTTGTTGTTGATGCTATAGAAAGAGATGTGAATGCCTGATGACAGAAGTTATTTTATATAAGCCAAATGGCGAACAAAATACTTTTTATGATATACTTGCTTTTAAATTTGAAAAAGATATTTATCGCTCATGTACTGAACTTTTTATTCAGCTCAAAGTTCCTGATGGACTTCAATCTGATGCAATTGCACGTATAAAACTTAATATTGACGGAAAAACTATTCATGATGGTTTAATCGACACTGTTACTTATAATTCTAAATACAATTTTAAATCAGTTAAAATTTATTCAAGAGGTTTTACTTCTCTGCTTACACAAAATGAAATGATTCCAGGACTACATACGGATATATCACTTGATAAAATCATGAGTATGTATTATACTTTCCCTAACTGTGTTAAGTGGGAACAAAATACAGATACAAGTAATTATATATATGTTGACGATGGCGATTCAATGTGGGATGGTGTTGCAAACCTTTGCTATAAACTTAATGGACGTTATCCATATATACGTGAGACAAACACTGTTCAGATAAATTTACCTTCTCAGGATTTAGTCTTAGAGTACAATACTGATGATTTGCTTTCATATCAGACAGTTTATGACTATACCAAATTTATAAGTCATTATCATATGCAGGATATTGATGATTCTTATGATAAATTTTATCTTGTTAACTCAACAGCTTTATCTATGAGCATTATGAGACATAAACAAATTCCTTTTGACAGAACATATACGAGCAATCCGTCACAAGGTCTTAATTTTAAATCCGCTTATTCTAATCGTGGATGGTCAAGAAATATAGCTGTTGTAAATGGTACTCCTTATGCTGATTTAAATGATATGTTTACGCTTAATGGAATATTTGAACGTAAAAGAATTTCAGCTATCTGTATTACAGGAAATAAAAATGGAGTTACTACTACTTTCTCTATGTATCACGACAACTGGTCAAGCTGAGCCAGCTTGACCGCTGTCCGCCCCCAGATTTTATGATACTGTTATCAGTGAAAAAAATTCCCCCTCACAGGGGTGGGAGCTGAGCCAGCTCCACCGCAATCCGCCCCCAGATTTTACGATACTGTTATCAGTTAAAAAACTTTCCCCCTCACGGGGGTGGGAAACAAAATTTTAAATTTTAAACAAAAATAATTTAAATAAAAGCGAAATCGCCCCCTTGAGGGGGTCAGTATCGCTGAAAAATAAATGTAGCTTAAAATTCAGGGGGGATTTGCCTGCGGAGGCTCTCCGCCAAGCTGAAGCCAGCTTGACCGCTATCCGCCCCCAGATTTTACGATACTTGTATCTTTTAAAAAACTTTCCCCCTCACGGGGGTGGGAAACAAAAATTAATTTTAAGTCAAAAATAGTTAAAATTCAAGTTCACCGCCCCCTTGAGGGGGTCAGTATCGCTGAAAAATAAATGTAGCTTAAAATTCAGGGAAGATTTGTCGGTGGAAACTCTCCACTTGAAAATTTTTCCTGTTATATATTTATCGTTATATGGCATAATACTTACATAGCACAGTTGATAAATTATAAAGTATAATTTCTTCTGTGTGCCTATTATTCAAATTATTGATAATACTGCACTCCTATAATATAATTATAAGGTTATAATTATATTATAGGGCAGAGAAACGGAGATAACTATGAGCTATTTTGATGAACTTGAAAACAATCAGCACCAGAACAAAAATTGTCCAAGCAACCAAAACTCTAATTCAAAAAGTCAGAACAGAAATCAGAACAAGAATAACCAAAACCAGAATCAGAACAGACAGCAGAACAATAATCAAAACTGTCAGTAATAATTCTTACTAAAAAATATCCGGTACGCCAACAATGAGCATACCGGATATTTTTTTAATCTTAATGTAAATTTTAATTATTCAATGTGGCTTTCGATAAATGATACGAGGTCGCCTACAGTCTTAATCTTTTCTACGTCCTCATCTTCTACCTTTACACTGAATTCATCTTCTACTGACATTACTAAATCTACAATATCAAGTGAATCTGCTTCAAGGTCTTCCTGAATCTTTGCTTCAAGAGTTACTTCATCCTCTTCTACATCCAACTGGTCTACAATGAGTTCCTTCAGTTTGTCAAATACCATTTTTTTATTCCTCCGTTTTGTTATTATTTGTGAATAAATTTAATTGTCCTTTTTTGACTATTTATTCATCTGATATTTCAAAAAATCAGCCTTCTTCAAAGATGCCAATTTTTCTAAACTTAGTATAACGTTCTTTTTGCAAAACGTCAATATCTTTTTGCAATTTTTCTGTTATCGTTTTCACCAAATATTCTTTAATATTTTTGGACACTATATCTAAATCACCTTGTGCACCTGCTTCAGGTTCAGGAATTATCGCTTCTGCTACACCGAATTTTATCATATCTTCAGCTGTAATCTGCATAACTTCACAAGCTTCCTGTTCCCTTGTTGCGTCTTTCCACAAAATTGACGCTGCACCCCTTGGTGATATTACAGAGTAAAGTGCATTTCCAAGCATTGCAAGGGAGTCACATACTCCAAGTGCCAATGCTCCGCCACTTCCACCTTCTCCAAGTACTACTGAAACTACAGGTGTTTTCAGTGACATAAATTCTGCAAGATTTTTTGCTATTGCCTCGCCTTGTCCTCTTTCTTCTGCTTCAATTCCACAAAAAGCTCCAGGTGTATCAATAAAACAGATAACAGGACGATGGAATTTTTCTGCCTGCTTAGCAAGACGTAACGCCTTTCTATAACCCTCAGGATGTGGCATCGCAAAATTAGATGCCTTATTTTCCTGAATATTACGACCCTTTACCTCAGCTATTATAGTAACAGGTATACCATTAAGTCTTCCTATACCGCCAATTATTGCCCCATCATCACCATAATATCTATCTCCATGTAGCTCATAGAAATCATCAAAAATTCTTGGCATATAATCACGTATTGTAGGACGATTCTTGTCACGTATAAGCAACATTCTATCCCACGCTGAACGATTATTTACAATTTCATTGTTATTGTTATTATCACTATCAGCATCATCTAAATTTTCATTTTCAGTAATATCTGTTATCTGATGAATATCATTTTTATTTAATTTAATTAAATGTGATAATGTTCTACGCATTTTATTGCGTTCTACAATTATATCAACAAAACCATGTTCAAGCTGAAATTCTGCAAGTTGAAATTCATCAGGCAAATGCTGTTTTATTGTTCCTTCTATTACTCTTCTTCCTGCAAATCCTATAAGTGCTTTAGGCTCGGCTATTATAATATCACCCAATGATGCAAATGATGCTGTTATTCCGCCTGTTGTCGGGTCAGTCATTACTGTTATATACAATAAACCTGCTTCATTATGACGCTGTACTGCTGCTGATGTCTTTGCCATCTGCATAAGTGATATTATTCCCTCCTGCATTCTTGCACCGCCTGAGGCTGTAAATGCAATTACAGGAAGTTTCTTTTCTGTTGCACGCTCAAATGCTCGTGTTACCTTTTCTCCTACAACACTTCCCATCGATGCCATCATAAAATGAGAATCCATTATAATAACTACAGCCGGATTTCCCTTTATTGTGCATTCTCCTGTTAGAACTGCATCACGCAGATTTGTTTTCTGCTGTAAAACTGCTACCTTTTCAGGATAAGATGGAAATTTCAATGGGTCTACACTGTGCATTGTTTCATCATATTCTATAAAACTTTCAGAATCAACTGTTATATTTAAACGCTCCTGAGCTGTCAATCGTGAATGATATGTACATTTAGGGCAAACCTTTCCTGATTCCTGAAAGACACTGAAAGGTGTTGTATGCTGACATCTTGGACATTTAAACGGTTGTTCCTGTGGCTCTGTATCACCATCATAGAAACGCTTGGTGACTGTTTTAAATAAATCTTCTAACATTTTTTCTTACCACCACCCTTTATATCATTTTAATTTCTTTTGTTTATTAAGCCATGAAACAAGAAAAGAATTATCATATTCACCTGTCTCAAAAGCATTAGTTTTTATAAGTTTAAGCTGAAAATCAATGTTTGTTTCTATTCCCTCTACTATGAATTCAGACAATGCCCAACGCATTTTCTTTATTGCTTCTTCTCTTGTAGGAGCATGAACAATCAATTTTGCTATCATGGAATCATAATATGGAGAAATAGTATATCCCTGATACACAGCACTATCAATTCGCACTCCCGGACCACCTGGAATATGTAGAGCTTTTATTGTACCAGGTGATGGACGAAAATCAAAATCAGGATTTTCGGCATTTATACGACATTCTATAGCATGACCACGTATTATTACATCTTCTTGCTTGAAGTTTAAAGGCAATCCCTGTGCTACACGTAACTGACTCTGAACTAAGTCAATACCTGTTACCATTTCTGTTACCGGATGTTCAACCTGTATACGTGTATTCATCTCCATAAAGTAGAAGTTTTTGTCATTATCAACAAGAAATTCTATCGTTCCTACATTGTAATAACCACACGCTTTTGCTGCTTTTACTGCTGCTTCCTGCATTCTTTCACGCAGTTCCTGAGTCATGAGCGGACTTGGACTTTCCTCAAGCACTTTCTGGTTTCTTCTCTGCATACTACAGTCACGTTCACCAAGTGCTACTACATTGCCCTGCATATCTGCAATAATCTGAATTTCCACATGATGTGGCCCTATGATAAGCTTTTCAAGATATACTGTATCATCAGCAAAGAATTTTTTTGCTTCGTCTCTTGCAAGTGACCATTGCTCTTCAAATTGTTCTGGCTTGTCTACACGGCGTATACCTCTTCCGCCACCACCGGCTGATGCTTTTATAAGAAGAGGATAACCTATTTTTTCAGCAATTTCCTTTGCCTCTTCAAGTGTTGAAACTGCACCATCAGAACCCGGAATTACAGGCACGCCTGCATTTTTCATTGTTTCTTTTGCTCTCGCTTTATCTCCAAGCATTGCAATTGATTCTGGTGATGGTCCTATAAATGTTATACCATTTTCACGACACATATTTGCAAATTCTGCACTCTCAGAGAGAAAACCGAATCCAGGGTGAATTGCTGTTGCACCTGTCATTTTACATGCTTCTATGAGAGCATTTTTATTTAAATAGCTGTCTGCTGTATTTGGAGGCCCTATGCAAACAGATTCATCTGAAATTTCTGCATGAAGTGCGGTTCTGTCAGCAGTTGAATATACAGTAACACATCCTAATCCGTATTCACGGCAAGCACGTATGATTCTTACAGCTATTTCGCCACGATTTGCAATTAAAACTTTTTTAAATTTCATATCCTGCATTTCCCTACTGCTCCACTGCAAACTTTATTTCACAAGTGACAGCTTTTTTTCCGCCTACGCTGGCAACTGCCTTGCCGATTCCCATAGGTCCACGCTGTGCTATGATTTCTACTTCCAAGTCCAGTACGTCACCAGGTACTACCTGTCTTCTGAATTTAGCTTTGTCTATGCCTGCAAATAATGCTATTTTACCTTTGAATTCAGGCTGTGACAGAATACATACTGCTCCTGCCTGTGCAAGCATCTCTATCATAAGTACACCAGGTGTTACAGGTTTTTCAGGAAAATGTCCCTTGAACCAATAATCATCTTCTTTCATGTACTTTCTTGCAACTATTTTCTTGCCTATCTCCATTTCAAGTACCTCGTCAATTAGGAGAAATGGGTCACGGTGTGGTATAATCTCTTTTATCTGCTCTTGGTTTAAAAGTACTTCTGACATATCGTTATGCTCTTCCTTTCTTTTAATATTATTTATTCGAGGCTCTGCCTCGAGCTCCGCAAGCATTTTTTGAAAAAATTGCTTGACCAAAAAAACTTTTTTAAAAATCAAAAATAATTAAAATACAAGTTACATCGCCCCTGGAGGGAATCAGTATTGCTACAAAATATATGTAGCGTAAAAATCAGGGGGTAATGCGGTCAAGCTGGCTCAGCTTGGGCTTAGCTTAATGTTATTTGATAAGCATTATAGGCTGGTCATATTCAATGGCTTCGCCATTTGCAACGAATATTTCTTTAACTACACCATCGTAATCACTCTGTACCTCATTCATAAGCTTCATTGACTCTATAATGAATAATACATCGCCTTTCTTTACAGTATCGCCTACAGCTACAAACGGCTTCTGGTCTGGTGCTGGTGCTGAGTAAAATGTTCCCACAATAGGAGCTTTTACACAGTTGCCACTGATTTCTGGTGCTTCTGTTTCAGATGCTGACTTTTCTGCTGTCTCTGTGCTTACCACTGCTGCTGCTGAAACTGGTGCATTCTGTACAACAACAGACTTTGCACTCTGTCCTTCTATTGTCAATTTAAAATCTTCTGTTTCGATTTTTATTTTTCCAAGATTACATTCAGCTACTGTTTTAGCAAGCTTCTCAATTTCTTCAATATTATACATAATTTTTAATTCTCCTGTTATTCTGTAATCTTCTTTAAACAAAGTGTTGCATTATGTCCGCCAAATCCAAGTGAATTTGAAAGTGCTGCATTTACAGGCATCTCAACTGCTCCATCTGTACAATAATTCAAATCACACTCCTCATCTGGTGTGCTATAGCCTATTGTCTGATGAATAAAGTCATTTTTAATTGATAATGCTGTTACTATTGCTTCTACTGCACCTGTTCCACCAAGCATATGTCCTGTCATTGACTTTGTAGAATTGATTTTTACTTTATGTGCATTTTCTTCACCTAAAGCTATTTTTATAGCATTTGTTTCATATTTATCATTTAAGCCTGTTGATGTTCCATGAGCATTGATATACGTAATTTCATCTGCCTTAAGACCTGCTTCTTTGTATGCAAGTTCCATTGCCTTTGCTGCCGCCAAACCATCCGGTGCTGGTGATGTCATATGATATGCGTCGCATGTTGCACCATATCCGGCAATTTCACAATAAATCTTTGCACCACGTGCCTTTGCATGTTCATACTCTTCAAGCATGAGAATACCGCAACCTTCACCAAGTACAAAACCACTTCTGTTTTTATCAAATGGCGTTGACGCTTTAGCTGGGTCTGATTCCTTTGTAAGAGCTTTCATGGTCTTGAATCCACCAATTGTAAACTCTGTAATTGTTGATTCTGCTCCTCCGCAAAGACAGACATCAAGATAACCATCTTTAATTTTACGGAATGCTTCACCTATTGCATGAGTTCCTGATGCACAGGCTGTAACTGTACAGAAATTATCACCTTTAAATCCTGTTTTCATTGCAACTTGTCCGCCTGCCATATTTGAAATCATAACAGGTACAAAGAACGGTGATATTCTGTTTGCACCCATTTCCAAATACTTTGAGTGTTCTCTCTGCATTGCTTCAAGTCCGCCTATTCCACAGCCAACTATAACACCACAACGATAGAGGTCTTCAGCATTTTTATCAAGTTCGCTGTCATTCATAGCCTGCTGTGCTGCTGCAACTGCAAACTGAGTAAAACGCTCCATATGACGTATATCTTTTTTATCCAAATAGTCAATAGGTTCAAAATCTCTTACTATTCCGGCTACACTGACTTCTACTTCTGTTGTATCAAATAAATCTATCTTGGAAATTCCAAGCTTTCCTTGTTTTATGTTATCCCAAAAGGTTTCAACATTACAACCTAATGGGTTTATTGTTCCCATTCCGGTAATTACTACACGCTTCATATAGTTACTCCTTATAGTTTTATATGATTTATGCACCTTCGGTGCATTCGAGGCTCTGCCTCGAGCTCCGCAAGCATTTTTTGAAAAAATTGCTTGACCAAAAAAACTTTTTTGAAAATCAAAAATAGTTAAAATACAAGTTAAATCTGCTACAAAATATATGTAACGTAAAAAGCAGGAGGGGAATGCGGTCAAGCTGACTCAGCTTGCTACATGGAGAGACCGCCTGAAATTTCGATTGTCTGTCCTGTTACATAACTTGCATCTTTTGAACATAAGAAAGATACTACACTTGCTACTTCTTCAGGAAGTCCGTATCTCTTCATTGCAACAACCTTAATCATTTCTTTACGCTGTTCTTCTGACAAAGCATCTGTCATTGGTGTCTTTATAAGTCCAGGTGCTACTGCATTAACGTTTATTCCTCTTGAACCAAGTTCTTTGGCTGCTGTCATTGTCATTCCTATAATAGCAGCTTTTGAAGCTGAATAGTTAATCTGTCCAGGATTTCCGTAAAGTCCTGCAACTGAGGCAAGACTTACAATTTTTCCGCTCTTCTGACGCATCATTACTGCACCTACAAGCTTTAACATATTAAATACACTTTTCTGATTTACTGCTATTACAGCATCATAATTTTCTTCAGACATTCTTACAAGCAGTCCATCCTTTGTAATTCCTGCATTATTTACAAGTGCATCTATTGTTCCAAACTTTTCTTTTACTGCCTTAACCATCTCTTCGCACTGTCCATAATCAGCTACATTCGCAGGATATAATTCAGCTTCTACACCGAATTCTCTGCACTGCTCAGCTACCTTTTCCGCATTTGCTTTGTCATTTTCACTTGGAAAATGATTTATTGCGATATTATATCCATCCTGTGCAAGACGGATTGCTATACAAGCACCTATTCCCTGTGATGCTCCTGTAATCAGTGCTGTTGCCATATATAAATCAAAACCTTTCTTTTTTATTTAAATATACTATTATTAAATTACTTTACAAATGGACGTGAAAGTATTACGTTTGCTTCTTCTATGATTTCTGTAACAACTTTTTCGCATGTTGTAATCTCTGTTACCATTCCTGCTATAAGTCCGCAAAGGAATGAACCTTCTTCTACATTTCCGTCTACAACTGCTTTTCTAAGTGAACCAACTGTTATTGCCTCAAAATCTTCAGGTGATGCTCCTGACTTTTCCATGGACTGAAGTTTCTTTGTAAACTTTGTTTTTACTCCTCTGCATGGACTTCCTGAAAATGTACCTGTTACTGCATTGTCTGTATCCTTTGCCTTAACTACAAGATTTTTATAGTTCTCATGAATCTGACATTCTTCAGTTGCAAGGAATCTTGTTCCAATCTGAACGCCTTCTGCTCCGAGCATCATTGAAGCTGCAAATCCTCTTCCGTCTGCAATTCCACCAGCTGCTATTACTGGAATGGACACTGCATCTACTACCTGTGGAACTAAACACATTGTTGTATTCTGTCCTATATGTCCGCCTGATTCTGTTCCCTCTGCAATTACTGCATCTGCTCCAGAACGCTCCATACGCTTTGCAAGTGCTACTGAAGGAACTACAGGTATAACTTTAATTCCTGCTTCTTTCCATGCTGCCATATACTTACCTGGGTTACCTGCTCCTGTTGTAACAAAAGGTACTTTTTCATCAATTACAAGCTGTGCAAGTTCATCAGCATTAGTACTCATAAGCATAATATTTACGCCGAATGGCTTGCCGTTTGTCTTTTCCTTGCAAATTCTGATTTGTTCTTTTAAATATGAAATAGGTGCATTTCCACCTGCTATGATTCCTGCACCACCTGCATTTGTAACAGCTGCAGCAAGTGTACTTTCTGCTACCCATGCCATGCCGCCCTGAAGTATCGGATATTTACAGCCCAGAAGCTTTGTTATTCTTGTATCCAAGCTTAATGGCTCTTTGTAACTTTCAAGATTTAACATATTTTTATTATTCCTTTCTGATTTATTCGGAAAAATTATACTTTTATTATATTAAATAAACTTTTTAATACTCTAAAATCATTGCTGCATATGTAAGACCTGCACCAAAGCCAACGAGGCATATCTTATCACCACGCTTGATTTCACCACTTCTTACAGCCTCATCGAGTGCTATAGGTATAGATGCACTTGAAGTATTACCATGGTTAGCAATATTTACAACAGCCTTTTCCATTGGTTGTTTCAGATACTTCATAGCTGTTTCTATTATTCTCATATTAGCCTGATGAGGAACGACTTTATCAAGGTCATTTAAATCGAATCCTATTTTTTCAGCTGCAAGGTTTGCCGCTTTAGCAAGGGCATGAGTCGCAAAACGATACACTTCTTTTCCATCCTGAATCATTGTATGTTCCCAACCTTCTGGGCCTGCTCCTACTTCATCTTTGTATTTTTCACGATTTTCAGCTTTTGAAAATGGTGACTCTGGAACTGCTGTTCTTGCATACAAATATTTTGCACCTGTTCCGTCTGCTCCAAGATGACTTGTATAAAGTGCATTTTCATCATATTCAATTACTGCTGCTGCTGCACCATCACCAAATAAAATACATGATGAACGGTCACTATAGTTTGTAATTTTGGAGAGACTTTCATTTGCAACTACAAGAGCATACTTCATTTTTCGGTCTGTCATTAAAAATCTGTGTGCTGTATCCATTCCATACACAAAGCCTGAACAAGCTGCATTTAAATCAAAACATGCTGCGTTTACTGCTTTTACTTCTCGCTGAATAATACATGACATAGATGGTGTAATATAATCATTTGTAATTGTTGTATCAATTATAAGACCAATATCAGCTGAATCAATATTTGCTGCTTCTATCGCTCTTTTAGCTGCCTGTGCCCCCATATACCATGTAGGCTCTCCGTCTGAAATGTGTCTTGTAGAAATTCCTGTACGTGTACGAATCCATTCGTCGTTTGTTTCGACAATTTTTGCCATATCATCATTTGTTACCTGAAAATCCGGTGTGTAGCTGCCTGTTCCCAGAATACGAATACCCATTTGAAAAGTCCTCCGTTTCTATTGCCTTACATTTTTTAAAATTATATTATACTTTATACGACATATTTCTATTGTTACTTAATAAATTTGTTATGCGAAGAAGTATGTCATTATATATAACTATACCATAGAAATTTCTTCTTGTCAACAAGCTGAGCTAGCTTAACCGCAGTTCACCTCTGAATTTTAAGCTACATTTATTTTTTCAGCAATACCGACCTCATCAAAAAGGACGCATTTTATAATTATATACAATAGTATCAAATTTGATATATAAAGAGAAATACAATTTAAGATACTCCAACAAACTGGTTCAGCTTATTGACAAATGAACAATAATGTGATATAATAATATAATATTCTTATTAAATTTGTACAATTTCTATCATTTTTTATTACTGAGAGGAGCTTTACGCTATGGCTAATCAAAACATCCCTTATAAAATTTATCTTTCCGAAGATGAAATGCCTGACAGCTGGTACAATGTCCGTGCTGACATGAAAATAAAACCAGCCCCACTTTTAAATCCTGCTACATGTAAACCTGTAACTCCAGAGGAACTGGAAGTTGTATTCTGTAAGGAACTCGTTAAGCAGGAACTTAATAATGATGACCCTTGGATTCCTATCCCTGAGGAAATCCGTGACTTCTATAAAATGTATCGTCCTGCTCCGCTTGTTCGTGCTTATTGCCTGGAAAAGAAATTACAGACACCTGCAAAAATTTATTATAAGTTTGAGGGAAACAACACAAGCGGAAGTCATAAACTTAACTCTGCTATTGCTCAGGCTTACTATGCAAAAAAGCAGGGACTCAAAGGTGTTACAACTGAAACAGGTGCTGGTCAGTGGGGTACTGCTCTATCCATGGCATGTTCTTTCTTTGACATTGACTGTAAAGTTTACATGGTTAAAGTTTCATATCAGCAGAAGCCATTCAGACGTGAAGTCATGAGAACATATGGTGCTTCTGTAACTCCTTCTCCTTCAGATACTACAGAAGTAGGTCGTAAAATTCTTGCTGAATTCCCTGGAACTAATGGAAGTCTTGGATGTGCTATCTCCGAAGCTGTGGAAGCTGCTGTTTCTACTGGCGGTGAATATCGCTATGTTCTTGGAAGCGTTCTCTCTCAGGTTCTTCTCCATCAGTCTGTTATTGGTCTTGAAACTATGACTGCTATGGATAAATATAATATTAAACCTGATGTTATTATCGGATGTGCCGGCGGTGGTTCTAACCTTGGCGGTCTTATCTCTCCATTTATGGGAAGAAAACTCCGTGGCGAAGCTGATTATCAGTTCATTGCTGTTGAACCTGCAAGCTGTCCAAGTCTTACACGTGGTGTATACGCTTATGACTTCTGCGATACAGGAAAAGTTTGTCCCCTTGCTAAAATGTACACTCTTGGAAGTGGCTTCATGCCTTCTCCTAACCATGCCGGTGGACTTCGTTATCATGGTATGAGCAGCGTACTCTCTGAACTCCATCATCAGGGACTTATGGAAGCTCGTAGTGTTACCCAGACAGAAGTATTTGAAGCTGCTGAACAATTTGCAAGAATTGAAGGCATACTTCCTGCACCTGAAAGTGCACACGCTATCCGTGTTGCTATTGACGAGGCTATTAAGTGCAAGGAAACAGGTGAAGAAAAAACTATCTTATTTGGCCTTACTGGCACAGGTTATTTTGATATGTTTGCTTATGAAAAGTTCCATAACAATGAAATGAGTGACTATATTCCAACTGATGAAGAACTTGAAAAAAGTTTTGCAAATCTGCCAGATGTAAAGTAAAATAATATAATAAAATGCCAGTACCGGCAACGTAATTGCTTAACGTTGCCGGTATTTTTTTGTTTTTGCCGAATTATACAAAATAGACAATTCCCATAGTAAATATTTGTTTAATAAAACGGAATAAAAAGTATTGACAAAGATTAAAAAATAATATATAATGGAAATATACAAAAAACAGCAACTAAATATAATATTCAATTAGGAGATGGTCTTATGAAAAAAACTATATTAACCTTTACAGTAACTGCAATGTCCATTTCCTGTATCTGCAATTTTTATGCCTCTTCTATTGATTATGCTCCTATAGAAAGTACAAGCATCTCAAAAGAAGAGCGTACAACTGGTGAAGATGTTGAAAAAGAATATGAATCTATTTCAGCCATGTCTGATAAAGAATTCTGGGATTATCTTTGTGAAGAATATGACAAGTCAAAAAAAGAAGGCTTTACAGATGAAAATAAGTTAAATTTAACTCATATGCCTGATGCTTATGTTAATAAAAATATGAAGAATATGAAAAAAGCTGAACGTTCAATATATAATTATAAAGTAATTATTGATGATTTCAATGAAAAATATAACCTTGATTATCATATCCCAACGCCTGAAGAAATTGAAAAAGCTGGTGGAAATGCTGAAGAAGAGTATAAGCTTCTTTTCAAAATGTCTGATAAGGAATTTTGGGATTATCTTTGTGACTTGTACAATACAGAAGATGTATCATGCAATATAGATTTAACTCATATCCCAAATGCTCTGTTAAATTAAGATTATTAAAAGGAGGTGTATTATTATGTCTTTTAAATTGAAAAAATTATCTGTTATTTTAATATCTGCTATCATCTTAATTGCAATAATAATAGTAGCAATCCTCTTTTTTAAAAAAGACAATGACATAAAAGATGTAAATACATCTACATCTGAAATAACTGAATCTTATAATGATAATGAAAATAATAAAAAAGAAAGCACCACTGATTTTCATGAGGGTGTACTTGCTGAACGTGAAAGAATGTTAAATTTACCTGACGATGTACTTTCAAATATGTCTACTGATGACTTAATAGAAAAAGTTCTTGAATATCCATTTCATAGTGATGGATTACTTTCAATATCAAGTAATCCTGCTCAAGCTATGGCAGAATTTGATTTATCTTATAGTTGTTTTCGTGAATTGTCACAACGTTCTGACGCTTGTGAAATCTTGATGGAAAAGTATAAAAATGAACCTCTACCTCTGGCAGCAAATAATCCTGATGCCAATGCTGAAAATATGGACTCAAAAAGACTTTCAAATATGGAATTCTTACTTTCTAAAGACTTTATTATTCAGACTTTAGATAAAAGCAAAATTAAAGAACTAAGCGAAATTGTTTTTGAAAAATATGAATTATCAAAAAATCCTCCAGAAGGATATTCAAGTCGTGGGTATGGTGGCGTATTACTTAAACTAAATTTAAGATACAATAATATTGATGAATTAGAATCCCTTTTCATTGATATTCATGATAGTACTTATACTGCAAACTGAAACTGCTCTTAATACAAATGATATATAATAATAAAACGACTGGTATGATGATTTAATTCAACATATCAGTCGCTTATTTTTTACTATTTATCATTATCACTAAAACTGGCAAATATTTTTACACTAAAATTTCACTATACAGATTCATCAACTCACTTGCAATTTATAATAATTTGTGTTATGATATAAATACAGTGATTATTATCACTTTTTAATCATGTTATTTAAATCACTTAAAATTTCAGCATTTTCAAAAAAAATTTCATAACGTTCTTTTGACGTTTTTACTCTTATAAGCTGTGGATATTTTGTCACTAATTTAAGTAATGTCAACGGATTGCTTATATCTAAAATTCTAAGTTCAAGATTGCTGTTTGACGCTTTTTTAACTGTATATCCCGTTCCACTGTCATAATCATTTATTACAGCAATAAGACATTGTGAATTATTTATCATATAATCATTTCGTTTGATAAATGTATATGCTCCCTTACTTTCACATACAGTAATTATAACATCAGCAATTTTAAAAAAATTATCTATAATATATTTTTCTTCACTCGTCTTTTTCATAGATTTTATATAATCTGTCTGCGGTTCAGCACCAATTAGATGAAGCTTTTCTTTCATAGGTGTATGTTTTATGCGATAAATTAAATACTCCAATGCCCATAAATCAACACCTTTTGATAAACCTGATATGAAATAACGATACCCCTGCTTTATGGAATCTTCTATTAAAAATGCTAAAATAGTTTTTATTATTTCTGTTATGGGACAACCACAAATATCTCCTTTAGGAAATTTTTTTGGTCTGTGTCCGGAAAAACACAAAGTTTTATCATGATTTTCTAAAAATGAAAAGTCCTGAATTCTTGATAATTCATGCATAATAAGTTCCCCCCAATGTAAAATAAATAATATTAAAATATTATTAAAGCACTATATTACATTACTTATTTTATAATTATAGTGTTTTTATAATCTTTTTTATTATTATACCATATCAACAAAACAAAATCAAGCTGAGCCAGCTTGACCGCAATCCCCTTACTTTTCTTTTTGCTGAAAAAAGAAAAGTAAGCAAAAGAAAAAAGTTGTCGCCATTCGGCGTTGCAATGTTTAAATATAAATTAAAGTCTATCTCCCCCGTGATGGGGGGCAGCTTGCTGAAAAATAAATGTAGCCTAAAATGAGGGGCGGGCAACGGTGAAGCTGGTTCAGCTCCCGCCCCCGTGATGGGAACAGTTCGCTAAAAAATAAATGTAGCCTAAAATACAGGGGCGGACAACGGTCGAGCTAATTCAGCTCGGATAGGAGATGTTGAAATTATGAAATCAGCCCTGCATCATGCCTGGGTAGAAGTTGACCTTAATGCCCTTGAATTCAATGTCAGAGGCATTCAAAAAAAATTACCCAAAAACGTCACATATATGGCTGTAGTAAAAGCCAATTCATATGGGCATGGCAATGAAAATATATGTGAAAAGCTATGGAATATGGGCATCCGTTGGTTTGCTGTTGCAAATCTTGACGAAGCTATTTCCGTACGAAAATATTGCCCTGAAGCTGAAATTTTTATACTTGGTTATACTCCTCCGTATCTTGCACCTACACTGGCGGAAAATAATATAATACAAGGTATAGTCTCTATGGAGTATGCAAAAGAATTATCCGAATCAGCAACCTCACCTGTAAGAGGACATATAAAATTAGATACTGGCATGGGCAGAATCGGAACACGCTGTACTGATACAGAAACCTGCGGAAAAGAATTGCTTCCGATGTTTGAACTTCCTAATCTGAAACTTGAGGGAGTTTATACACATTTTGCTGCTGCTGACTCCCCTGAAATAGCAGATGTTGCTTATACACGCCGTCAGGAGGACAGAATTGTTAATGTGTATAACTGGCTCGCTGAAAACGGTCATAAACTTGAACATATTCATTTTATGAACAGTGCAGCTTCTGTATATTGCCCAAGCCCTCGTTGCACTCTTTCAAGGGTAGGAATTCTTATGTATGGATTATTACCAAATGCTCCATATCCTGTTCCAATACCTATTAAACCAGCTATGCGTTTAAAGTCTACAGTGGTTCAGATAGAATATATAGAAAAAACAAAACAAACTATTGCTGTTGTACCTGTTGGTTATTCTGATGGATATTCAAGACTTCTTGCAAACAAAGCTCAGGCACTCATACATGATGTGCCTTGTACTGTTGTCGGAGAAGTTCATATGAATTATCTCACTCTTGATATCACAGAAATTGCTGAATCTGTGAATAAAGGCGATGAGGTTATACTATTTGGGAAAGGTGCGATTACTGCAAATTATCTGGCTTTCCTTTATGATACTATCGGTGATGAAGTAATTTGCAATGTATCAAGACGAATTCCAAGAATTATTGTCAATGAAGAAATTAAAGACGAAGATTTGATTTTAGAGAAAGCAGGCGTTAGTGAATATGAAACCAATATTACATCGTGCATGGGCTGAAATTAACCTTGATGCTCTTGAGAGTAATGTAAAAGCTATTAAAGAAAAACTTCCTGAAACAACAGATTTTATGGCAGTCGTAAAAGCGAATGCCTACGGACACGGCGATGAAGCTGTATGCAAAAAATTATGGAACATCGGTGTCAGATGGTTTGCTGTTTCAAATCTGGAAGAAGCTCTTGCTGTAAGAGATTATTGCCCTGATTCTGAAATTTTTATACTTGGTTATACTCCACCGGAATTAGCTGAAAAACTTGTCGAAAATAATATTATACAGGGCGTTCTTTCTATAGAATATGCTAAAGAACTTTCTGAACATGCATTATCTCCCGTTCGCTGTCATATAAAATTAGATACAGGTATGGGTAGAATCGGCTTGCAGTGCAAAGACATTGAACAGTGTGGAAAAGAAATTTTATCTGTTTTTGATTTACCTAACTTATCTATAGAAGGCATTTACACACATTTTGCCGTTGCAGATTCAAATTCTACAGAGGATATTGCTTACACAAAACAACAGGAAGAACGCATTATAGGCGTTTATGACTGGCTTGCTGATAATGGCCATAAACTACAGCATCTGCATTTTATGAACAGTGCTGCTTCAGTTACAAATCCTAATCCAAGAAGCACACTTGCAAGAGCAGGCATTCTTATGTATGGTTTATTGCCTAATGCTCCGTTTCCTGTTCCTGTAGAACTTAAACCTGTAATGACTTTAAAGGCAGGTATTTCCCATGTAAAATGGGCTGAAACAGGTGATTGCATCAGCTATGGAAGAACATATACTGTACAGAAGCCTATAAAAATTGCTACTGTTACTATCGGATACGCTGACGGTTATGCAAGACTGCTATCTAATCGTGCATCAGCTATCGTACATGGTGTAGCTTGTCCTGTTATTGGTCGTGTTTGCATGGACCAGCTGATGCTTGATATTACTGATGTTAAAGATGAGGTTAAACCTGGCGATGAAGCTATCATGTTCGGCGACCAACCTCTAACTGCTGACCACCTTGCTGGTCTTTACGGTACTATCGGATATGAAATCATCTGTGGTATTTCTAAAAGAGTTCCAAGAATCATTTGCGGAGAGCCTCCGCAGGCGTAACCCCCAATATTTGAAATTTAAAATATTTATGATACTCTCATAGCCCCCAGGGGCAATTCTGGGTGAATTGTATTTTACCCCTCTGGCACTTCGTGCCATCTCCCCTTTCAGGGGAGACATTATAAAACAAAATAATTAAAATAAAAGTTGTATTGCTCCCTTAAGGGGGCAGTATTGAAAAATAAATAAATGTAGTGTAAATCTCAGGGAGGATTTGTCAGTGGGGACTCCCTACCCGCAAAGGAGATGCGAAATGAAAATATATTCACTTGGTATTGATGTTGGTTCTACAACTGTCAAAACTGTTATACTTGATGAATCTAACAGGATTCTTCATAAATCTTATCAACGCCATTTTTCAAAAATAAAAGAAACTGTTTCACAACAGCTTTCAAAAATATCTTATGACTTCCCTGATTGCATGTTCTATGTATGTATTACAGGCTCTGCTGGATTAGGGCTTGCTTCCGCTGCTGATATTCCTTTTCAGCAGGAAGTTCAGGCCGCTTTTCTTGCTGTAAAACAGCGTTATCCCGATGCTGATGCCGTTATTGAATTAGGCGGGGAAGACGCTAAAATTATATTTTTAACTAATGGAACTGAACAGCGTATGAATGGCTCTTGTGCAGGCGGAACAGGTGCTTTTATTGACCAGATGGCTACACTTTTAAATGTAACTCCGAATGAACTGGATAAAATGTCCCTGAAAGCTGAAAAGACTTACCCTATAGCTTCACGATGTGGCGTTTTTGCAAAGTCAGATATTCAGCCTCTTTTAAATCAGGGAGCTGAAAAAAATGATATTGCTGCAAGTATTTTTCAGGCTGTTGTTGACCAAACTGTTTCAGGACTTGCACAAGGTCGTCCTATTACAGGTAAAGTATTATTTCTCGGTGGTCCTTTATCATTCCTACAAGGTCTCAGAAATGCCTTTGTAAAAACACTTAAACTTGATGATGAACATGCTGTATTTCCTGAAGATGCTCCTACATTTGTAGCTTATGGATGTGCATTATCAGCAAGACATGACAAACAATCATATACTATATCTCAGCTTATAAGAAAAATAGAATCAGCAAAAACAAACAGTGCAGTTATTGCTGATAAACCTCTTTTTGATTATAAAGAAGAATACGAACGCTTCTGTGAACGTCATTCTAAAGATGATGTTAAACGTGGAGATTACACTAAATACAAAGGTAAAGCCTATCTTGGAATTGATTCTGGCTCTACAACTGCTAAAATGGTTCTTATCGGGGAAGATAACTCTTTATTGTATGAATTTTATGCCTCTAACAATGGTCAGCCTCTTGACTGCATTACAGATGCTTTAAAGAAAATGTATCGTAAAAAAAGCCCTGAACTTGAAATATGCGGAAGTGCTGTCACTGGATATGGTGAGGATTTATTAAAAGCAGGTCTTGGAATTGACTTTGGTATAGTTGAAACTGTAGCACATTTTAAGGCTGCTGCTTATTTTTGCCCTGAAGTTGATTTCATAATTGATATAGGCGGTCAGGATATCAAGTGCTTTAAAATAAGAAATGGCTCTATTGACAGCATTATGCTCAATGAAGCCTGCTCTTCCGGATGCGGTTCTTTTATACAGACTTTTGCAGTTGCCCTTGGTTATAAAATTGATGATTTCGCAAAGCTCGGCCTTTTTGCTAAAAAACCTGTTGACTTAGGTTCACGATGCACTGTATTTATGAACAGCAGCGTAAAACAAGCTCAAAAGGATGGTGCAACTGTTGAAGATATTTCAGCCGGCTTATCATCATCCATAATTAAAAACGCTATATATAAAGTTATAAGAGCCCACTCTCCTGAAGAACTCGGTGAACATATAGTTGTACAAGGCGGAACTTTCTTAAATGATGCCGTTTTAAGATGCTTTGAACGTGAAATGAAAAAAGACGTTATACGTCCTGTTATTTCTGGACTTATGGGAGCATTCGGAGCAGCTCTTTATGCAAAAGAACAGGCTCCGGATTCGACTACATTTATTTCACTTGATGAATTAAACAACTTTTCTTACAAGTCAAAAAATATAGTCTGCAACGGATGTACTACACATTGTAATTTAAATGTTATAAATTTCACAGGCGGAAGAAAATTTATTTCTGGAAATAGATGTGAACGTGGAGCAGGTATAAAACAGGATTCTATTATACCTAATCTTGTTGACTGGAAATATGAAACTCTTCTTAATACAAACCTTGAACCTGAGGGAACACCTAAATTAACTGTAGGCTTACCGCTTGCACTTCATAATTATGAACAGCTTCCTTTGTGGTCTGCTTTCTTTACTGAACTTGGATTTAAAGTGGTATTATCTGAAAGAAGTACAAGAAAAACATATTATAAAGGTCAGGCTACAATTCCATCTGATACTGTATGCTACCCAGCTAAATTAACACATGGACATATTGAAAGTTTACTTGAAAAAAATGTTGATGTGATTTTTTATCCATGTATGACATATAATCTTGATGAGGGAAAAACTGATAATCATTATAATTGCCCTGTTGTTGCTTATTATCCTGAGCTATTGCTTGCAAATAATTCAAAACTCAATGATAAAAACTTCATCCATCCGTTTTTGGATTTAAATAGACCAAAACATATTGTACAGACACTTAGTCAATGTTTTTCCGATTATGTAACAAAAAAACAAGTTGCAGCGGCATTAGAAAAGGGATTCCAGAGCCTTGAAAATTTCCGTTGCAGTGTTGCTGAAGAGGCACAAAAGATAATTCATCAGGCAAGAGAAAACGGAAAGAAAATAATAGTTCTTGCAGGCAGACCATATCATATAGACCCTGAAATAAATCACGGAATACATAAGTTAATATCTGGACTTGGAATGGCTGTTATTACTGAAGACAGTATATCTTCTCTTGGTGTTACTCCTGAACTTCAAGCACTTAATCAGTGGACGTATCACTCAAGAATGTATCAGGCAGCACAGTATGTTACTACTCAGCCTGATATGCAACTTGTACAGCTTGTGTCATTTGGATGTGGCATTGATGCAATTACTACTGACGAAGTAAGACGTATTTTAGAGGATGGCGGAAAATTATATACACAGCTGAAAATTGATGAGATAAGCAATTTAGGTGCTGTCAAAATAAGACTTAGAAGCCTCATAGCTGCAAGCTGAGCGGGGAGTCCCCGCTGACAATCCGCCCCCAGATTTTATGATACTGTTATCAGTAAAAAAACTTTCCCCCTCACGGGGGTGGGAAACGAAATTTATTTTTATCTGAATATAAATAAAACTTTATCGCCCCCTTGAAGGGGACAGTATTGAAAAATAAATAATTGTAACATAAACCTCAGGGGAGATTTGCGGTCAAGATGGCTCAGCTTGGATAGGAGAGTTTAGATATGAATTATACACAGTTTACTCCGGAAATGAAAAAAACGCATACTATTTTAGTTCCAAATATGCTCCCTATTCATTTCCATATTTTAATCGATATATTCGCTCAATATGGGTATAAGATGGAATTGCTTGAATCTTCTTCACGTAATATCGTAGAAGAAGGTCTAAGAAATGTACATAATGATACTTGTTATCCGGCATTGCTCGTAGTAGGTCAATTTCTGGATGCACTTAAAAGTGGAAAATATGACCCTGACAAAACCGCTTTACTGATTACACAGACAGGCGGAGGATGCAGAGCTTCAAATTATATACATCTGCTAAGAAAATGTATGGCTGAACAATTTCCTAATGTTCCTGTAATTTCTCTTAACTTTGCAGGTCTTGAAAAATCAAGTGGTTTTAAATTGACTTTAGGTCTTTGTTTAAAACTTATTTATGGCGTTCTTTATGCTGATTTGCTTATGACATTATATCATCAATCAAGACCTTATGAAATAAATGACGGAGAAAGTGAACAGGTTCTTAAACGATGGCAAGAGGAAATTCCTAAGCTATTTAAAAGCAGTGCCTATAAAAATACAGAAAAAAATTATCTTCGTATGCTGAACGACTTCGCTGAAATTCCTAAAAGCAGCCGTAAAAAAATACGTGTTGGCATTGTAGGCGAAATATATGTAAAATACTCACCTCTTGCAAATAATCATCTTGAAGAATTTTTACTTAGTGAGGGATGTGAACCTATAGTACCTCCTCTGATGGAATTTATTCTATACTGTGCATCAAATACAGGTACAAACAGTAAATTATATCAGTATAAAAATATGAAAACTATTGCTTTTGATATTGGATATGATTTCTTATATAAAAAATATAAAAAACTCGCTGACTGCATGGAAAAGCATGGCGTTTTCCGACCTTTTCATGACTTTGAGGAACTGCGTGAAGCTGCTGATAAATACATAAGTCAAGGGGTTTCTATGGGTGAGGGATGGCTTATACCTGCTGAAATGGCTATACTTGCTCAGACAGGAACAGAAAATATAATCTGTGCACAGCCTTTTGGTTGTCTTCCTAATCATATTGTTGCAAAAGGCATGGCAAGAACTATTAAATCTGCTTATCCTAATGCTAATATTGTGGCAATTGACTATGACCCGGGAGCTACACGTGTAAATCAGGAAAACAGAATTAAACTTATGCTTGCAAATGCTCATGCAGAAAAATAGCGGAGAGCCTCCGCAGGCATTCCGCCCCCAGATTTTATGATACTGTTATCAGTAAAAAACTTTCCCCCTCACGGGGGTGGGAAACAAAATTTAAATTTTAAGCAAAATATAAATACAACTTTATCGCCCCCTTGAGGGGGTCAGTATTGCTAAAAAATAAATGTAGCTTAAAATTCAGGGGGG
>JAFTWL010000081.1 GCA_017465305.1 Ruminococcus sp. | reverse complement strand
TGCACAGTGTCCATGACAAATTGCAAGAGCAAGTGCATCAGCTGCATCATCAGGTTTAGGAACATTCTGCAATTTTAATATACGACGTGTAAGCTCCATAACTTGTTTTTTTTCTGCTTTTCCATATCCTACAACTGCTTGTTTTACCTGTAATGGCGTATATTCTGAAATAGTAATTCCTTTTTGCTGTACTGCAAGTGTAATTACACCTCTTGCCTGCGCTACATCAATTACAGTTTTTTGATTAGATGTAAAATACAATCTTTCAATTGAAACACTGTCAGGATTAAATTTATTCAATAAAAAACATAAATCTGTATAGATACAATTAAGACGTTGAGGAAAAGGCATACCTGCTTCTGTAGTAATAGCCCCATATTCTAAAAGAGAAAAATCCATTCCATTATAATCTAAAATTCCAAACCCAACTATAGCATATCCAGGGTCAATTCCCAAAATTCGCATGGTTTTCTGCTACTCAAAATACAGATATTTTTATTTTAAATAATATTTTATGTAGCTTACTCCTTTCATAATATTTATATTTAAAAAACCACCATTTATGTTAACTTAAATCTATATTACAAATTAAAACAAATATATAATTTATATAATACTATCATTTTAATTGCACGTATATTTTATTATAGCATAAATAGTATCTTCTTTTCAATAGCTATTTAGATTTTTATCTTGATTTTTAAAAAAAAATTGTGTATAATAAAATAAAAGAAACGCAATAGGAAGGTTAAAATTATGGATTTAAATGAAATTCGAAAAAAAATTGATAATCTGGACAAACAGCTCCTTGCTCTTTTTGAAGAACGTATGGAATTATGTACTCAGGTCGCTCAATATAAAAAGGCTAATAATCTCCCGGTTTTTCAAGGCAGCCGTGAAACAGAAATATTAGAACGTGTTTCTAAAGAATCTGTTCCTAAATTTCAAAAATCATCTCAGAAGTTTTTTATATCATTATTAGATATAAGCAAGCAGCTACAAATGCAGTTAATTACATCAATGGAGGAAACTCTTGTTTTCCCAGAACCACATTTTGAAACAGCTAAAAAAGTAGGCTGTCAAGGTATTCGTGGCGCAAATTCAGAAATCGCAACACAAAACTTTTTTCCTAATCGTGACATTATATTCTATCCAACATTTAAAAGTGTATTTGAAGCTGTTGAAAAAGGTGAAATTGAATATGGTGTTCTTCCGATTTATAACAGCACTACTGGTTCTGTAACACAGACTAATGATTTAATGGGTGATTATAATTTCTTTATAACTGCCATGAATACAGTAGAAGTAACAAATTGTATTGCCGTACGCCCTGGTATAACCTTAGAAAAAATTACAAAAGTTTATTCTCACCCACAGGCACTTTCTCAATGTTCAGATTTTCTTGAGAAACATCATCTTGCTAAGGAAAGTTATGATAATACAGCTACTGCTGCAAAAATGGTATCACAAAGTAACGAACCTTTTGCTGCAATATGCTCCGAAGAATGTGCTAATTTAAATGGTTTACATATTCTTGAAAGAAAAATCTCTAATGTAGTTCCTAATTATACAAAGTTTATTTGCATTACTAAAAATACTGAAGTTTCTCCTGAGGCCTCTGTTATTTCATGTATGATGAAACTTGCTAATATTCCTGGAAGTTTAAGTAACAGTTTAAATAAATTTTTCTTACAAGGATTGGATTTAGTAAAACTTGAAAGCCGTCCTATTCAAGATGGAAGTTTTGATGTTATGTTTTATGTTGATTTTAAAGGTAATCTTCTTGACCGTACAATAGCACCATTTTTAAATGAGCTCTGCAAAAGCTGTACTGATTTCAAATTATTGGGGAACTCTGTTGTATTCTCTTAATTTTATTTATAATCCTGAACTGCATAATGGCAGTTCAGGATTTTTTTTATTTTTTTCACTTTTATTTTATTTTTATATGATATAATAAAATATGTAGGACTTATTATAAATGTTTTACGTATTTTAGTAATATTTAAACTTGAAAGGAGGATATTTTTATAATGATGGTTCAAACACTTTTATTAGTTGCTGTTGCAATTATTGCTTGTATATTATGTAATAAAATTACAAGTAAAGTTGGCATTCCAATGCTCCTTGCTTTTTTAGCTGTTGGAATACTTTGTGGTACTAATGGCATTTTAAAAATCGATTTCAACAATTATAACTTAACTGAAAATATCTGTACTGCTGCACTTATATTTATTATTTTTTATGGTGGATTCGGAACTAAATGGAGTGCCGCAAAACCTGTAGCCTTAAAAGCCTCTCTTTTATCTACAGTAGGTGTTTTTCTTACTGCTTTAGCTGTGGGAGTATTCTGCCATTTTATTTTATCAATATCATGGCTTGAAAGTTTACTGATAGGTTCAGTACTTGGAAGCACTGATGCAGCTTCTGTATTCTCAATTTTACGTTCCAAATCTCTGAACTTGAAATATGGAACTGCTTCCTTGCTGGAAGTTGAAAGCGGTAGTAATGACCCTATTGCATATCTTATGACAACAATTATATTGACAATGCTGACAAGTAAAATTTCTACAGGTCAAGTTATATATCAAATTTTTGCACAAATCGTATATGGTTTAGGCATAGGGATAATAATTGCTATTGCTGTTGTTCATTTTCTTAAAAGGTTTCAGTTTGATACAAGTGGTTTTGATATGGTATTTATGATTGCTGTTTCTATATTATCATATGTACTGCCTACAATTGTTGGAGGCAACGGTTATTTAAGTGCGTATATTGCCGGAATCATAATCGGAAATTCTGATATTCCAAACAAAAAAAATCAGGTGCATTTCTTCGATGGCATTACAAGTCTCATGCAACTGATAGTATTCTTCATTTTAGGTCTTCTCTGTACGCCTTCTAAAATTCCATCTGTTATTATTCCGGCTCTTTTAATTGCTATTTTCCTCACATTTATCGCAAGACCTATTGTCGTATCTGTACTTTTAACACCATTTAAAACTAAATTCGTTCAACAAATTTTAATCTCATGGGCTGGTTTGCGTGGTGCAACATCTGCTGTCTTTGCTATTACTGCTATAGCAAGTACTGCTGTCTTGAAATATGATGTCTTTCATATTGTATTCTGTATTGTATTATTTTCAATTGCTTTACAAGGTACATTACTACCTGCTGTAGCAAAAAAATTAAATATGATAGATATGAACGAAAATGTAATGAAAACATTTAATGACTACATGGAAGAAGATATAATGCAGCTTATGCATTTAAAAATTCATGAAGGACATCCATGGATTGGAACTCAAATACATAACTTAACGCTCCCACCTGATGTGCGAATTGCTGTAATACTTCGTGGAAATGAAAGTGTTATTCCTAAGGGCGATACTACAATAGAAGAAAATGATGTTACTGTTCTAAGTACTATGCCATGTACTCATGTGAAAAATATACAG
>JAFTWL010000080.1 GCA_017465305.1 Ruminococcus sp. | reverse complement strand
TGGGTCATGTAAAATTATTGTTGCATCAATAGAAGCTGTATTACAGCCAACCATGCCACCACAACAATTAAAGCGGGAAACAATTTATCTGAATACAGGCGATTCAGTAGACCAGAAAGAATTAGTTCAGAAACTTGTTTCTATAGGATATTCAAGATGTGAAGCAGTTGAAGGAGCAGGTCAATTCTCTGTAAGAGGTGATATTGTAGATATTTTTCCTGTTCAGTCTGTTTCTCCTGTACGTATGGAACTATGGGGTGATGATATTGATACAATATCTGTATTTGACCCTCAGACACAAAGAAGAATACAGTCAATAGAAAACTTTTCAATTGCACCTGCAAAAGAAACACTATGCGATTTAAAAGAATTATCAGAAAAAATCAGGAATTATTCTGAAACTATAAAAGGGAAATACTCTGAAACTGCTAAAGAAATTCTTCTGTCAGAAGCAGAACAGCTTGAATCAGGTGTTATTTTACAGCAGGTAGAAAAATATTATCCTCTAGTTCATGAGAAGCCAAGTACTATATTTGATTATGGCTTTAAAACAGTTATATTTAATGAATTTGCATCTGTTTTTGAGAATGCAAGAAATATTTTAACTCAATATCAGGAAGATTATAAAATATATCTTGAGTCAGGTACTCTTTGCAGAGGTCTGGAAGGATATTATCAGGAATTTTCATATATACAAGAACTTGCGGAAAAATGTTTCTGTATATATTCAGGAAGCTTTCTTCAGAGTGGCGAAAGAGTAGAATATAAAAAGCTTTTAAATATAGATTCTCTCCAAACAGCACCATGGGGGGGAGAGATGCGACAGCTTACAGAAGACTTGATTTCATACTGTCAGCAGGGATATTGTGTTATGCTGGCAGCAGGAAGTGAAAAAACATTAAATATAATTCAGTCAGATTTACAGGAAAGCGGTATATCATGTGAAATAATGAAAAGTGATTCTATATGGAAAAAATCTGTTGTTTATCTTATGACGGGAAGCTTTTCAAGTGGATTTGAATACCCTGAAATAAAAACTGCTTTAATAACTCAGGCAAGAGCTTTGCGTTCAGGTAAAAGATTAAAACATAAAAAACGTGGAGAAGAAATAAGAAATTTATCTGATATAGCTGTAGGTGATTTAGTTGTTCATGTACTTCATGGTATAGGTAAATTTTTAGGAATACGCAAACTTGAACTTGAGGGAATTACAAAGGATTATATAACTATTCAGTATAGCGGAAATGAAAATCTTTATGTACCTGTTACACAGCTTGACATGGTTTCAAAGTATATAGGACCAAGAGACGACACAGGTGTACGCCTTAATAAATTATCTTCCCCTGAATGGCAGAAAACAAGAAACAATGTAAAACGTGCTGTTAAAGATATGGCGAAGGAACTTACAGAACTATATGCAAAACGTGAAAAAGTAAAGGGATTTGCTTTTTATCCAGATGATTCTGTGCAGCATGAATTTGAAGAGCGTTTTCCTTATATTGAAACTGATGACCAGCTTCAGGCTATAGAAGAGATAAAGCATGATATGCAGAGGGAACGTCCGATGGACAGACTTTTATGTGGAGATGTTGGATTTGGTAAAACAGAAGTTGCTTTACGTGCTGCTATGAAATGTATACTAAGCGGAAAACAATGTGCAATTTTAGTTCCTACTACAGTTTTAGCAATGCAGCATTATCAAACCGCAGTAAGACGTTTTGAGCAATTTCCTGTAAATGTAGTACTTTTATCACGATTCAGAACAGCTAAACAGCAAAAAGAAGCTCTTGAACAGATGAAAAATGGTGTAGCTGACCTCATAATAGGAACACATCGTATTGTACAGAAGGATGTAAAGTTTCATGCTCTTGGGCTTGCAATCGTAGACGAAGAACAGCGTTTCGGTGTCGGGCAT
>JAFTWL010000079.1 GCA_017465305.1 Ruminococcus sp. | reverse complement strand
TTTCAAAGTTTGGAACATAATTCAAAGAAACTTCTTTTGTTGGAATAATAACTTTCCATTCTCCCATTTTTGAAATTAGACCAGAATTAAATTCAAGAGCAATAAAACTAATATCTTCTGATGTTGACCAAAATGACAAAATAAATCTTAATGATGTAATATATCTTAATAAATTCATTAGTGGAAATTATGAAATATAATTTTAATTAGAATAAATAAGGGAGGCATTTGTATGAAAAACAATTTGTTTAAAAAGAGTATATCTGCTTTAACAGCAGTTGCTGTTTGTGCATCAATGGTATCATTTCCTGTATTTGCGGAAGAAAATATAATTTCAAACGAAGAATCCTCTGTAGTTTCTGTTCCAATGACTCCTGAAGAAGCAAAGCAATTTGTAGATTCTTATTCTTATAATGATGAGTATAAACAAATAGCACAATATATAGTAGACCATGCTGATGATATAAATCCTGAACTTGGTGTTCTTGACTTTGCACTTGCAAAAGACCTTATGGATAAGTTTATAGAAGGTGAAAAGCTTGTTGGCAATAGTGGAAATACAAGTTCTAATAAGTTAAGTAAAATTGACGCATATTATTATAATAGAGAATATCTTCATAATACAAACTTACCTCATTATATTTTAGCTATTTCAAAAAATGTAAATCCAGGACATAATGTAAACTTTAAATTTGAAGGTATTGATTCTCATTTTAAAATATTGAGTGATGAAAATTATTATGAAACAACTTCTTTAGAAATTAATCCTGAAATAAATTATGATTTTAAGTATAATGGATTGGATCGTTGGGAATATAATATGACAATACAATTTCCAAGTGATATTGATGAAATTAAAGAGTATTTAGTTGAAATTCCTGTTACTATTGGAAAAAGTGTACATTCCGAATATCAATTTTATGATGTAGTAAAATTTGAGAAAATATATGAAAAAGAATCAAAAGATGAAAAATTTGATTTTGATATTTTTTTGTTAGGTGATGTAAATCATGACGGTCAGGTTGATGAAGCTGATACAACTATGTTGATGAGCATTTTAGCTGGTTTGGATACTTTTGGCCATCAATATAAAGATGGTGTTTATCAGTCTGAAATAACAAATAGAATTGCATCTGATGTAAATTTTGATGGCACTGTAGATATTGAAGATTTGAAATTGATAAAAGCTTCTATTGATGGAACATATAAACTTGGTGACCCAGTGCCGGAAAATCCAATTGTTACAACAACTGAATTAGTAACTACTACAACAATCACAACAAAAATAGATAAATCATCTGTACCAATGACTGCTGAAGAAGCAAAGCAATTTGTAGATTCTTATGCTTATAATGATGATTATAAAAAAATGGCACAATATATAGTGGACCACGCTGATGATATAAATCCTGAACTTGGTGTTCTTGACTTTGCACTTGCAAAAGACCTTATGGATAAATATATAGCAGGCGAAAAATTAGTTGGAACATCGACTACTACTACAACTAAACCAGTAATTACAACTACTACAATTATGGAAAATTCAATTAGTTCTGTAAATCCTGTTGAAGCTAAAAAATTTGTGAATTCTTATGCTTATAATAGCTTGTATAAGAAGATGGCACAATATATAGTAGATAACTGGGACAATCTTGATGAAGCAAAAGATATGATGGATACATTCATAGAAGGTGAAAAAGTATTTATAAGTGAGGGCGGTACTGTTAATAATGATGCCTTGGATACAGAAGGCTTGGAATTAGTTAAGGCTTATTTTGACGCTAATCCATCTCAGGAAAAAGATACTACACTTTATGGTGATGTAAATGGTGATGAAAAAATAAGTTTAATAGATGTTATTTTTATGAATAAGGCGATAGCTGGTTCATATATAATACCTGAAAGTTTAAAGTCGTCGGCCGATGTTTATAAAGATAGTGACATTAATCTTGATGATACACTTATACTTTTAAAATATTTGATTAACTTAGTTGAATTGCCGGTTATTCCTGAATAAAATATTATTTATAATAACAAATAAAAAATCAGCTCTGCTTTGTTTATAGCAGAGCCGATTTTTTGTTTTTATTAAGAAAAATTAGTTTCAATTATTTTTGAAGAATTGTCAGGCGTATATTTCCAATGTGAAATATGAGAATCTTTTATAAAATAAAGAAGTGGTTTATCAGGCATCTCTTTTTCAAAAATATCTACAATAATAAGCTTTACTTTTAATTTCTCAGGAATAAGAGCTTTTATGTAAACACTGGCATACTGACCAGGAGAAACCTGTGTTTTAGGCTCTGCTAATCCAGCAAGATTAGGAGCAAGTTCTATAAAAACACCATAAGATTCTACAGAACGTATAATGCCTGCAACTGTCTCCCCAGCTGAAAACATAGAGGCATTTTCTTCCCATGTTCCAAGAAGTTCTTTATGAGACAGACAAATTCTTTGACCTGCTATACTTTTAATAATAACTCGGATTGACTGTCCAACATGGAATCTGTCAGATGGATGTGAAATTCGTGAAACAGAGATTGCATCAATTGGTATTAGTGATGGAATACCACATCCGATGTCAACAAAGCACCCAAAGCGTTCCATATGCGTAACTTTTGCTGGAATAATATCTCCAGGTGAAAGTGATGATAAATATTCTTTCCAGCATAATTCCTGTACAATTCTTCTTGATAAAATAGCAATAGGATTGCCGTTGGAGTCAATTTCAATGCGAAGTACCCGAAAACATACAGGTTTTCCAGCACGTGCAATTAAAGCAATATCACGTGTAGTTCCTTCAGCAATTCCCATTGCACCTTCTATTCTGGGGATTATTCCTTTCATACAGGGAAGGTCGACAATTAGATTATGATTACTGTCACACACTGATGCAAAAGCTTCTAAAATAGTTCTTTTTTGTATAGCTTCTTGTAGTCCTTTTGGTGTGCGAATGGCTGCTATATTTTCAGGATTGTGCAGCCTGCTTCCTTCTGGTAGATATTCTGTCATTTTGACCTCCAATGTGTTTTTTAAACAGCTGTATTTTGCTGTGTTTGTTACAATGTATGAAAAGAAAAAGGAAATTAGAACTTTTATTTTAGAAGGAATATTTGTTTTTATAGAAATTTAAAAAAATTATTTTATAATATAAATACAAATAATTTTAATGATAATAAACTTTTTAATTTATTATATATTTATATTTTTTTCTGTGAATCTTGTTTTTGAGCCTCCAAGTGATGTTATAGTTTCTGATGCCTGATGTATATCATTTGCAGGACAAACGACATGAAGTATTGCATTTTGCCGACAAAATGGTTCAAGTATTTCATGCCCGTCAAGTTCTGTTTCTACAAGACCAGTAATATAATTTTGTGATAAAACAGCTGTTGGAAGCAATGTGAAACGTGTGCGTTTTTCCTGGTCTAATGGCAGGCTTTGAGGATTTTTTGTAATAACATTAGTATCTCCGATTGATGGATAGTGACTTCTCAGATAAAGAGATGCTGCTTCAGCATCGTCTGTTGTTTCGAATGATGAATAGATATGATAATTCATAAAAATCAGTCCTTTATTTTTTATTTATAGATATTATTATTCAGGTTTTTGCTTTTAATATTTTTTTACTAATACAAAAAAATATTCTCTGAAAATATTGCCTTATTCGGAAAAATAGGGTATAATAAAAGATATATGTTTCTCTATACAAATAGATTTATATTCTGTTATATTAGTTATATTATAATTGGAGGAATGAAAATGGATGTAAGACCAGAAGATATTTTAGTTTTAAAAAAGACGCATCCATGCGGAGGAAATAAAATGTATGTAATACGTTCTGGTATGGATTTTAAATTACGTTGCACAACTTGTGGAAGGGAATTTATGATTCCACGTAATAAAATTGAGCGTAGAATACGTCAGATTATCCGCAATGAAAATAATGATTCTATATAATAAAAGAATTAGAAAAGAGGAAAATGTGAATGCTTGAAAAGTTACAAGCTATGGAAAAAAATTATGATGCTCTTAGTCAGAAACTTTCTGACCCTGAAATAGTATCAGATAACAAAGTTTATGCAGATTTAATGCGAGAATATAAGCATATGACACCTATCATAGAGCAGTATCATGCATATTGTAAATTAAAAAATGATGCTGAAGAAGCAAAGGAATTACTTGAGAGTGGCGAGCTTGATTCAGATATGAAAGAATTTGTACAAAATGAGTATGATACTTATCATGATGAAATAGAATCTTTGAAACAGACGCTTAAAAGAATGCTTTTGCCTAAAAATCCAGATGATGATAAGAATGTAATTATTGAAATCCGAGGCGGTGCAGGTGGAGAGGAAGCCTCTATTTTTGCAAATTCATTGTATCGTATGTATACTATGTATGCAGAGGCTAACGGATGGAAACAAGAAATTCTAAATGCTAATCCTACAGAGCTTGGTGGATTTAAAGAAATAAGTTTTTCTATTGTAGGTGAGGGCGCTTATGCCCGCTTAAAATATGAAAGTGGCGTGCATCGTGTTCAGCGTGTACCTGAAACAGAATCACAGGGTAGAATTCATACATCAACTGTTACAGTTGCTGTTTTACCTGAAGCAGATGAAGTTGAATTGAATATTAATCCAACAGATTTGCGTATTGATGTTTTCCGTGCAAGTGGTGCAGGTGGTCAGCATATCAACAAAACTGAATCTGCTGTCCGTATCACACATATACCAACAGGTGTTGTTGTAGAGTGTCAGGATGAAAGAAGTCAGTTTAAAAATAAAGATAAGGCAATGAAAATTTTGCGTTCTCGTCTTTATGAGGCAATGGTACAGGAACAGAATGATAAAATTGCTTCTGAACGAAAAATGCAGGTTGGTACAGGTGACCGCTCTGAAAGAATACGTACTTATAATTATCCACAAGGACGTATGACAGACCATCGTATAGGACTTACATTATATCGCTTGGAAGATTTATTAAACGGAAATTTAGATGAAGTATTTGAGGCACTTGCAACAGCTGACGAACTTGCAAGACTTTCCGGCGAGCAGGACGAGGCATAAAAATATGATAGATACAAAGCTTTTATCTGATAATGAAGAAGACTTAAAAATATCAGCAGAATTTTTAAAAAATGGTGAAATTGTAGGAATGCCAACAGAAACAGTATATGGACTTGCAGCTGATGCCTGTAATCCTGAAGCAGTTGCAAAAATTTTTGAGGCAAAAGGCAGACCATCAGATAATCCGTTAATAGTTCATATTGCAGATATAGAAAAATTAAGCGAAATTGCATATAATATACCTGATTTGGCATATCGTCTTGCAGAAGCATTCTGGCCAGGGCCTTTAACAATGATTTTACCTAAAAAGGATTGTATCCCAAGTATTACGTCAGGTGGCCTTGATACAGTTGGTGTTCGTATGCCATCTCATATAGTAGCAAGAAAGATGATTTCTTATTCAGGACTTCCGATTGCAGCACCATCAGGAAATATTTCAGGCTATCCAAGTCCAACAAAAGCAAGTCATATGATGAGAGATATGTATGGAAAAATACCTGCTGTTGTAGATGGCGGAACTTGTTCTGTTGGTGTTGAATCTACAGTAATTTCTTTTGAAAATGATAATACTGTACGCATTTTAAGACCAGGATATATAACAAAAGAAGACTTGCAGAAAATTGCTGATAATGTAATAATAGATTCAGCTATTTTAGAAAAATTATCTGATGGACAGATTGTACGTTCTCCGGGGATGAAGTATAAGCATTATTCACCATCAGCTGATGTAATTCTTATTGATAGTAATTATAAGGATTTTTGCTGTTATGTAAACAATCATTCAAAAGAAAATACTTATGCTCTTGTATTCAATGGGGAGGGTAGCAACTTATCAGTACCTTTCTTTGCTTATGGAGCTAACGGAGCAGAACAAGCTCATGAGATTTTTTCACTCCTTAGAAAACTTGATGATATTAATGCAGATACTGTATATGTGAGAATTCCATCTAAAGATGGAGTCGGTCTGGCAGTATATAACCGACTTATACGAGCAGCAGGTTTTGAGGTGATAAAACTATGAACAGCCTTGAAGGTGTAATGATTGTTGGTCTTACAGGACAGACAGGAGCAGGAAAAAGTACAGTCTCGAAAATATTTTCAGAGAATGGATTTTATATAATAGATGCTGATAAGGTTGCAAGATATATTTCAGGAAAAGGCAGTCATTGCTTGATTGAGATAGGCGATTGCTTTGGAAAAGAAATTGTAATAAATGAAGATTGTACTTTAAATCGTTCAGCACTGGCGAAAATAGTTTTTAATGATTCTGAAAAATTGAAACTTCTGAATTCTATTATGTATCCTTATATTACAAGTGAAATTTTAAATCAAATAAGAAAATTTTCAGATATGGGACATAAACTTATTCTTCTTGATGCACCTACCCTATTTGAAAGTCATGCAGATGATTTCTGTGAACTTATAGTATCAGTAGTTGCAAAAGAAGAAATCAGAAAAGAAAGAATTATGAAGCGTGATAATATTTCTGCTGAGTTAGCACAAGCAAGAATGAATTCTCAACTTCCTGAGTCATTCTTTTTACAGTCTTCGGATTTTATTGTTGAAAATAATAGAGATTCAGAAAATCTTAAAGAAATTTCAAATAAAGTTATTGATAAGATTAAAAATTATTATAATGATAAATATTAAAACCTAAATTAAGGTTATATATTTAAAATAAATAATAAAATATTTATGAAAGGAAAGAAGTATCATGGAAAACAAAGAAACTGAAAGAAAAGCATTGCGTGAAAAGCTTTTCAATAAGAAAAAGCATGGAGCTTTTCGTATGAGTGAAGAAGAATTATCAAAATGTAATTCATTTTGTGATGATTATATATCATTTTTAAATTCTTCTAAAACAGAAAGAGAAGCTTGTATAAATGCTGAGCAGGCTTTAAAGGATGCAGGTTTTGTGCCTTTTAAAGTAGGTATGGAATTAAAAGCCGGAGATAAAATTTACAGAAATAATCGTGGAAAGGCAATAATTGCTTCTGTTATTGGAACAAATCCAATAGAAGAAGGTGTTCGTTTATGTGCTGCACATATTGACTCGCCAAGACTTGATTTAAAGCAAAATCCACTTTATGAAGATAATGAACTTGCATTGTTTAAAACTCATTACTATGGTGGTATTAAAAAATATCAGTGGACAGCTATTCCGCTTTCTCTGCATGGTGTAATTGTAAAATTAGACGGAACTTCTGTAGTTGTTAATATCGGAGAAGATGAAGGTGACCCTGTATTTTGTGTTACAGACTTACTGCCTCACTTAGCAGTGGAACAGATGAAGCGTTCTTCTACTACTTTAATAAAAGGTGAGGAACTCAATATTTTAGTTGGTTCAATGCCATTTAAAAATGATGAAGAAAGTGAATCTGTAAAGCTGAATATTTTAAATATTCTTTATGAGAAATACGGCGTTATTGAAGAAGACTTTTTATCTGCTGAACTTGAAGCCGTTCCAGCATTTAAGGCAGGAGATGTTGGCTTTGACCGTAGCATGATTGGTGGTTATGGTCATGATGACAGAGTTTGTGCATATCCGGCACTACGTGCATTGTTGGATTGTAAAAACCCAGCTCATACAGCCGTTGTAATTCTTACAGATAAGGAAGAAACAGGAAGCGATGGCAATACAGGTTTATGCTCTTCTTATTTAAAATATTTCATAGAAGATTTAGCAGATTGTTTTGGAGTAAAAGGTCATCATGTTTTGAGTGCTTCTCAGTGCCTTTCAGCTGATGTCAATGCAGCATTTGACCCAACATTCCCTGATGTAATGGAGCGTAAAAACTGTGCATATTTAAATCGTGGTGTTTGTGTAACAAAGTTTACAGGTGCAAGAGGAAAGTCTGGTACTTCTGATGCTTCAGCCGAATTTGTAGGCGTTGTTCATAGACTTTTAAATGAAAAGAATGTAATCTGGCAGACTGTAGAACTTGGAAAAGTAGATGCTGGCGGTGGCGGAACTGTTGCAGCATATATTGCTAATCTGGATGTAGATACAATTGATGTTGGTGTTCCAGTACTTTGTATGCACGCTCCATATGAGATAGTTTCTAAAATTGATGTTTATATGACATATCGTGCATTTGCTGCATTTATGGAATAATTTTTATAATAAAAAATATCGCTGTACATAAGTACAGCGATATTTTTGTTATATATTTAGGAGGTTATGTTATATTTATATATTACTTAATCTCTGGGATACTGTAAGCATTGTAATCGCCATCACAATCCCATGGTATACTTAAAAGTCCTTTTTCCAGTTCTTCATCTGTAATAAAGTATCCTACAGTAACTGTTTTTGTTTCATTTGGAGCAAAGTCATATTTATATGCAGCTTTACCACCATTATCCTGGTAAGAAACATAGATAGGGTCGTAGTTATAATACTGTAAATACTTTTTATCTTTTGTAATAATATTTGTTCCATGGAAGTAACAGTAAATATCATAATCTTCTACATTTGTCAATTCATAAGTGAGAAGCAGTAGTTTGTCATAATTTTCTCCTCTTTCTTTGCATCGTTCGTAGTTTTCACCATTTTCATATGAATAAAGGAGAGATTCCATTTCTTCACCTGTTGCAACACGTGCTTCTGTAATTTTTGTATCTATATATGCAGATTTACTTTCATCTTCAAAATTAAAAATTCCCCAGTCTTCACGCATTACATCCTTTGGAGAATCAATATTATAAATAGGTGTTTCTACAGTTCTATCAACTTCTTCACTTTCTTCAGGCAGAGGTGGTATGTATGTTATATCTTCTGGCTTGATACCATTATATTCATTTTCGCTGGCTGTACGATAGCCCTGTTCAATTGGAATTGTAAAAGTATGTTCTGTCGGGAAGTCATCTTCATCCAGTCTGAAAATTTCAATACTTAATGATGTAGTTCCTTTAAGAGGAGCTTCAACAGCATAATATTCTTTTCCAAGTCCCTCTAATGTTTCACCATTCTGGTCTTTTACACGGAAACTTTGATAATCGTCAAATTCACCATCCAATGAAATTTCTGTAGAGAATGGGGAAACTGTTATGGATTTCAGTGTAAAGTTGTTCCATGTTTCGTTGACATCATAAGTTTTTACATACTTTTTTGCATCTGGAGAAATTTGAGATTCAAGAGAGATATTTACAGGAAGAGCGTCAGTTTCTTTTGGCTGGTATCCTCCACCCTTACTTTCGCCTTCTTCGTTATAAACATCATCTAAAATATATGTATGCAAGTCCATGCCTGTTAATGACTGAATTTTAAAAGAAAATTTTGAAGAGTTGTTTTCAATAGCTTTTCCATCGTATATAGAGTTGAATACAGCACAATATCCTTCATTGCAAGCGATAAACTGTCTGTTTGATAAATCTAAATAATTGCCGTCTATATTAGCTGACATGGATGCTGTAATAATTTCAGAATCTTTGAATTGTTCTGGTAGATTTGAAAGCATACAAGTGAAGCTAATATTCTTTCCATCAAAATATATGTCCTGCAATGTAGCTGAAACATCTTTATCTGTCTGTGTAATATTGATTGACTTTGCGTATTCTTCTAAGTTGTTTTTTTCTTCTGGAACTTTGGAATAAACATCTTTTCCAGAAAAATATGAATAAATGTTATGTAATGGTGTGATATATTCAGCTGCAACAGGGAGAGTAAATCCAACTCCCACAACAGCAGCAATACAAGCTGCGGATATTAACATGCGTTTTTTATGAACCATTGGTTTTTTACTACTCATAGTAATCGCTTCCCTTCTGATTTGTGCATAAGCGTCCTTGCATTTCTGATTTACGATTTCAGGTATTTCATTTGTACTTAATGTATCAAGCATATTGTTTTTATCATTGTTTTTGTTTATTTCTTGCATAGTGCTTCCCCCTGTTCAGATAAGTATAATTTTTTGTATGCTTCTCTTCCTCTTGAGAGTCTTGTTTTTACTGTGTTTTCTTTCATATTGAGCATTTCTGAAATTTCTTTTATTGAAAATCCACATGAATATCTAAGAGTCAGGATAGTTTTATATGTTTCCCCAATGCCTTGAAAACATAGTTTAGAAAAGAAATTACTTTCTTCTGCTGACTCAACTCCATCATAAGAATCAACATATACTATATTTTGATTTTTGCGTATAATTTGTTTACAGCAGTTTATACAAATTCTTGTCAGCCAGGTTTTAAAATAAGAGAGATTATGTAGTTTATCAATATTTTTCCAGCATGATAAAATAGTATCCTGTATAGCATCGGCTGCATCAGCATCATTTTTTAATATTGAATATGCAACACGATAAAGATAAGATTTATTTTCTTCAATAATGGATATGAATGCTTCAGAAT
>JAFTWL010000078.1 GCA_017465305.1 Ruminococcus sp. | reverse complement strand
TAATTCATATTTTTTTTCATCAGCTAAAGTAAGAAACGCATCTTTACCATTTGCATCCTTATCAGCAATCTCTATTGTATATTCATCTCCTGATTTTGCGGATTCAGGAATTTTGAATAAAATCTGGTATAATTCTCCATCACCTTCAATGTTTATAACAGCATGTTTAATTGGGTCTTCCTGAACCATACCTACAAACCAGAGTAAGTGAAGTTCTTCATTATAGCCAGTGCTGTCCATATAGTGATATTCCTTTAATAATTCACCTTTTGCATAATTTGTTAATTCAAGTTGCTGGTCGTATTTAACTCCAAAATTCACAAAGGATATCCCGTATGAATTTCCTTTTAAATACACAGGAACAGTTAATTCATAATTATTATTTTTTAAATCATTTTCTGATACTGATACAGGTTCGATAGTTATTCCTAATGTACCTTCAGCTAATGAAGAGTTAGCATTATTATTAGTTGAAGATTCTTCAGAAGAATTATCATTAGAACTTGATTCTTTTGATTTTTCACATCCACATGAGAAAACCATGCAAATAGCAACTCCTAAAAGAAGAGCCTTTTGTATATTTTTCATAGGTAATTACCGCCATAAATGTGCGAACACATAAATTATTTAATATGGCAGCTTCTCCTTTCTAATTATTTTTATTATGATAATTCATTTTATATAGTAGTATAACATATTTTTTTTTAATTTGTCAAGTCTAAAGGCAAAGTTTAATAAATATTGGTTTTATATTTTCATTAACACGAAATCAATTATATTGACAAAATGATTTTCGTTTGATATACTAATAATATAAAATATTTACTAAATATGACATACTGCCATACTTACATGTATAATAAATAATAAGATAAGAAAGGTGATTGTATATGTACAATTCCAAATCAATGAATGCGGAATCATTTATAAGTCATGAAGAAATTTTAGATACGCTTGAGTATGCAAATAAAAATAAAAACAATTTAAATCTTATAAATACAATATTAGAAAAGGCATCAAAAGAAAAAGGTTTGACTCACAGGGAAGCAGCTGTATTATTGACGTGTGAAGATAAAGAAATAATAAATAAATTATATCTTCTTGCAGAGAAAATAAAAATAAATTATTATGGAAAGAGAATAGTCATATTTGCACCTTTGTACTTGTCAAATTATTGTGTAAACAAGTGTGTATATTGTCCTTATCATATTCAAAATAAACATATAACAAGAAAAAAATTAACTCAGGAAGAAATTGTGCGTGAAGTGACAGCATTACAGGATATGGGACATAAAAGACTCGCACTTGAAGCAGGTGAAGACCCTGTTAATAATCCAATTTCATATATTTTGGAATGTATAAATACAATTTATAATATAAAGCATAAAAACGGAGCTATTAGACGTGTTAATGTAAATATTGCAGCAACTACAACAGAAAACTATGAAAAACTTAAACGAGCAGGAATTGGAACATATATTTTATTTCAGGAAACGTATTACAAAGATAGTTATGAAAAACTTCATCCAGCGGGACCAAAGCATAATTATGCTTATCATACTGAAGCTATGGACAGAGCAATGGCAGGTGGAATTGATGATGTTGGATTAGGAGTACTTTTTGGATTAGAAAGATATGCTTATGATTTTGTAGGACTTTTAATGCATGCTGAACATCTGGAAGCTGTACATGGCGTAGGGCCGCATACGATAAGTGTTCCAAGAATAAAACGTGCGGATGATATAGACCCATCTGCATTTGATAATGGAATAGATGATGACACATTTGCGAAAATTTGTGCATTGATTCGTATTTCCGTACCATATACAGGAATGATTATTTCCACCAGAGAAAGTCAGGCTGTAAGAAGACGTGTACTTAGATTAGGTATATCTCAGGTTAGTGGTGCATCACGTACAAGTGTAGGCGGATATTATCAGCCTGAATCTGAAGAAGAAAATACATCACAGTTTGATGTAAGTGATAATAGAACATTAGATGAAGTTGTAAATTGGCTTATGAGATTGGGATATATACCAAGTTTCTGCACAGCATGTTATCGTGAGGGACGTACAGGAGACAGATTTATGTCACTTTGCAAAAGCGGACAAATTCAGAATTGCTGTCATCCAAATGCACTTATGACATTAAAAGAATATCTTGAAGACTATGCTTCACCTGATACACAGAAAATAGGGAAAATGATTATACAAAATGAAATAAAAAATATTCCTAATGAAAAAGTAAGAGCAATTGCAGAAGCTCATTTAAATGATATGGAACATGGAAAACGTGATTTCAGATTTTAATTAAGATTGGAGTGCTTTAATATATGGAATCAAATTTAAATAGCACACCAAGTGCAGATAGAATACATATAGGTTTTTTTGGATGTAGTAATGCAGGAAAGTCAAGTCTTTTAAATGCTGTAACTGGTCAGGAAATTTCTATTGTATCTGAAATTAAGGGAACAACGACAGACCCAGTAAAAAAGGCAATGGAAATACTTCCTATAGGGGCAGTTGAAATTTTTGATACAC
>JAFTWL010000077.1 GCA_017465305.1 Ruminococcus sp. | reverse complement strand
AGGGAAAAGTCTATGACCTTTAGGGGAAAAGTCTATGACCTAAGGGAAAAGTCTATGACCTTTAGGGGAAAAGTCTATGACCTTTAGGGGAAAAGTCTATGACCTTTAGGGGAAAAGTCTATGACCTTTAGGGGAAAAGTCTATGACCTTTAAAATTTTCAACAATAAAAAAACAACGTAATATAGCGATAAAACATTGATGGAAAATCGTCCCTAATCAAGTGCTTAATCAGGTTGTTAATCAGGTTGTTAATCAAGCTATCAATCAAGACAGCATTTTTTCACGAATTCAAAATCGTAAAAACAACGTAAATACGTCACTTTTCAATTTTTTAAATAATCAGCAAAAGGTCATAGTCATATCACTAAAGCATACTTAATAACACTGTTTTAAACACTGAAACACAATATATAGTATTTAAAGAAAAATAAAATACAATATACGTACAGTTTTCAACAGTTTTCAACACTTTCAACAATGAAAAAAATAATAGTGATAACCATGTGATAATATGTGAAAACCATGTGATAGATTTCTCTATTCACAAAAACGACATATAATAAAATGTTCATATTTCCTTTATTGTCTAATTTCAAAGGTTTACAATAACTTTATTTTTCCCGGGGAATAATATATCCTTAATCATATATGCCCTATAAATTCGATTTAAGAGCCTTTTAATTTCTGACATCAAATTATACTACTAAGTTTTTAAAACGCCGTAAATCGAATGCTAAGGGCATTACAGACGATATTTAATATTCCCTTGGAAATAAAAAATATTCAGGAACTATTTTTGTATTTCCTGAATAGCAAGCATCAACATTTGTGGGACAAATATCATTATTTATTAGGATATTCCTAAAACCTTATAAAAAAATATCCCTCTGCTTTATCTGCAAAGGGATAACAATAAAATTTGACAAAATATCTTATATTATGATATAATGTCAAAGTCGGCTTCTTCCGTCAGGAAGGAGGTGAGACTTTTGCTTTATTACATATGTTCTTTATTTATTTCTGTTGGAGTAGATATTGTATTTTACAAATTCTACAAGTGGCTTAATAGAAAGTAGAAGTCCGACAAAGCACAATCAGCCTTTTAAATAAGGCAAAACCCCCAGAGGTGCAACTCTGGGGGTTTCTCTTTTGTGTGAGACTTTGCCATTACATAGTTCTTTTCTAAATTTATTATAGCACTATCTTTCACAAAAGTCAATACCTTAAGAAAAAATTTTTTACAAGTTTTCATCCTCTGCAAGTATAGCAAGCAAACTTGCTTTTTTTGCTTCAGTTTCACGCATGATTTTCAAAGTTTCTTCGTCAATTTCCTCTTTTTCTTCTGACTCTTCATCATTGCTTTGTGCCAATTTTGCGATGTTTTTTTGCTGTATTTGCTTACGTTTCTCTTCTTCTGTAACGCATTCACGTAAAAAATCAAGAATAGTTTCACGTTGCACATCTGTTAATTTCAAATAGTGTTCAATTAGAATCTTTTCTAATTCTTTTAATTTTTCTTTACTTGCAAATTCATCTATCGGCTTTTCTGGTGGCTTTGCTTCTGGTCTGCCTAATAAATAATCTGTGGATACGTTGTAATAGTCAGCAAGCTTTTGTAAAGCTTCTGTACTTATTTCACGTTTTCCATATTCATAATTTTGATATGTTCTAATTGCAATTCCAGCTCCATCACAAACGGCTTGAATAGTTAAATGATTTTCTTTTCTAAGTAGCTTTAAATTTTCAGAAATATCAATCATTTTCAATTTCCTCCTTTCTATATAAGATAATTTCATTATAGCACGTTTGGGTGAATAAGTCAATATAAAAATACGCATTATAACTCATTTGTACATATATCATAAAATTAAACACGAATGTTTGTGCATATTTTTTCAATTTAGGACTTGACATTATGCAAATACGGGTGTATAATACAATCATGGAACGAACAAATGAGTGAGTTTCTAAATAATACAATTTGAAAGGAGTACTTTTATGTACGAAATTAAAATTTTTGAAGGCAATAACATTGAAGTGGTTGAACTTGATGGAGAAATACTCTTCAACCCTTATGATGTAGGTGTATGCCTTGGACTTTCTGATAGTGCAATAAGAATGGCAATAGGAAAAATGAGCAAAAAACAGGTTCGTAAGCTTACAAATTCTATTGTCAAAGAAATTGACTTTAGAAAAATTCATAACACAGGAGAAAATTTCATCACGGAAAGTGGTGTGTACAAGCTTGCATTTAAATCCCATAAAGAAAATGCAGAGCGTTTTCAGGACTGGATTGCTGATGATGTTGTTCCTACTATTCGCAAAACAGGTACATACCATATGATACAGAATAACATGGATAAAGTTAAAGCTTTAGAAATCAAGGAAATGAACGCCCGTGTAAGAATGTCAAATCAGTTCTTGAAGCTTGCTGAAGTAGAAACATCAATGTCAAAGGATTATAAAAGCATTCTTGTCGCAAAAGCTGCTGAGGTACTTGCAGGCGAAGAACTTTTGCCACTTCCAAAGTCAGAACAGAAAATGTATACTGCTACTGAAATCGGTGAAATGTTCGGAATTTCTAAGCAAAAAGTAGGCAGTATTGCAAACAAAAATGGTCTTAAAACAGAAGAATACGGAGAATGGTACAAGGATAAATCTCCACATTCTTCTAAAGAAGTTGATTCATTCCGCTATAACGATAAGGCAGTTGAACGATTCAGAGAGCTTTTAAAGAAATAAGCCAACAATTGAAAATATAGGTAAGCTCAAAATTGAGCTTACCAAATTTAATATCCAACAGCTTGTACACCATATTCTGCTTGTTCTTGTGTGAAGCCTTCATAAAGAAGTTGGTCAATAAGTCCTTGTCTTGAAAAAGATGTGTAATCAATATATTCTTGAGCTTTTTTAGCCGCCTGTTTTTTCCAATCTGCACCACAATTATCAGCACCATAAACAGCTTCTTCATGTGAAAAATCTTCATATTCCAATTGTTCTATAAGACCAGTATATGAAAAAGCCATATATTTAAGATAACTTTTAGCACTTGATAATGCATTCTTCATACCAAATGTAATTTCCTCTTTTGGAGCTTCAGTTGTCGGTGGTTCTGTAGGTTCTGTGCTAGCGATTGTTGTTTGTACTGGAATTTCTCCAAATGATATAGATTTAATAATATCATCTACACAATATGATATTTCAGATGGTTTTTTATCAACTGTCATTTGAATAGTCATTAAAATTAGACGGTCGTTTCTTAAAATTAAAATATCTTTAAACTTATTATTTGAGTTTTTTTCTACAAAATCAAACACTTTAGCATCACAATCATCAATTTTTACATCTTCTATTTCACTAAATTTATGATAATTTTCATTTGATTTAGTATCTTCATAAAATGATTGAATGTCAGAAATGCCAAATACTTCAAAATCTTTATAAATAAATAAATTTAAATTTCCTCCATCATCAGAATACCAAGAGCCAGAGGCATAAATGTCTTGACTGTCAATAGTACATGTCCAGTTTGGAGATACTAAGAATGATACTTCTTCAACAATAGCTTTATCATCAAGCTTTGGAATATTTATAGTGGTAGTTGTTAATTTTGTCGTAGTAGTTTCTATTATTGTAGTAGCTGTAGTCTCGGCTTCTGTAGTAATTTCAGTTATTGTACTATTTTCTTCTGCAACCTCTTTTTCTCCACATCCAGAAACAGACGCTACGCATAACATAGCCATTATGTATGCAATAATTTTCTTTGTTTTCATTTTTTACATTCTCCTTTTCCTGACTGGAATATTTAATACATAAATATTACCGCAAAAAACTGTAAAAATCAAGATTAAAATCAAAAATACGGCATAATGCACAAATAAATTCTACCTTTTGCACAAAAATATTTTTAGAATAGATTCAAATTTTAATGTTTACATAAAAAAGGCATGACCTTGAATCATGCCTTAAGAATATAAAATCAACTTTCTATAGCCTTATCGAATATTTTTTGAAATTGTTCTTTATTTATTTTTATTGTGTTACCGCTCATCATTGTAACTTTGTTAGGTCTTAGCTGTTTTATGCAATCATAGTTTAAAAGATAACTTCTTGATATACGTAAAAATTCTTCGAATTCATACATAATATTTAATGATGTAAGCGAATATCCAGAAACCTCTAATTCTAATCTTGTGTTATCCACAAGGTGAACCACAACACGACGTTTAATAGATTCGATATATTCAATATTACATACTTTAACAGTAACATCATTGCCATCTGACGTTTTAAAGCAAAATGTAAGTTTACGTCTATGACAAATTTCTGTAAGGCGTTCTAATTCTGGATTAACTTCTTCTTGCTTCATATCTTTGTAAATATAAGAATTTACATTTATACGACAGGCAACAAACCCATGTTGTGGATAGTCTGATAAAAATGTACATAAAGCATCTGGATAGATTCTGCGAATACTTTTGACAACGTTTTCGCCTGGCACAGGCATTTCAATATCAATGAAGTAAATGTCATATTTTTTCACATGGTTATTTATGTCGGATATTAGCTTACTTGCATCTTCATAGACATCAATTTCATAGTAAGTAGAATTTTCACTTAAAAAGGATTTCAACATAGACAAAAAATGTTCAACAGTTTTTATGTCATCATCACATAGTACAATTTTCATAAATATACACCTCATATAATAATATTTATATTTTGCACGAGTGAGTATCATTTTATTATTAAAAAGTAAATCATATTATGTAAAGTTTTACGCCCTTTAAATCCCTTTAAAATTACAATTTAGATACAAAAGCATTCTTAAAATTACGTAAAGAATACAATAATTACAAATAATTACGAAAAGTGGCTTTTCGTAAGAAAAAACCCCCTTTTCGTAAGAAACTATTGATTTTCGATTTTTTCTGCGATATAATTTTATTATCGATAAAAAACAAGCCTGGACGTCCATGAGGCTTGGAAGAAATGAGGTGAAAAAATACCGCCCCTAAGGCGGAGCGGTTAAATAAAAATAAGGGATTATGTATACTATTTTTAGTCTTGGCAACAAGAATTTATTATCATATCAATTACTGTTTTTTATGTTTTTTGATATATAAGCTAATAATTCGACAAATATGCACAAATCTATATGATATAATTTAATTGTTATAAAAATAATCTACGTTGCATTTTTACATATTTACATTTAATCTCCCTTAGCTTGTTCTTGACAGCGAGAATATTCAGAATTGATTATCATATTAACTGTTCTTTTTCCATAATCATCAAGTTCTCTTACTTTCATTATCATATGAAATTCTTCATCTGTTATTTTTTCTGTCTCATTTGAAGTACATTCACTAAATAAATAATTTGCATCTATATTTAGTACTTCAAATAGCTTTACCATTATTTCGGTTTTAGGAACACTAATACCATTTTCATAGTTGCTGATAGCTCCAAATCCACTAACACCAATCATTTGTGCAAGTTCATCGCGAGTAATTCCCAATTCTTCTCTTTTGTGTCTTATTTTTTTGCCAACAGATTTATTTATTTCATTTTTAGTCAATTAAAGCTCACCCCCTTTCTTTACTTATATGCTACTATAAAAATATCAAAAAGTCAAGCATTATTAGCAAGAAACTTGTAAGAGTATCACTAATTCGTCAATATCAACAAATTAAACTATCTATTTTTGGATATAATTTCATCAAGAATCTTGTAAAAAAGTATTGACTTTTCAAGAAACTTGTTATATAATAATATCAAACAGCAAGAAACTTGCAAGGAGGTGATAAGTATGCAAGTTAAAACAGATATTGATTTAATTGATAATATTAGATTGATTTTAAAGCAAAACGGAATAAAGCAAAAGAAAATTGCAGCAGATTCTGGTCTAACAGAACGTCAATTTTCCGATTTGCTTAATGGCAGAAGAAAATTTGCCCCTTCAGATATTTACTTAATATCTTGTGCGTTAGGATGCACTCCTAATGATTTATACGGGATAACAAGTAAAATCTCATAATCCCAACCCAGTGAAAGGAGCTTGAAAAATGAACAATGAAATCCAAGTATTTGTCAATGATTTATTTGGCAGTGTAAGAATTTTAACGCAGAACGATGGCAAGGTGATGTTTTGTGGTTCTGATGTAGCGAAGGCTTTGGGTTATAGTAATTCACCTGATGCTATCAGCAAACATTGTAAAAAAGACGGTATCGCAAAATGCGATAGCGTGGATTCCATAGGAAGAAAAAATACACTTTCTTTTATTACAGAAGGAAATTTATACCGTCTAATCACTCACAGTAAATTACCAGATGCAGAGAAGTTTGAAAAGTGGGTATTTAATGAAGTTCTTCCATCAGTCCGCAAACATGGAGCATATATGACAGATCAGGTACTTGAAAAGGCATTGCTTAGCCCTGATTATCTGATAAAGATAGCTACACAGCTTAAAAAGGAACAGGATAAACGCCGAGAACTTGAAACTGCTGTTGAAGAGATGAGACCAAAGGCAGGATATTATGATGCTGTTTTACATAGCAAAAGTCTCTTTTCTGTAAAAACTATTGCTGACAATTATGGCTGGAGTTCGCAGAAAATGAATGAATATCTACGTGGTAAGGGTGTTCAGTATAAGCAGGGCAAGATGTGGCATTTGTACGCCGAATATAAAGATAAAGGTTATACAGGCACAAGAACATATTCAGTTGGCGATATTGAATATTCTTCTAAAACCATGAGTTGGACAGAAAAAGGCTTTAAATTTATATATGAGCTTTTAAAGTCTGATGGAATTTTGCCTGTTACTGAATCTTTGAATGTTGCATTTAATGAAAATGAGTAGAAGGAAGACAACATGTTAGAAATAATCTTAGTGAGTGGAATGGTAGTAACAGGCTTGTCACTGGTGGTATTGCAGATAATTGATTGGAGGAACAGGAAATGAGAAAAATTTTAGTTACATATACAGTGGATATTGCTTCTGTTGGCTTAGTAAAAGGCCGTAAATCTTTTGATATATCAGAAGCAGGAGCTATTAACATTATAATGGCGGAAAAGAATAATTGCCCCACACCACCTTATATTATGACATCAATTAAGAAAGCTATTTCAAGTATAGTAATATTGCAGGGATACATATTTAAAGAAATCGAATCTGTTAAAGTAATAGACTAACCGCCCGTCTGGAGCGTATCCAGACCCATCAGCGGAAACGCTGACAGCGATAAACTCCTTCTTAAATAAATTAACCGCTTCCGGAGCATTGAGCGTATCAGTGCTGTCCTCCAATCCTCAGGCGACAGGCAGAAGAAAAGAAAACCGAAAGCTTGGGAAGTATTTTTATTGGAGGTGATATAATGCCTCATAAAGTAGGAAAAATACTTAAAATGCGTATTGATGAAAATGGATACAAATACTGTCCCTGTACATGGTGTGAGCTTGAATATCAAGTGCCATTGCAGGAACAGGGCTGGTATTTATGTGAGATATGCAAACGAAAATACCGACAATGGAAGGGAGGTGAAAAGGATGCTAAAAAATGCAGTAATTAAAGTTGGTGGAGCAATATCTTTCAGCTTTGATTCTGGAGAACCACGTTTTTCTGTAGCAGCCCTTAGTGCAATCAATACAACTAAAACTTGCACTTTGGACGAGCCAGTACAGAAGAATACTTTT
>JAFTWL010000076.1 GCA_017465305.1 Ruminococcus sp. | reverse complement strand
GCTCTTGCTCTTCTCAGGTCACCCTTTCTGTGAGGACCGTCAAGAATCATCTGGTCGCCTGTATAAGCGTGAATTGTGCCCATGATACCACTCTGGATTGGAGCATAGTCATTAAGAGCCTTTGCCATTGGAGCGAGGCAGTTTGTTGTACAAGAAGCTGCAGAAATGATTGTATCATCAGCAGTAAGAGTATCGTGGTTTACATTATAAACGATAGTTGGCAGGTCATTACCAGCTGGTGCAGAAATAACAACCTTCTTAGCACCTGCATCGATATGAGCCTGTGACTTAGCCTTAGATACATAGAAACCTGTGCATTCGAGAACTACGTCTACACCGATTTCGCCCCAAGGAAGTTCAGCAGCATTTGCTTTTGCATAAATCTTCAGAGTTTTGCCGTCTACAGTGATTGTACCAGCTTCATCGTCTGCTTCTACAGTGTGAAGGTTTTCACCAACCTTACCACAGTAACCGCCCTGTGCGGTATCATACTTTAAAAGATGAGCAAGCATTGAAGGCTTTGTAAGGTCATTAATAGCAACAACCTCATAACCTTCTGCACCGAACATCTGACGGAATGCGAGACGGCCGATACGGCCAAAACCATTGATAGCAACTTTAACTGACATTGGAATTACCTCCTAAAATTTTATATCTTTATTTTACACCAAAACGGAGAAAAATTCAAGCACTTTGATAAAAAAATAACCATCTGAAAGCCCTAGTTCTACGTTTTTCTACTATTTCGACAATATAGGGTATATGAATTAGTGCAATTTGAACAAACGCTTTTGTATAAATATCGTCATTAAATTGATATTTAAGGTAAATTTTGTTTGATTATGATTTGAATGATATAAATTTTTATTGATTGTATTTTTCAGAGAAAAATTCTGTAAGCTTGAAAGTCATACTATGCTGCCTGTCTGCATATATTATATCAATTACATACCGTTGAATCGGTTAAATTCAAGGAGGATACAATATGGATTTAAAAATTAATCGAGAAATTATTCCTGTAACAGAAACTATTCTTGATGAATCGCAGGAGCAGGGCGTAGAACTGGATTATGTTTTGCCTGATTATAACCCTGAAATTTTTCGTATAATAAGTTGTGAATTACAGCCGACTGTACCGGAGTATCGTCTTTCAGCTGACCGCATTTCTTATGAATTACATGTAGAAATAAGAATTTTATATTGTGGTGCAGGGAGCAATAAATTACAGTGTGTGACACAGAAACTTACATATTCTAAAAGCATTGAAACAGGAAAGCTTCCTGATAATCCATCTGTTACATTTATAACAAAAACAGATTATGCAAATTGTCGTGCTGTGAGCAAACGAAGGCTTGATGTAAGAGGTGCTGTTTCTGTTCGTGTTCGTATAACAGGAGATAATGCACAGGAAGTTATAACTGATATTTTTGGAATGAATGTTCAGTGCAGAAAAAAAACAATAGATTATGCTTCTCAGAAGAGAAGTGCTGTGAAAGTTATTACATTACAGGAAGATGTTGAAATTGGTTCCTCAAAATCACCAATTATAAGTATTTTGCGATGTACAGCACGTTCTATGCAAGGAGAACAGAATGTAATAGCTGGTAAGCTTGTGGTAAGAGGAGAAATAAATGTAAATGTTTTATACAGTACAGAATCTGAGTCGAAGGAAACATCAGAAACAATGCAATTTACTCTTCCATACAGTCAGATAGTTGATATGGATAAAATTGATGAGTCTTTTAAAGGGTCTGCCGATGTTCAGATTATAAGATGTGAAGTAAAACCAGTAGCTGATAAAAGTGGAGCTCAAAGACTTTTAAAATGTGAACTTGATTTGCGATTATGTTGTGTTGCTTTTCGCTCTGCTGAAGTGCAGGTTGTTACAGATGCTTATTCTACAACTCATTTATGTGAATGCACAAATACACCATTAAGAATTGACCAGACACCTATTTCAATTGAAGAATCATTTGTTTGCAGTACGACTGTTCCGGCAGGAGATTCATCTGTTGATTTTATAAGTGATTTAAGGTGTCGTGTGAAAAATATAAGTACATCAATTACACCTGAGAAAAAAAGTATTAAAATTAGTGGTATGCTTTGTTGTGGTGTTTTAGCTTGTGACGGTGAAGGAATGCCATTTTTACTTGAAAAAGAAGAAGCTTTTGAATCTGTAGTAGCTTTAACTGCTCCTGTTTCTGATGCTGTACTTTATACAGAAGTAGAGCCTGCTGATTGTTCATATCATTTAGCTGTTGATGGAAGCATTAGCATAAAGGCTACACTTTGTTTGCGTGGAAAGTTATTACCATATTTGCAGCAATCTTGTATTTGTGATTTAAATATAGATGATGAACAGAAACTTTTGCGTGATAGTGATTGTGCATTGAAATTATATTATGGAACTGTTGGAGAAGATGTGTGGGATATAGCTAAGCGCTGTAATACTAAAGTATCAGCAATTGCCGAAGAAAATGAAATTGCAGGTGAACGTCTTACAAAATCAGGTATGTTGTTTATTCCGATTGTACACTGAAATATAAACATACAAAAATCACAGTCTTAGAATTTATTTCATAAGGAGGAACTATGACCAAAGATATTTATGCCGATATTGCAAAGCGTACAGGCGGTGATATTTATATCGGCATTGTCGGTCCTGTACGAACCGGAAAGTCAACATTGATTAAGCAATTCATGGAGAAATTAGTGATTCCAAATATTTCGGATGAATCAAAGCGTATACGTGCAACAGATGAACTTCCTCAGTCTGCCGGAGGAAGAACAATAATGACTACAGAACCAAAGTTTATACCTGAGGAGGCAGCAGAAATATCTCTTGGTGAACATACACAACTTAAAATACGTATGGTTGATTGTGTTGGATACATAATTCCAAGTTCATTAGGTTATATTGAAAATAATCAGCCACGAATGGTAAAAACACCATGGTTTGATGAAGAGATACCTTTTGGAATGGCAGCGGAAGTTGGAACGCAAAAAGTTATTACTGAACATTCTACAGTGGGGCTTGTAGTTACAACAGATGGCAGTATTACTGATATGCCAAGAGAAGAATATGAAGTATGTGAAGAACGTGTTATAAATGAATTGCAACAGCTTGAAAAGCCGTTTGTTGTACTTGTAAACTGCGTAAATCCGCATACAAAGCAGGTAAATACACTTTGTGAAAATATGCGTAATAAATATCATTGTGCTGTAATGCCTGTATGTTGTCCTGAATTAGAAGAATCTGATATACAAAATATACTCACAGAACTTTTATATGCTTTTCCATTGAGAGAGGTAAGCATACAGACTGCACGATGGATAAATGAACTTGATAAAGACCATTGGCTGCGTTCTTCAGTTTTTTCGGCAATTCGTGATATAGCTACAGAGCTTCAATATGTAAGAGATGTTCCAATGCTTGCAGGAACTCTTGTAAATTGCGAACATATCACAGATGCTTCTGTAAAGCGTATTGAACTTGGAACAGGAAGTGCTATTATTTCTGTTTCTATAAATCCATCCTTATTTTATAAAATTTTAGGTGAAACCACAGGACTTGATTTGACTTGTGAGAGCGACTTATTCCCCGTATTAACTGAATTAAGTAAAATACAAAAGGCATATAACAGAATAGCTCCTGCATTGGCAGAAGTAGAAGCTACAGGCTATGGAATAGTAATGCCTGAAATGGAAGAGCTATCACTTGAAGAGCCAGAAATTATAAAGCAGGGAGGTAAGTATGGTGTAAGACTAAAAGCATCAGCTCCATCTATTCATCTTATGAAAGCATCTATAAGAACAGCTGTAAGTCCTATTGTAGGAACAGAAAAACAGAGCGAAGAACTTGTTATGTATCTGTTAGAGGGATTTCAGGAAGAGCCAACAAAAATATGGTCATCTAATATTTTCGGCAAATCACTTCATGAATTAGTGAATGAAGGATTGCACAGTAAATTAAGCAAAATGCCTATAGAAGCACGCTTAAAACTTCAGGAGACACTTGAACGAGTGATAAATGAAGGTTGTAGTGGACTTATTTGTTTTATATTATGATAATAAACATATATAAAAATCTCTCTTTAAGTATAAGAGAGATTTTTTATATTTAATTTTTATTCATGATTGAAAAGTGTTTATTTTTGCGAATTGACTTTTTAGGGTGATTGTGATATAATGGGTTTAAATTAAATTGATTTTATGGAGGTTGAAATATGAAAAATATCAGAATATATACTGCTCCAAAATATAAAAGTGATTTATATGAAGAGGTAGAACCAAATATCTACAAAACATATGTGGTACCTGATAACAGTAGATGTTTATCGTTGAAGAGTATTAAAGATGAAGAAAAAATAAAAATATTAAATAGTTTAAATGGCTGGAAGGTTAACGATGACGAGTTTGGAGAAAAATTTTATGTAATTGTTTATGAAGACAAAAAATATTACAAAGAAATTGATGATGAACAATATATTTATGTGAATGCAAATAACAATCAGCCAATACTTTCATATTGTACATCAATCATGTTTGAACAAGAACCTGAATATGGAGAAAATGAAACGTCTAATTCTTATGTATCACAATATCCTTTAGAAGACATATTAGATGAATTTAATTGTGAGCTTCTTGACTTCTATGAAGATGAAAATACTTTAGATTCATTAAATTCGTATATAGAATTTGCAAGTTCTGATATTGACGACATAAAAAATGTTCTTTCTATTGTTGGTAAGCATGTATACAATAAGGAAGATGGAGATTATGTCAAGCTTATTATTGAGTAATCTCTTTTTTATAAAATTTGTGAATTGAAAAAAGCAAGTAAGAAGAAAATAAAGAAAAGAAGTGTTGTTTATGGAAAATAAAGTACCTATGCTTACAACAGCAATGATTACATTGTATCGCAATGACCCTGTACGTATTCATCATTTTATGAAGGTTTATTCTTTTGCTAAGAGTATTGCAGAGAATGAACAGTTAGGTGTGAATATGAGACAATGTATAGAAGCGGCAGCATTGGTGCATGACATTGGAATCCATGCAGCAGAGAAGAAGTATAAGTCAGCAGCAGGTTCTTATCAGGAAAAAGAAGGGCCTCCAATAGCTCGGGCTATGTTAATGACGATTGGATTCCCTCCAAGAATAATAGAAAGAGTGTGCTTTTTAGTTGGACATCATCATACACTTACTGAAATAGATGGCATAGATTATCAGATTTTAATTGAAGCTGATTTTTTAGTAAATGCTTTAGAAGAACATATGAGTATGAAAGCTATAAAAAATTTTCGTGATACTTACTTTAAGACTGAAACAGGTATCAATTATTTAAATGAAATGTATAATTTAGATTAAAACAAAAATCGACCTGCGTATTTGCAAGTCGGTTTTTTTGTTTTTATGTGAATCATTAAATTATTAAAAAATTATTCGTCTTTAATTTCTTTACCATTGTACATTTAAAAGAAAAGTATGTTATAATAGTTTAGGATATAAACATTTAAATTAAGGGAGGTGTATTATGGATAAATG
>JAFTWL010000075.1 GCA_017465305.1 Ruminococcus sp. | reverse complement strand
CAGAATGTGGATATACAGCAGACAGGGATTTCAATGCAAGCCTGAATCTGAGAGATTGTCTGACTTATCAGATTGCATAAAAAAGCAATGATAAGTATGTACCGTAGGCTATACGGGAATTTACGCCTGTGGACTGTACAGAAATTTGTGAGTAGATTGTGACTTGTCATAATCCAAAGCATACAGGTTGAAGCAGGAATTTTCTCAATATAGGTATTTTTGTCCATATTTTGAGTAGCAGTATATGCACTTATGAATTCTTTTGATGAAGTCTTTTCATGTGTGAAAAATTACTGTTTAGAAGAAGGCGGTATTCCGGAAGTTGCTCTTCGACTCTGGATAAATGCACTTATTCCTGTATCACTTTCAGGTACTGATGCGGTTTTTACTGTACAGTCTGATTTTCAAAAAACTGTTATAATAAATAACTATGAAGCATTACTGAAAAATGCTTTTAAAAATGTACTTGGATTCGATATAAATTTAATTATAAATGTCACTGACGAGTTAGGAAATGATATTGACACTGATAACAACAAATCAGAACTCAATAATAATGACTCACAACAAGAACAAATTGAAAATATCGAAGGTGCAGGATATGATTACACTTTTAAAACTTTTATTGTAGGACGCTCCAATGAATTTGCTTATGCAGCATGTACAGCAGTTGCAAAAGAACCAGGTTCTAATTATAATCCTCTGTTTATTTACGGCACCTCAGGACTTGGAAAAACCCACCTTATGCATGCCATTGCAAACGAAGTACGTGTAAAGCATCCAGATTATAACATAATATATGTTACAAGCGAAGAATTCGGAAATGACCTCATAACTGGAATAAATCAGAACAATATGGCTTCTTTCCATGAAAAATATCGCTCTGCTGATGTTCTTCTGATAGATGATATACAATTCTTCAGTGGAAAAGACAGAATGCAGGAGGAATTCTTCCATACATTCAATAAACTCCACGCCGCAGGTAAACAGATTGTAATAACATCTGATAAACCACCAAGAGAAATCAAAACACTTGAAGAACGTATACGTACACGCTTTGAATGGGGTCTTATAACTGATGTTACTACACCTGATTTTGAAACAAGAATCGCAATCATCAGAAGAAAAGCAGAACTTCTGAATTTATACATTCCAGATGATGTAGCTGAGTTTATTGCCAATCGACTGAAGACAAATATAAGACAATTAGAAGGTGCTGTAAAGAAACTCAAAGCTCTTAAACACCTCTCCGGCTCAGCACCAACCATCTCAATGGCACAGAGCGTTATAAAAGATATTCTAAATGACGAACAGCCAATGCCTCTTACAGTAGATAAAATAATATCAGAAGTTGCAAACGTCTACGGCGTGCCGGCTGATAATATAAGAAGCAGTAACCGAACAAGTCAGGTATCAACTGCAAGAAAAGTTGCTATATATGTAGTAAGAGAAATTACTAATATGCCTTTGCAGTCAATAGGCGCCGAATTCGGCGGAAGAGACCACTCAACCATCGTTTACGCCATAAATAATATTGAATCAAATATGAAAAAAGATAGTAATTTAAGACAACTCATCGAAGATATAATCAAAAATATAAGAAATAAAGCCAGAATATAATAATATATACTGTTTTTGTAATCTTGAGTTTTCAACATTTTTTCAACATTCTTTCAACAATAGAGCTGTTTCTAAATATTTTGTAAAATAACGCGACATTTAATGGGACAATAAAAAAAATAAGTTACAAAAAATTTACCCAGAAAAAAAACTATGGAAGATACTTGAAAAATACTGACATATAATAACTTGTAAAACAATAGCTCGAATGTGAATAATTTTTATCTTTCAACTTTGTTTCAACAAACTGTTGAAAACTATGTTGAAAACTTATGCAAGGTTTGTCCCCTAAAATTCGAACATTTTAAATATATCAACAAATCTTTCAACACTTTCAACATTTAGGCTTTCAACACTTTCAACAGAAGAAACGCTAATCAGTCGAATTTCAACGAAGTTTTCAACTTTTCAACAGTTTTCAACAGAAAATCTTTCAACACTTTCAACAGAAAATCAACTTTTCAACACTTTCAACAATTTTTCAACAATCAATTGTTGAAAAATTTCAGCTGTAAATGACGCAGAATTGCGGGTTTACAAATCTTTCAACAGTTTCAACAGCCCCTACTACTACTACTATAAATTATTTATCTTTTTTTATTATATTTTTGCTCCGCAAAAACTAAAAAATGGGTAAAGTTGAAACTCAACTCTAAAACCAAAATCAGGATTAAAAATAATCTCTCTTTTTCTACGTTAAAAACAACTTAAACAAATACAGTCGGTAATTAAAAAAGCATTAAATATAAACTTGATTATCAAAATACAAGAATATATAATTATGAAAAAAAGAGAGTTAAAATAGATTCAGGCATAAACATCTATGCCTTTTAAATATAAACATAAATAAATAAAAAACCAGGAGTAAATAACAATGAAGATAATATGTGAAAAACAAAAACTGTACAATGCTGTTACTCATGTATCAAAAGGTGCTTCCCAGCGTTCAACAATAGCAGCACTTGAAGGAATAAGAGTACGTCTAACTCCAGGACAACTTGAACTAACAGGATATGACCTTGAATTCGGTATACAGACAACTATTGACGTAGAAAGTGATGATTCAGGTGAATTTGTAATTGATGCCCATCTGTTAAGTGAATCAGTAAGAAGATTTTCAGGCAATAATATAACTATCGAAATTGACGAACGCCATAAAGTAAGCATGTACTGTGATGCAACTGAATTTCATATCAGTGCAATGAGTGCTGAAGAGTATCCTTCTCTTCCTAACATGGATGAAAAAGAATCCCTTGAAATTGAACAAAAAACTCTTAAAACTATGATAAACCAAACAAGCTATGCTGCATCACTTAACGAGTCAAGACCTGTCATGACAGGTGAATTATTTGAAGTCACAGGAAACACACTAAGCGTAGTTGCTATTGACGGATATCGCCTTGCAATAAGAAACGAACTTATATGCTCACAGAAGCCATATAGATTCGTAGTTCCTAAAAGAACTTTAACTGAAGTAGCATCCATGCTAAAAGAAGACGAAGAGACACCTTGCAATATATTTGCAAATAAGAACCACATCATATTTGAGTTTAACGGATATACCGTATTTTCAAGACTGCTTGAAGGTGAATTCCACAACTACAAGAGCAGTATTCCAGAATCATTTGAAACAGAAGTTGTTATTAAAACAACTGATTTAATAAGATGTCTTGAACGCTGTTCACTTCTCATAAACAGTAAATTCAATGCCCCTATACAGTGTAATTTTGCAGATGATAAACTGAACGTAAAATGTGAAACAGGTATAGGAAAGATAAATGACACAATATCTGCACAAATAAGCGGTCCTGATGTACGCATAGGATTTAATAACAGATATTTGCTTGAAGCAATGAAAGCATCAGATTGTGACCAGGTTAAAATACAACTTACAGGTGGAAACAGAGTTGCAAAAGTCGTTCCTATGCAGGGAGACAGTTTTGTATTCCTGCTTATGCCTATTCAGCTGAAAGGATAAAATTACTTTATGGAAGAATTATCTATTGAAATCTATACAGAGTTTATAAAACTTGACGCATTACTGAAATTCGCAGGTCTTTGCGATACAGGCGGATTTGCTAAAGAACTCGTTCAGCAGGGTGTTGTAAAAGTCAACGGTGAAACCTGCACCATGAGAGGTAAGAAAATACGCTCCGGTGATGTTGTCACTGTTGATAAGTATAAAATTATTGTTCAATAAAGTTTTTAAGGGCAAAAGTCAATTAAATAATTTTATACATCTGCGATGTATTCGAGGCTCTGCCTCGAACTCCGCAAGCATTTTTTGAAAAAATTGCTTGACCAAAAAAACTTTTCTGAAAATATTATGGATTGGAGGAAATGTCGGCAAAGACTTTACACGTCATCAGTCATGTAAATAAAAATATAACTTACAAAAATATTTGGAATAAAAGTTATATCACTCCGTAAATAGGAAAGCTTTCTGTGAAACAAATATGGCTGAGGCGGTCAATGGTCAAGCTGATTCAGCTTGTGAAAATAAATAAGATTTTTGTAGATGGATTTAAAAATCTACGTGATATATCCTTTTCTCCTTCGCCTGATTATAATTTGATTTTAGGAGAAAACGCTCAGGGAAAAACTAATCTCCTTGAATCCCTCTGGATTTTTACAGGTTGCAGGAGTTTTCGTGGCACTAAAGAACGTGATTATTTCAGTTTTTCAGGTGTTCCACTGAAAATAAATCTTGAATTCTATGACGGAAGGCGTACGCAGTCGCTTGACTGCATCGGAAATATAAATTCATCCAAAGAAAAAAAATTTTTTCGCAATGATATTCCTGTATCAAAAACTTCTGAACTGTTTCAAGTTTTTCACTGTGTTAATTTTACACCTGATGATATTTCTCTAATAAACGGCTCGCCTGAAGTCAGACGAAATTTTATAGATTATTGCCTGTCACAGCTTTATCCTCCGGCTCTTTCCCTTGTCAGAAGATATCAGATTTTGATTGCTCAGAAGAATGCCCTCCTCAGACAACGGGGAATGCCCTCAGAATCGATTTTAAACATGTTAGGCATATGGGACAGGCAGATAGCACAAGTCGGCTCTGAGATAGCTCTACGGCGTTCTGAGTACGTAAAACATTTATCTGACAAGTGCAGTGAACTTTATAAAAAAATTTCTTCGGGCAGAGAAGATGTTTCTTTTACGTATCATTCCAATATTTACGGAAAAAATCCCGTTTTCCCTAAAAAACTTAGTCAGGAAATTATTGACGAATATTATTCCAGACTTGAAAGCTCAAGAAATGATGATATTCAGACAGGTTTTACTACTACAGGTATTCAGAGAGATGATTTGAAAATTAAAATAAATGACATGAATGCACGTGAATTCGGCTCTCAGGGGCAGAAAAAAAGCCTTGCTCTTGCCCTGAAACTTGCACAGGCACAGATTTATTATGATAAAAAACAAGCTTCCCCTGTTATTTTACTTGATGATGTTATGGGAGAACTTGATTCAAGACGGCAACACGTTGTAAGTACCATGATTGACGGTATGCAGGTTTTTATTACTGCATGCAGTGATTCGGCTCTTATTCCTGAAATGAAAGGGCTTAAAATATATTTGAATGATGGAAAGCTAAAGTTGTAATTTTATACACCTTCGGTGTATCTGAGGCTCTGCCTCAGACTCCGCAAGCATTTTTTGAAAAAATTGCTTGACCAAAAAAACTTTTTTGAAAATTTATAATTTTTAATCAAAAACAGTTAAAATACAAGTTAAATCACCCCCGTGAGGACACGGAGTCCGTGCAGACAATCCACCCCCAGATTTTAAAATATTTGTATATTTAAAAAAACTTTCCCCCTCACGGGGGTGGGAAACAAGAATTAAATTTTTAATCAGAAACAGTTAAAATGCAAGTAAAACTGCTCCCGTGAGGGGGGCAGTATCGCTAAAAAATAAATGTAGATTGAAATTCAGGGGGGATTTACGAGCGGAGGTTCTCCGCTTTCAACAGGGTGTTGAAAACTTTGTTGAAAAGTTTCTTTATCACTTAACTATCTGTTGAATTGCATATCAACAGCTTAATATATATAACTTTACACATAACAAACACAATCTTACTGGAGGTTAAAAACTTTTTATGGAAGAAATTAAATCAAATATGCAAAGTGAACTCGACGCTCAAAATTATGACGAAAATCAGATACAGGTTCTTGAAGGTCTTGAAGCTGTCCGAAAACGTCCTGGTATGTATATAGGCTCTACAGGTACTAAAGGTCTTCACCATCTCGTTTATGAAATAGTTGATAATGCAATAGATGAAGCTCTTGCAGGATTTTGTACTGAGATTACCGTTGAAATACTGCCTGATGATGTTATACGTGTATCTGACAACGGCAGAGGTATTCCTGTAGGTATTCATCCTAAAGAGGGAATTTCCGCTGCTACAGTAGTTTATACAATTCTCCATGCAGGCGGTAAATTCGGCGGCGGCGGTTACAAGGTTTCAGGCGGTCTTCATGGTGTTGGTGCATCTGTTGTAAATGCTCTTTCTGAATGGCTTGAACTCACTGTTAAAGACGGAAAAAATATTCATTTCCAGCGATTTAACCGTGGTAATTACTCAGAACCTATTAAAATCATCGGTGATACTTCTGAAACAGGTACAATGGTTTCTTTTAAGGCTGACCATGAAATATTTGAAGATACTGTTTATGACTATGAAGTGCTTTGTAAAAGACTTCGTGAACAGGCATTTCTAAATGCTGGTATAAAGATTATTTTCACCGACAGACGAAACGAAGACGAAATACGCTCAGAAACACTTTACTATGAGGGCGGTATAAGAGAATTTGTTACTCATATACACGAAAAGCGTGGTCTCTCTGCTATTTCCGGAGATGTTATATACTTGTCAGGTATGGAAGGCGATTCTTTCGCTGAAATCGCTCTTCAGTACAATGACAGCTATAACGAACTCGTCTTGTCCTTTGCAAATAATATTCATACTACAGATGGCGGTACTCATGAAGTTGGATTCAAAAACGCTCTCACTAAAGTCATAAACGAATACGGCAAAAAATTTAATCTTCTCAAAGACGGAACACGCCTTTTAGGCGATGATGTACGTGAAGGCCTTACTGCAATTATTTCTGTAAAACTCACTGAATGCGAGTTTGAAGGTCAGACTAAAGGCAGACTTGGCAATCCTCATGTAAAACCGTTTATCGAAAAGATGGTCATGGAAAAACTCATGAACTTCCTTGAAGAAAATCCTACTGTTGCACGTGCTATTTTCGATAAGAGCATATCAGCACAAAAAGCAAGAGAAGCCGCTAAAAAAGCAAGAGACCTTACACGTCGTAAAACTGCTATGGAGAGTGCATCTCTCCCTGGTAAGCTTGCAGACTGTCAGGAAAAAGGTGCCGAGGGTACAGAAATTTATATCGTTGAGGGTGATTCTGCAGGCGGTTCAGCTAAAGAGGGCAGAGACAGACGTTATCAGGCTATACTCCCTCTATGGGGTAAAATGCTCAATGTTGAAAAAGCAAGAATTGATAAGGTTTACGGCAATGAAAAACTTATGCCTGTTGTTACTGCTTTAGGTACATCAATAGGCGAGGATTTTGACATAGAAAAGTTAAGATACGGAAAAGTAATAATTATGGCTGATGCAGATGTAGACGGCTCACATATCAGAACACTTCTCCTGACTTTCTTCTTTCGATTTATGCCTCAGCTTATCACTAACGGAAATATTTATATTGCACAACCTCCACTTTTTAAAGTTTCACGTGGTAAAAAGTTTAAATATGCTTTTGACGAAGAGGAAAGAGATGCTTATATTGCTGAATTCGCTGATGAAGATGGTAATACTTCAAGAGTTGGTGTTCAGAGATATAAGGGTCTTGGTGAAATGAGTTCAGAACAGCTTTGGGAAACTACTATGAACCCTGAAACACGTTCAATGCTTCAGGTAAGACTTGAAGATGCTGAAAAAGCTGATGAGATATTTACTGTTCTTATGGGCGACCAAGTTGCTCCAAGACGTGACTTTATTGAAACTAATGCACGATATGTACAAAATCTCGACATCTAAGGAGCTGAGCCAGCTCCACCGCTGTCCGCCCCCAGCCGTTACGATACTCTTATTTGTTTACCGGAAAGCTTTCCCCCTCACGGGGGTGGCGGGTCTTGTATTTTAACTGTTTTTGAAAAATATTTAAAATGAAAGTTATATCGTCTCCTTGGGGGAGAGTATTGAAAAAGAAATACATGTAGTGTAAATCTCAGGGAGGATTTGCGGTCAAGCTGGTTCAGCTCGGCGGAGAGCCTCCGCAGGCGATACCCCCAATATAGCAAATTTAAAATATTATGATACTATCATAGCCCCCAGGGGCGGTTTCAGGTGAACTGTATCTGTCCACTAATTCAAATTTCTATGCTACTTTATGGAGGGTAAGCATATAAAACAAAAAAAGTTAAAATTCAAGTAAAATCGCCCCCTTGAGGGGGTCAGTATTGAAAAATAAATAAATGTAGTGTAAATCTCAGGGGTGATTTGCGGTCAAGCTGGTTCAGCTCGACGGAGAGCCTCCGCAGGCGATACCCCCAATATAGCAAATTTAAAATATTATGATACTATCATAGCCCCCAGGGGCGGTTTCAGGT
>JAFTWL010000074.1 GCA_017465305.1 Ruminococcus sp. | reverse complement strand
TGATGGAAATACTATATGGCAGTCATTAATTCTAAATTTCAATTATGAAACAGGATTAGATTTTAAAGAAACAAAAAAGAATAAATCTAATAACTTAATACATAAAGATTATTTACCTATAGATTTAAAAATACCTAACTATGAAACATCTTTAATTTACATATATTAAAATAAATTAAAATTATAATCAGATGTAAGGGAGAACAGCAGATATTTAATCTGCCGTTTTTTAAATAAAAATAAAATCACTATTGTATATTTCACAACATCACTTTTCTTGACATGACAATAAAATTGATGTATAATATTATTATATGTTATTTGTTCTGTAAATTTTAAAAAAAAGGGATGATTATTATGGGTGCACAAACGTCTACAAATTCAAATCAACATTCTCAAACTCCAAGAAATCAAAAACCAAGAAAAAAAAGCCGTAAAGTACGATATGACAGAATTTTAATAATGTTAATCTTAATCATAGGAATAATCTTCTTATTCACATATTGCATAAGAAGCTGTGGAAAAGATAATTCAGATGAAAAAAACAAAAATAATAACAATGAATCTTCTGATGTTTCTGATACAACTACAGAATCAAAAGTTCCTGAAAATGTAATATCTTTAAGCAGTGAATCTCTACATACAGGTGACTTAGTTATTGTAAACGCAAATTATGCTTATTCATTTATTGAATCTGATTTAAACTTAGTTACTGTATATGAAAACCGCTCAGACAGTTATCAGGTAAGTGATATGGAAATTATGCTTAATTCAGAAGTAATCACTAATCTAAATGCTATGATGGACAAGTACCATGAAATTTATAATAATACTGATATACAAATTATAGGCGGATACCGTTCCAAAGAACGTCAGGATGAAAAATATGCTGAGAGAAGCACTATGCTTGCTGGAGGATATTCAGATTATCATACAGGGCGTTCATTTGATATTGGTATATTTCCCGATAATGCTGGTTCTAATTATTATGCTCCAACAGGCGACTATTCATGGATTGCTGAACATGCATCTGAATATGGTTTCATAGTTCGCTATCCTGACGGAAAAGCCGACGAAACTGGTATAAATCCACGAACATATACTTATCGCTATGTAGGATTACCACATTCCACCTACATATACGAAAATAAAATATGTCTGGAAGAATATATAACAGAAGTAAAAAAACATTCTTTAGATAACCCTCTTGAAATAAATGTAAAAGATACTAAATGGAATGTCTACTATGCTTCTAAAAGTACATCAGGCGATACAAAAGTTTCTGTTCCTGGAGATAAAGAGTACATAGTTTCAGGTGATAATATTGACGGTTTCATTATTGCCTATAAACAATAACTTGTTTTCATTTTAATAAAATTTAATTCTAAACAACAACATTTGATTAGAAAATCTATCAATATTGAAAAATTTACAGATAAGAAATATAAAATTCGCTTTTTCACTTGACAAATCCACTCTTTTATGATAAAATAAAGAAACCGCATGTACTCAGGTTTTAAACAGTATTAAATAATATCTGTGCCTGATGCAGCGAGTTTTTTTGAGAAAAGGCAGGTGCCATGAAAATGTACGCAGTTATTGAAACAGGCGGTAAGCAGTATCAGGTTCAGCCAGGTGATGTTATTTTCATCGAAAAGCTGGATGTAGAAGCAGAAAGCGAAATCACTTTTGATAAGGTAGTTGCAGTAAGCACAGACGCTGGTCTGTCTGTAGGTGCTCCTTATGTTGAAGGTGCTACAGTAAGCGCAACAGCTATTAAAAACGGCAAGGCTAAGAAAATTACTGTTTTCACTTACAAGCCTAAGAAGTCTGAAAAGAAAAAGCAAGGTCATAGACAGCCTTATACACAGGTAGAAATTAAAGCTATTAACGCATAATGATTACAGTTCAGTTTCTGAAAAAAGCAGATAACTACAGGGGCGTTTCTGTAAGTGGTCACGCAGGTTTTGCAGATTTAGGACATGATGTAGCTTGTGCCAGCGTTTCTTCAGCATTGCAAACAGTTGTAAATCTTATCACTGAAATATATAAGATTAAAGCTGATATAAAGGTAGAGGAAAATCTTGTATTTTTAAAAGTTGAAGATTTAACTTCAAATGACGCTGATTTATTGCTTAAAGGTCTATTACTTCAAATTAAGCTGATTCAAGAGGAATTTCCCCGCTGTATCAAGATTAAATACACGGAGGTGTAAAATATTATGTTAAGAATTAGTATGCAATTTTTTGCACATAAAAAAGGTTCTGGTTCTACTAAGAACGGCCGTGATTCTGAGTCCAAGAGACTTGGTGTCAAGAGAGCAGATGGCCAGTTTGTAAAAGCTGGTAACATTCTCGTTCGTCAGAGAGGTACACACATCCATCCAGGTGCAGGTGTGGGCATCGGTTCAGATGATACACTTTTCGCAATGGTTGACGGCACAGTAAAATTCGAGCGTGTTGGTCGTGACCGTAAGAAAGTCAGCGTATACACTGCTGAATAATTGCGATTGATTAAATCGACAGAAATCCCGAGCTCATGCTTGGGATTTTCTTTTCATAGGATAAATTTTTATGGGTATGCCCAAACATACCCCTTTTTTCAATGAGGTATGTAATGTTTGTAGATAAAGCAAAAATTAAAATCAAAGCCGGTGACGGTGGTGATGGTGCTGTTTCATTCCACCGTGAAAAATATGTAGCTGCCGGAGGTCCTGATGGCGGTGACGGCGGAAAAGGCGGAGATATTGTATTTCAGGTAGACGATAATTTCTCTACTCTTATTGATTTCCGCTATAAGAAAAAATATGTAGCTCAAAGAGGCGAAAATGGTAGTTCACGTAACTGCACAGGTAAAAGTGCTCCTGACCTTGTTATAAAAGTTCCAAGAGGTACTCTTATTCGCAATGCTGTTACTGGACGTATTATGGCTGATTTGTCTACTAATGAACCACAAATCTTAGCTAAAGGCGGTAAAGGTGGTAAAGGTAATATACACTTTGCTACTTCAACACGTCAAATTCCAAGATTTGCAAAGCCAGGGTTCCCAGGTGAAGAGTTTGAAGTCACACTGGAATTAAAACTACTTGCTGATGTAGGTTTAGTTGGCTATCCTAATGTAGGAAAATCAACTCTTATCTCTGTTGTCAGTGCGGCAAAACCTAAAATTGCTAATTATCACTTTACAACACTAACTCCTGTTTTGGGAGTAGTAAGACTTGCTGAGGAATCATCTTTTGTAATGGCTGATATTCCAGGCTTAATAGAAGGTGCAAGCGATGGCGTAGGTCTTGGCCATGAGTTTTTACGCCATGTTGAACGCTGTCGTTTGATTCTGCATGTTGTTGACGTTTCAGGCGTTGAAGGTCGTGACCCTATCGAAGACTATGAAACTATTCAGAAAGAACTTGAAAACTTCAGCAGTGATTTGGCACAGCGTCCTCAGATTGTAGCTGGAAATAAATGTGATATGGCAGACCCTGAACAAGTTGAAATATTCCGTAAATATATCGAAGATAAGGGTATGCAGTTTTTCCCGATTTCTGCAGCTACAACTCAAGGAACTAATGAACTTATTCAGGCAACAGGCTCTATGCTTTCAGAACTGCCGCCTATTATAAAATATGAACCAGAGCCAATTACTCCGGAAGAACTTGAAGAATCAGCTTATGGGACTTTTGAAATAGAAGTACAGGATAATATCTACTTTGTAGATGCAAAATGGCTTGAACCTATTTTGCGTACTGTTAACATGGAAGATTACTCTTCACTTCAATATTTTCAGCGTGTTCTCAGAACAAGCGGAATTATTGATAAACTTGAAGAAATGGGAATTCAGGAAGGCGATACTGTTGATATTCTCGGATTTGAATTTGATTTTGTACAATAATATAATCCAGAAAGGAAAACAGCTATATGAATATTAATCCTATTACTGACAGAGAGGCTAAACAGTATAGCCCTCTTGCCCTTGCTTTTCTGGGAGACAGTGTTTATGAAATTTTAGTGCGTGAATTTTTACTAAGAAATGCAAATATGCCTGCCTCTCAGCTCCATGAAAAAAAAATAAAATTAGTATGTGCTTCCTATCAGTCCTCAGCTGTAGACAGGATTTTTCATCTTCTGAATGAAGATGAAATTTCTGTTTATAAACGTGGTCGCAATGCTACAGGAAATTCTGTTCCAAAGCATTCAAGTGCTTCTGATTATCGTAAAGCTACAGGACTTGAAGCATTATTCGGATACTTGTTTTTAATAGGAGAAGAAGAACGACTTAATTTATTATTTAATGAAATTTGTCAGGATAATCCGGCAGATTGTAAATAACCTTAACAGATAAATTTTTGTCTGCTTATATATAAATTAAATAAAAGGAGTGTTATAAATGTCAGGACATTCAAAATGGAATAATATTAAACGAAAAAAAGAAGCTACTGACGCAGCAAAAGCAAAGATTTTTACTAAAATCGGACGTGAAATTACTGTCTGCGTAAAAGAAGGCGGTGCAGACCCTAACAGCAATTCCAAACTTCGTGATTTGATTGCAAAAGCAAAATCAAATAACGTTCCAAATGACAACATTGACCGTGTCATTAAAAAAGCTGCTGGTGGCGGAGACAAAAACAATTACGAAACTATCATTTATGAGGGATACGGTCCAAACGGTGTTGCTGTAATTGTAGAATGCTTAACAGATAATAAAAACCGTACTGCTGGCGAAGTTCGTCACTACTTTGATAAATTTGGTGGCAATCTCGGTACAACTGGATGTGTATCATTTATGTTCACACAGAAAGGCATAGTTCTTATTGAAAACACTGGTCTGGATGAAGATACTGTTATGGATGACTGCTTCGAATTTGATGCTGATGACTTATCTGTTGAAGATGATGTAATCGAAATCGCCTGCTCACCTTCTGCACTTCATACACTTCGTGAAGGAATGACAGAAAAAGGCTATAATGTGCTTTCAGCAGAAATTACACAGATTCCTTCTTCTTATACTACACTGACTGATGAAGAACATATCAAAAAAATGAACCTCTTACTCGAACATCTGGAAGACAACGATGACGTACAGAATGTTTATCACAACTGGAATATGCCGGAAGACGAAGAATAAATCTCCCCTTTATTTACAGTTTCACTTTTGACATTGTCAAAAAGAAAGGAACAATTCATGCAATTTCAAGATATGAACCTATCCCCTACACTTTTGCAAGCAATTGCACAACTCGACTTTACAGAAATGACAGAAATACAGGAAAAAGCTATTCCTCTTTTACTCCAAGGAAAAGATGTTATCGGAAAATCAAATACAGGAACAGGAAAAACTGCTGCATTCAGTATCCCTATTATTGAAAAAATTCAGCCTGAAGAAAAAAACTTTGTTCATGCACTTATCTTATGTCCGACAAGAGAACTTGCAATGCAGGCCTGCGAAGAAATTTTGAAATTTTCAAAATTTAAAAAATGGATTAAGCCTGTTGCCGTATATGGCGGAGCAAGTATGGAACGCCAGATTCACTCACTTAAAAATGGTGCAAATATAGTAATCGGAACACCTGGACGTGTTTTAGACCATTTACGCAGACGTACATTGAAATTACAGAATTTGCGTACTATCGTACTTGATGAAGCTGATGAAATGCTTAATATGGGATTTCGTGAAGACATTGAAGCAGTTCTTGCTCAAATTCCAGAACAACGTCAGACTGTATTATTCTCTGCTACTATGCCACCTGCAATTTTAGCAATCACTAAAACATATCAGACTGACCCTGAAATGGTGCAAATACAAAGTGCACATAAAACAGTTGATGCTATTGCACAGTATTATGTTTCTGTACCTATGGGAAGAAAAACTGATGCACTGCATTTATTATTAACAGCTAAAAAACCAAATTCATCTATGATTTTCTGTAATACAAAAAAGATGGTAGATGAACTTACTGAAGAGTTATGCAATCGTGGTTTTCCAGCAGCAGGTCTGCATGGAGATATGAAACAAGCACAGCGTACTCAGGTTATGAATCGTTTTAAAACTGGAAGATGCACTATTTTGATAGCTACAGATGTAGCTGCCCGTGGTATTGATGTAAAGGGCGTAGATGCAGTTTTCAATTATGATTTACCTCAGGACCAGGAATATTATATTCATAGAATAGGACGTACAGGACGTGCCGGAAAAGAAGGTACAGCATACAGTATCTTAAGTGGAAGAAAACAAGAAATTGAAATGCGTGCTATTTCAAGATATACAAAAGCTTCTGTTACAGAAATCTCTGTTCCTACATCAGCTGAAATTAAAAATATGGCTTTTGAAGAAATAAAAAATGATATACTTAAACATTGTCAGGAAGTTCCTAACGAGGATGCCAAAGCACTTGCTGATGAAATTTTAAAATCTTATGACTCTCCATCAACTTTATTAGCTGTTTTATTACAACAGAAAATTTCAGAGGCAACAAAAATATTACCATCTTTCGATATTCCTAAGCCTATTAAAAAGAACCGTTCTTCTTCCGTTAAAACTGTAAAGGTACATATAAATGTCGGCAGAAAAGAACGCATGGCTCCTAATTTTATTTTAGGTGCACTTGTAGAAGCAACAGGTCTGTCAGGCTCTGAATTCGGAAAAATTGATATATATGAAAAATATACTACTGTTGAAGTTCCTGTTTCAGAATCAGATTTCATCATTGACGCTATGGAGTCAGAAAAAATAAATGGGCATAAAGTTCATGTAAAACTGCACGAAGAACGAGAAACTTTCTATAAAAACAATTCTAAAAATAATAAATATAATCGTAATCAAAAATGTTCATCAATGCAAAATAGAAATTTTAATTCTAATTCCGGAAGTCACAACAGAAAAAAACGTCGTGGTTAATGTCATAAATATATATAAAAAATCTCTTGTGTAAAATAAAAACTTACACAGGAGATTTTTTTGGTGCGCCTGATGCGATTTGAACGCATGACCTTCAGAGTCGGAGTCTGACACTCTATCCAACTGAGCTACAGACGCATAAAATTCAATTATAAATTTATGCAATATGCTGAATTTTAAAAAAATCACAAACGCAACTGTACTATTATATCATATTCACTTGAAAATTGCAAGGTATTATGATATAATATAACATAAGTTTTTTGAAAATTTTTTAGGAGGAACATAATGCAGGATTATATCTTTATATTGTTGATGCAAACTGGCACTATGCCAGCTCGACTAATTCGATTTTTTACAAAAAAACCTTATAATCATGCTTCTATTGCAACTGATTTAACATTAGATGAAATGTACAGCTTTTGCCGTACATACACACGATTTCCGCTTCCTGCAACCTTTAATCAGGAAATCGTTGAAAAAGGAACATTAGGAAAATATTTTGTCATCCCATGTGAAATATATGCAATACCTGTTGAACATAATGTAAAGCTTGAATTTCAAAAAAATTTAGAACACTTTAAAAAGAATAGATACATGTTTTCATATAATATTCTTGGTATGATTACAACATTCTTTCAAATACAGTGGTCAAGAACAAATAAACTGCACTGTTCTCAATTTGTAGCAACATTATTACAACAATCAGGTGTTCATTTAAATAAATCTGTCTCATTACATACACCCGAAGACTTACGTCATCTTCCTGATGCAAAGTTAATTTATCGTGGAGAACTAAATCATTTTTATCATACTTATGCAAAATCTATGCCTGCATTGAAAGAAAATTACACTATAGCTTAATATTTAACTTTAAAATAAAAAGCAAATTTATAATATAAGATTTTAATTAAAAAACTTGCAAGTAAATACACGCTTGCAAGTTTTTTATTTAGTATAAATAAAATTAAAATTTAATTTATACTCATACTTAAGCTATTCCATATGCTTGTTATCAATGTCGCTGTATCACTAATATAATATAATGCTGTTTTTTCTACAGGCTTACAATCCAATACAAATTTTTTATCTATGACAGACACCTCATAAGCAGAATTATCAATTGATGTAATTTCTGCCATTACTGACTTTTCTGTCTGCAACTTATTTGCTGATTTACATGCAACCTGCAAATAACACCATAAAAATATATTTGCCATTAAATAAAGTGATGCAAACTTTATAAATTTTTTAAAATAATGCTTTTTTGATTCCATTACTTTTACCTTCCTTTACAAAAACAAGCATCAGTGCAATGCTAATAATACTTCTGCAAGTGCATTCCCAATAAGTTCCCCTGAATATACAGCCTGCTCTATTGTATTCCCATGAGAGCCAACTTCAATTAAAAGACTTCCTGTCGTCAAATCTTGATTATATCTACGATAATCAAAAAGCAATGGCCTTGTAAATCCAGGATATAATGACTCCATTTTTTCCTGAAGCCTGCAAGCAAATCTAAAATTTAAAAGATAATCAGGCATTCCCATAGTTCCATCATCACAACCGGAAATAATCATAATTTGTGCTGCTTCCTTACCGTTTATCTCAACTACAGGCTGTGCCAATGTTGTATCAGTGCAAATTGCATCTCTGTGAATATCAAGAACTACTTTAATACTTGGATGCTCTTTTAAAATAGCACTTACTGTTTCAGCACTTCTTTCATAAGAACCATTATATGATGGATAATCATGAACTACATCGCTATGTATTACGCCAATTCCTGCTTTTTCAAGTTTAGCTGTAATAGCATCACCTACTGCAACTACATTCTTACTACTGTCTGTTGTACGATAATTAAAGCTATTATCATAATTTTCCCTTACGCATGGTTCATATGTCTCCGTTGTATGCGTATGCATAATCAATACTTGCGGTTCATCATTTACAGCAATTTTAAAAGCAGGCATATTCTGACTTTCTTCTAAGAGTTCAGCATTACTATGACTTGTAGTCTTATTCTGCACCTGTCCGGCTGTCGGAAGGTCAAAAAATAAATCACCACTATAAGTGCCATAATTAGTTCTTATTATAGAATAATCAGAATCCACATTCCACTCTGTAGGATATGGCTTTTCGCCTGGGTCAGATTCACGTTTTGGGGTTTCTTCAGATTCTTTATTATTATCTATTGGCAGCATTCCCTCAGAATCATCAACAAGTGGATTCCATGTCCCCTGTTCCATTTGTACATAACCATCATGAAAAGCACCTGCAAATATTTGATTTTCAGAATTATATTTATTTTCAGGTGCTTTTTCAGCCTGCAATACCTGTTCAGAAGTATTTTCATCTTTATTTTTAAAGGAAATTGCCGTAGGTAAAAGTACCATAGAACAAGTAAAAATTAAACATAAAATAATCTTTGGATGCTTTTTTGTGTGTCTTCTTCTTTTTCTCATTCCATCACCTCATTAAGATGCCCATTTTGCTAGATTATATGCAGAGATAATGAAATTTATGCAAGCGAGCTGAGTCAGCTCGACCACTATCCGCCCCTGTATTTTACGCTACATGTATTTTATATCAATACTCCCCCCCTCACGGGGGCGGTAAACTTGATTTTATTTTTAAACATAAAAATACTAAATGATATCATATTTTTCTTTTGCTTACCTTATTTGAAAGGTAGCAACACCAGACGGAGGCATCTTTTTTTCAGTAAAAAGAAAAGTAATGTTAGCTTGAGAGTAAGGAAATGGCTTGACGTAATTGTGCATCTTTTGATGGGTCAGGATTATCAAGGTCTATCTCACTATAATCTTCTTCCATGACAACATCAGGTGTAATTCCTACTTTATGATAACATTCTCCTTTAGTTGTCTGATAGGTAGCTACTGTTAATGTTACTGCACCGCCATCTTCCATCTGTACAGTATTCTGCATTATTCCTTTTCCGAATGTTTGTTCACCTACTAACTCTGCTTTTCCAAAGTCACTTAAAGAAGCTGAAAATAATTCTGCTGCACTTGCTGTATTACCGTTTACAAGAACAATCATAGGTAAATTCAATTCATTAGCGTCGGATGTCAATATAGTATAAACTTCACCTGTACCATAAGTAGCTGTTGCTATTTCTCCAGCTGGCAATAATGGGTCTACAATCTTCTGTAATGAAGTTATTAAACCACCACCATTATTTCTTACATCAAATACAAATCCTTTTGCACCTTCCCTTATAAGAGTATTCAATGCAGTTAAGAACATTTCAGCTGTATTTTCTTTAAACGCACTTATTCTGATATATCCTATGTTATTTTCAAGCATAACACCATATGAAGTAATATCTTTTATTTCTGTACGAACTATAGTTTTTTCAAGTTCCTGTGTGCCTCGTTTAATTTTAACAGTAACAGGTTCATCAGCTTCTCCACGTACACGTGAAACAGCTTCCTGATATTCTAATTTCTGAATTGATTCACCATCAACTTCTATAATTTCATCATCTGCTTTGAGTCCTGCAATTTCTGCAGGTGAACCTGAATTTACTTCTACTATTTTTAAAAAATTTTCCTCTGTGAGCTGTACTGTTACACCTATTCCAACAGATACACCAGATTCTTCAGTCTGCCAGTCACCATACTCATTAGGCGTCATATAAGCTGAATAAGGGTCATTAAGTCCTGCAACGTATCCTTTCATTGCTCCATTTAAAACATCTTCTTCGTTTACATCCTGATAATATGTTTTATCTATATAATCTCCAAGCTGCATAAGTTTATTATATGACTTCAAATGTGAGTTTGCTTTATTCAATTCAAACCACAAACGTAATGAAAAAAATGTTGAAAAAACTGCAACTCCCGCTAAAATAAAAATTAAAACACGTTTTAATGTACTAAGTTTTTTCATCTTGTGTAAAACCATCCTTTCAAAAAAGCAGGACAAGAGAGTAAAAAAGTTTCATCTCCTGCCCTGTTTTTATTTTATACAGTATTCTTTATTTTTATGTATCCTTTAAGACAGATAATCCATAGGGTTTACCTTTGAACCATTAACACGAATTTCAAAGTGTAAATGTTCACCTGTTGAATGACCTGTAGAACCAACATAACCTATTGTCTGATTCTGACTTACCTGCTGTCCATAAGAAACAGCTACAGATGACATATGTGCATAGACAGTAGAATATGTTCCATCATGTTCAATTATTACATAGTTACCATATCCGCCGCCACATCCACAGCTATAATCCTTACCATAGTTATGTGTACAGTTATTGCTTACATATACAACTGTTCCGGCTCTTGATGCTACAATAGGAGCACCCATTATACCACTACTTGAAATATCTATAGCTCCATGAAGAACGCCCCAACGAGTACCATAATCACTTGTAAGATTATAATATCCTGGGCATGGCCATGCAAACTGGGAGGCACTATATGAAGGCTCTTGAGTAGTTGTTGTTGTAACAGTTGTTGTTTCCTCTGGAGTTGTTGTAGTCTCTTCTGTTGTAGTTATAACTTCCTCAGTTGTAACAACTTCTTCTGTTGTAATTACAGGTTCAGTAGTTTCTTCTATAGTAGTTGTAGTTGGTTCTGTTGTAGTTATTTCTTCTGTAGTTATAACTTCCTCAGTTGTAACTACAGGTTCGGTAATTTCTTCTGTAGTAGTTGTAGTTTGTTCTGTTGTTGAGTACTCTATTGTAGTAGTTGTGGTTGTATCAACTGGTTCTGTAAAGATATATTCTTCATCATAATCTGTTGTTGTAGTTGTAGTCGTTGTTGTTTCATCTTCTAAATCAGATGAAATTTCAGTTGTTGTTTCTTCTGTGGTGGTGGTTGTGGTTGTAGTTGTAGTCGTAGTGGTAGTTGTTGTACTTGTTGCAAGCTTTGCCTTACGGATTTCAGCCTGCATTTTATCGCTTTCTTTTTCCATCTCCTGATTTATTTTTTCAAGCTTATCAGGATTATTTGTAATCATTTCAGACTCACGTTTAAGTCTCTCTTCTTCAAATGAAGATTTTGAATATTCAGCCTGTAACTCTACAAGTGCATCAGAAAATTCTTTTTTCTTTGCTCTTTCAGTTTCACGCTGTGCAGTAAGTTCCTGTTTGTCACTTTCAAGCTTTTCTTTCTTTTCATTACAATTAGTAAGCTTTTCCTGCAAGTCATTTACTAAATTATTATCATGCTTTGCAACACGTGACATAAGTTCATACTTTGAAAGCATATCATAAAAATCTGTAGAACCTATCAATGCAGAAGCAAGACTATCATTTCCTTGTATGTACATTGTACGCAAACGAGATTTAAATTCTTCAAGACCAGATGCAATTTCTTCTTCTAATGTAGCAATTTCAGATTCTGCATTACTAATCTCAATCATCTTATCGCTTATTTTGCCTTCAATTCTTGTCAACTCTTCATCAACAATCTGAATGTTCTTTTCCTGAAGCTTGAGTTTTTCTTCAAGTGTTTTCTGATACTCGCTTTTACTTGAATTCTCTGAACCAATACTATCAAGCTGTTTCTGTTTTTCAGCAATCTCAAGTCCATTTGCATTCTTTTCTTCCTGCAATTCTGATAATGTCTTAGCTAAAACAGGTTCTTCAACCCAAAAAGTATTAGTGTATAATCCCATAGCAAGCACAGCACTACAAAGAACACCACTTACTGAACGAATCATTGTTTTTTTATTCATATTATTTCCCGCAAATGCGGATTTCCTCCTTTTTTATACATTAAGATGTTTACGCATAGCAATTACACTTCCTACAGCACCAAAAAGTGTGCCGATAACAAGATACAAAATTGCTGTTATCCAAGCAACATCTCCAAATTGAATAATACTATTCATACCAATGACAGACACAATATCTGCTTGTCCAGTCATCAAATCCACAAGAGAATCATAACTGAACCATGTTATAATCAATGCAAGAAGACCTGCAAAGAATCCTGTAATCATTCCCTCTACAAAAAAAGGAATACGAATGAATGAATTTGTTGCACCTACATATTTCATAATCTGAATTTCGGCACGTCTTGAATATACACTTGCCTTTGTAGTATTTGCTATAATTACAACAGAAATTACAACAAGCGCACAGATAACTACACTACATACGACTGTAATAATCTTTCTCAAATCCATAAGTATATTTACAAAATCCATTGGAGCACGTATAGAATAAACCTGCTCTATTGATTCAACTTGTATGATAGTATCTGAAATTTTTTCAATATCTTTTACTTGTACACGATAAGCATCTATCAATGGATTGTCATCACCGAGTGAGTCAAAAAGCATTTCATAGTCACTCATACTCTTTTTTAAATCTTCAAAAGATTCTTCTTTTGAATAAAATGTAACACTTGAAATATTTTCTATCTGGTCAAGTCTGCCCTTTACAGAACTTATTTCCTCATCAGTAACGCCATCATCAAGATATACGACAATCTCATTTTTATCCTCTACTCCACCAATCATAGAAGAAAGATTTACATAGACCAACGAAGCAACTCCTACAAGGAGTAAAGATACCAAAAGTACGCAAAAAGAAGCAAATGCCATCATTCGGTTTTTCCATATGTTTTCAACACCTTGCTTAACAAGATATTTAAATCCACTAACCTTCATGTATCAAATTGCCTCCTACCACTTCATCAAAGATAACATGTCCTTGATTTATATTGATAATACGACCGCCAAAATGACGTACAAGACTATGTTCATGTGTTACCATAAGAATAGTTGTACCACTGTCATTTATTGCCTGAAGCAGTTCTACAATTTCATAAGAAAGTTCAGGGTCAATATTTCCTGTCGGTTCGTCAGCTATGATAAGCTGAGGGTCATTAACAAGCGCACGTGCAATAGCTACACGCTGCATTTCACCGCCTGAAAGTTCATTCGGATAGCTGTCTGCTTTTCCGTTCAGTCCTACAAGGTCTATTACATATGGCACTCGCCTGTTAATATAACGTAGTGGTGCATCAATAACACGTAATACAAATGCAATATTCTCGTAAACAGTCATAGATGAAATCAGTCTGAAGTCCTGAAATACAAATCCTATTGTACGTCTGAGTGATGGAATCTGTCTTTTTCTGAGCTTTCCTAAATTATAGCCATTGACAAGTACAGACCCACTACTTGGATTGATTTCTTTTAAAATAAGTTTAATTAAAGTACTTTTTCCTGCTCCGGAAGGCCCAACTACAAAAGCAAAATCTCCATCATTGATTTTCAGGTTTACATGATGCAATGCGTCAACACCACCGGAATAAACTACGGAGACATCTTTCATTTCTACCATTGTGTAATAACTACATCCTTTCGCAGAATTTACGGTAAGATATAAATAATAATCTTTACGCTTATTATTTAACTTACCGTTTTCTTATTTTGCAAAATATAATTTTTCTGCTTTTATTGTTTTAAATTAAAACTTTAAAACTTTGCCGGACTTGCTGAAAGATACTTCTTTACCATAAGTGCAATCTTGAATATAATTGCATGGTCAAATTCACGCAGGTCAAGACCAGTAAGTTTTTTGATTTTTTCAAGTCGGTACACCAGTGTATTACGGTGTACAAACAATTTTCTTGACGTTTCTGAAACATTGAGATTATTTTCAAAGAACTTCTGAATTGTAAATAATGTTTCATGGTCAAGAGATTCTATACTTCCTCTTTTAAATACTTCGTGCAGGAATGTCTCACAAAGTGTTGTCGGCAAGTGGTAAATAAGGCGGGCAATCCCTAAATTATCATAGCTTACAATTGATTTATCAGTATCAAACACTTTTCCGACTTCAAGAGCCATCTGAGCTTCTTTGAAAGAACGTGACAAATCTTTCACACTGTCAACAATTGTACCGATTCCCACATTTACACGTGTATAAAATTCACTGCTGAGTGTATCAGCAATTGAGCGGGCAAGTTTTTCTAAATCTTTTGCATCTACACTGCTCTTGATTTCTTTTACAAGAACAATATCAAATTCAGAAATCGTAAACACAAAATCTTTATTTTTATCCGGAAACAGATTCTGAATAACATCATAAGCTGATACATCATTAGCAGAAACTATTCTGATTAAAAGTACAACACGATTTACATCAGCAGTAAAATGCAATTCTCTTGCCTTGATAACAATATCACCTGGCAGTACATTGTCAAGTATAACATTTTTAATAAAATTATTACGGTCATACTTTTCATCATAGTATTGCTTGATATTGAAAAGAGAAATAGCTAAAATATTTGCATATCTTGCTGCTAAATCGTCAACTCCCTCTACAAAAACAGCATACTCTGATTTTGAATGAGCACCAAACGGCTTATATGTGTATCCATCACGGATAAAAATATCATGAACATCATTAAGGTCTAAGGAAACGAACTCGTTAGTTGTTCCGACTTTTGTTAAATCACTACAAGCGATAATTGTAGCTGTTTCATCAACTACACCAACAGTTGCATCT
>JAFTWL010000073.1 GCA_017465305.1 Ruminococcus sp. | reverse complement strand
GTTTTTAATAGAGCTTTCATTTTTTCGTCAATATAACTGTAGGTTCTCGGGATTCTCGCCTGAAGAACGTCCTCTCCAGAAATTTCCACCACCGACAACAATTCCTATCTGTGCACCAGCATCAACACATTTTTTAATGCTCATGCAAATCTGATTGATAACATTAAAATCTAATCCTGTCTTTTTTTCACCGGCAAGAGCTTCTCCGCTGAGTTTTAATAAAATTCTTTTATATTTTAACTCCATACCATTTAGGTTCCTTTCATTATAGACTATTTTACCTTGTCATATTGGAACGTATTGGTGCTTTTTTACAGCACACTTGTTCTATTTATATTTTACACTATTTTATGAAAAAAGTAAAGTGATTTTGCACAAAAAAATAAAAAAAGAGGAGCATAATATTTATGCCCCTCTGACTTATCTTTATCTTACTTAATCATGCTTGCAATTTCTTCAGCGAAATTATCAGCTTTCTTTTCGATACCTTCGCCACGTTCAAAGCATACATAATCTGTGATTTCAATTGTAGTACCTGCTGCCTTTGCAACACTGTCAACATACTGCTTAACATTCATTGAACCATCCTTAACGAATGTCTGTTCCAACAAGCAGTTTTCAGAATAGTACTTACCAACTTTACCTTCAGCAATCTTTACTTTAACCTGCTCTGGCTTATTTGCCATCTTAGGGTCTTCTGCCATCTGAGCAAGAACAACCTTCTTTTCTTCTTCAATAATGCTTGCTGGTACAGCTTCACGATTAAGATATGCTGGACGCATAGCAGCAATCTGCAATGCACAATCCTTAGCAGATGTAAGAACTGCTTCAGACGCACCTGCTGGAGAATCAGCCTTTACAAGAACACCAATTTTGCCGCCACCGTGAATATATGGAACAAGGATACCTTCCATACGAGTAAAACGACGAATCTGGAGATTTTCACGAATCTTCAGGAAGAGTTCCTGCAATGCTTCGTCAACTGTCATTGTACCACCAGCAACAACTGTACTCTTAAGAGCTTCAACATCAGCTGGATTTTTTTCAATAATAGTATCAGCAACAACAGAAACAAAGTTCTTAAATTCATCTGTATTTGCAACGAAGTCTGTTTCAGAGTTTACTTCAACAACACAACCTACTGTATTATCAGCGTTTACCTTTGCTATAACCATACCTTCTGCTGCAACTCTACCTGCCTTCTTAGCCTGTGTTGCAAGACCTTTTTCACGAAGGATTACCATTGCCTTTTCTACATCACCATCAGCTTCAGTTAAAGCCTTCTTACAATCCATCATACCAACGCCTGTGCTTTTACGAAGCTCATTGACGTCTTTAGCTGAAAAATTAGCCATTTCTATTTCCTCCTGTATTATAAAAATTTATAATTTTTTATTTTAAAAATACCCGAATATGATATTTTCAGAACTTATTTTCAAAAAATCTTCTTAAATGAAAATCTTACAAATTCAAGTTCTTATATAGGCACATATTCGGGCATAGTTTTTTATTCAGCGGATTCTTCCGCAGCTTCTTCTACAGCAGCAGCTTCTTCTGCTTCCGCAGCGTCTGCACCCTGT
>JAFTWL010000010.1 GCA_017465305.1 Ruminococcus sp. | reverse complement strand
CTTCCAAGTATATGCGTTCCCACCTTTGCAACATCAATCTTGCTCCACCTGTTTGATCGTTGCCCAATTCGTATTTCCTAACGGTTTCGTGATAGCTTAGATGGTGTTCACGCATATCCATTATAACATGGATTTTGAATTCTGGCGAGTATCTTTTGTTTTTTTTCCTGTTTTACTCATAAAAAATATGCACCTCCAAAAGTGTCTAACTTTTGGGGGGCATATCAAAATTAACAAGGGCAAAAGGATGAATCAATTTGGATGAAATAATAGAAAAAAATTATATTGAAAATAGAATTTTAAATCAAAAAAATTACTACGGGAAAAAATGCAAAATAAAACAAAGAAGATTTGCAATACTATCAATTATATCAATTATAGTTACCTCAACAATTCCTATAATAGCTTTGCTTGATTTCATTCCATATAAAGAATCAATCACAGCAATTTCAGGAGCAGTATCAACAATTCTATCTAGTTTAATATTTTTCTTCAGAGATAAAGAAACCTGGATACAATATAGAGCTACAAGCGAAAAAATAAAATCAGAATTATATAAATATCAATCAAAAACAGAAAAATATTTTGATATGCAAGATAATGAGGCTTTTAATTTATTTGTAACTACTTGTGAAGAAATTATGGGAAATCAAAATGAACAATGGGTAAAAGAAAAATTATCTAAAAATTCAGCAAATTCATCTTCTTAATTCTCGGTTTCTACTTCTTCATATGTTTCTGCAAATATATCTGGTTTACATGGATATTGTTCTCCATGAACGCCTGTAATAATATAATCGCCAATATTAGCTTTATGGTCACCTTCTAATGTATGGATAATCATTTCTTTATCAGTTTTATAAGCTTCAATTACCACTGGCTTTTTACGATATTTTTTTGTATTCATTATTAAACCTCCAAAAATAAATAAATAATAGAAAGGAACTTATTATGCCTTATTTAAGAAATTATAACCTTTTTATCAGTCACGCTTGGAAATATGGAGATGAATATGATAGATTAATTCGTCTCCTAAATAATGCAAATAATTTTTCATATAAAAATTATTCAGCACCAGAAGAACGCCCATTAAAAAATACTGATGGTAGTTCTGTTAAAACTTCATATGAAATAGGAGCAGCAATAGACAGAAAAATAGCAAACTCACAAATTATATTAGTTATATCAGGAATGTATGCAAATAACAGAGAATGGATGGAATATGAAATTGATACAGCAGTACATATGAATAAACCTATTATTGCAATAAAACCATGGGGAAATGTTTCAATGCCAGTGTATATAAAAAATGTAGCAAATGAAATAGTTGGATGGTATACAGATTCAATAGTATTAGCAATTAGAAGACATTCAATGTAATCATTTTATATCATTATATCACTTTTATTACTTATTTGCAATAAATTTGAGCCGACCTTTTTCAACAAAGTTTTCAACTTTTCAACAAAAAATCTCCCTCTGCAAAGAGGGAGTAAATTGAAATATAAATGTCAAGGAGGAAAACATGGCAAATGCAAAAAAATTACCCTCCGGAAACTGGAGGGTAAATCTATACATAGGAAAAGATGATAATGGCAAACGTAAATATAAATCGTTTACAGCTGAAACAAAAAAAGAAGCTGAATTTTTAGCTGCTACATACAATCTTAAACGCAAAGAAAAGCCTAAGGATATAACTGTAGGTGATGCTATTGATGGTTATATACAAAGTAAAGAAAATGTTCTATCTCCTTCTACAATTGGAGGTTATAAAAATATTAGAAAAAATCGACTTCAAGGAATTATGGATATCCCTTTGAATCGACTTAATAATATTATTATTCAAAAAGAAATAAATGCAGAATCAGCAAGACTTTCTCCCAAATCAATTAGAGATGCTCATGGTCTTTTATCTGCTGCTGTTTCAATGTATATGCCTGATTTTACAATTCGTACAACCTTACCAGCCAAAGAACATAAAATCAAAGACCTGCCTACACCTGAACAAATAATTGAAATTGTCACTGGAACAGATATAGAAATTCCTGTTATGCTTGCATTATGGCTCGGTCTTCGTATGTCTGAAATACGTGGACTTCGCTTTACAGATATATCAGAAGATGGCATAATTACAATACAAAATACAATTATAACGGTTAATAATAAATTTATAGAAAAAAGTCAAACAAAAACTTATAATAGTACAAGACAAATCAAAGCTCCTAATTACATTATAACATTGATACAAAATGCAAATCATAAAAGCGAACATATAGTAACACTTTCTGGACAAGCAATTTATAAAAGATTCAAACGACTTATTGCTAAATATGATTTGAAAGATATGACATTTCATGATTTACGACATCTAAATGCTTCTATAATGCTTGCATTAGGTATTCCTGATAAATATGCTATGGAACGTGGAGGATGGTCTACTAATGTTACTTTAAAAAACATATATCAACATACATTCTCAGAAGAAAGAAAAATCATTGATAATAAAATTGATAATTATTTTAGTGAATTAATCCTTAAAGATAAATAGCAGATTCACAACAAATTTTGTGTTGCATTTCATGTTGCATACTTATATATTTTTAGTGTAAAATATCATTTTTTAATGTAAATGTGATATTTAAAATTTAATGTAAAAAATAAAAAAAGCACATAAACAAGGGACAAATCCTATTTTACGTGCTTTTCATTTTTTTGTATTTGGTGGAGGCGATGCGTAACCCTTTGAATCTGCGTACTTTTAACATTTTAAAAATCAGAAACGGCTATTTTGCGTGGTTTTTCCTGTTCAAAGAAGTAACGTCATTTTTTATGCTGTTTTAGTTTTTCTTATTTTCTGAGTAATTTTTAATAAGAAATAGTACGCATTTAGTATTGGTGGGGAAACTTAATTGTTTTTTTCTGCAAGTACCTCTACTTCATCAACTGTAAGTGAAGTGATTTCAGCAATCTTTTCAACTGACAATGTGCTTTCTTTTAGCATTTTAAGTGCAATTTCAATTGCAGACTCACGTTTAGCTTCTTTAGCAGCATCTCTTCTAATTTCCTCTGAAATTTGACACATATTGTCTACACCTCCGACTTCGTTCTTAAAGTAATTAACTCTTTTTGCCAGTACTTCGTAATTCATATCTTCTGCATTCCGACAGAAAAAATCATGCATCAATTTTCCTAAATCTGTATCATCTTGGCATTCACCATTTACATATACAATGTGTGATTCGTCTCCAAATAGTTTATTATTGCAGTTCCTTATTACTCTGTCAATAAAATATATTGGCTGGTTTTCTTTCAAAACATCATGTCGTGTAATGAAAATAACATAGCTTTCAGGCAGTTCATCGTATTTACCGCCAACGTTAGTAATATTGGCATCTATCAGACTGCTGTTATACCTTGCTCGCTTTGGAATTGCTTCGTCACTTTCGTTCTGCACTTCAATGTTATAATATTTATTATTTTCATCCACTGCAAAAATATCAAGTCTTATGGAACGTCCTTGAAGATTTTTTACGCTGTACTGAGAAGTTACTTCCTTTACAGTTAATTCTTTTTGAAGGATAATTTTCAAAAGAAGTTCTGCACAAGCTTTATCCTCAAAAACTTTTGACATAAATGTGTCATCCATAAGACAGAACCGCTTTATTTTTTCAAGATAATATTCTCTGTTTATCATTGGCAGCATCTCTTTCTTTTTTTCATTATATCACATCCAAAGTGAAAAATCAACTGTTTTGCATAAAAAACTCAGCCGCATTGCTTGCAGCTGAGTTTATATTTATTATTCATTTGCAAATTGTTAAGCAAGATCTAATTCTACATTGAAAAAATATTATCCTAATAATTTAACAAATGCATTAAATATTGCATTTTCGGGTGATATAACTGCTGAAATATCTGCAAGAATAGTTGTTATATTTACCGCTCCATCAATTAATGGTTTTCTAAATTATGAGCAAGTTTTTGGTGTTGTGCATGTGGCATCATTCCATTTTTCATGCTTGCAGGCACAGCTGGTTAATATAAGAGCATTTACTAAAAGTACAGATAAGTACAGTGTTGATTTTAATTTGATATTTTTCATTAATTATCCTCCATTTGCTCATAGCAATCGCATTTAGAAGCACTATTACAACTTAGTAAATATTTGCTGCATCTATTGCATTTGCAAATCCTTGTTTTTCCTGTACCTTCATGAAATTTACAATATGCAGGGTGTCTGCGTTTCCCCATTGCTTTTAGTGTTTCAATATGTGCTGGAACACCTTGCATTTGACTCACTTTTGCCATAATAGTCCCTCTAAATTATCTATTCTTTGTAAGTTCCAGATTGATCTCATTGATACACTTCTGTGCGGCAACAATTTTTTCCTTGATTGGCTTTGCCTTCTGTTCAATTTCTTTTATCTTATCATTACACATCTTGATTTGTTCTTTTTGTTCGGCTTCTATGGACTCGTCAATAGTTGACAGCCTTGAGATAAGTTTATCAATCTGAGCCTGCAATGCTTTCTTTTCCTTGCCCTTAAAGATGCCAAGATTATTTTTTTCTGTTCTCAAATTGGAAATTTGTTCTTCCAATTTTTTCTTCTCTTCCTGTGCAGGCGTATCTGCTTCACGCTTATGCTTATAGGTATTGATTTCCTTGTCATATGGAGCAACTTGTTCTTGAAGTTGTTTAAGCTGTGATTGCAATGTATCACGCTCGGATTCAAGAGTTTGCTTTTCATCAGCGTGTTCTGACCAGTATTTTTCATTGCGTTCTTTTTGCTCTTGTGCTTTTCTTTCGTTCTCTTCTTTTTGTCTGCGTTGACCTCTTTCTTTACAACTCTTAGACTTATCTCTATATTTTGCATTATCATCTCGTCTTGAGGCGATTGCAGAATCGGTCAAAGTGTATTCTTTTTCCCAGTACCAATGATCCTCAAAAGCGTTTTTTCTTTCAGAAAATGAAGCTCCAAAATGGAATGGTTCTGTTCCATATTTTTGTGTCCATGAACATGCATTGATACAATATTCATT
>JAFTWL010000072.1 GCA_017465305.1 Ruminococcus sp. | reverse complement strand
CAATGTAATATAAGCACAACTCAAGATAGATTTTTGGACTTCATTTTTCTTTTTAGCTCCGAAATATTGAGATACTAAAATTCCTGCTCCAGTAGATAATCCAAAAGTAAAAGCGAAGAATAAATAATTTATAGAACCTGTTACACCAATAGCAGAAAGCGGGTCAGCACCTAAATAATTTCCTACTATAATAGAATCAACCCAGTTATACAGTTGTTGAAATACATTTCCAAATATCATTGGGAGTGTAAAACGTATAAGTAATTTTGCCTCATTTCCTTGAGTCATGTCATTTACATAAGCTGCCATAATAATCATCTCCAATCATAAGATTTAATTGCAAGACTTATTATATCAACTTGAAGTGTTATTGTCTATATAATAAATTGATTTAATTTTGAGTCAATATTGACTTTTTTTTATTTGTATGATATATTATATATATCGTATATAAATTTAATAAAATGTTTATGATAAATAATAGGGTGATAAAATATGTCTGAATTGATTCATGAAAAAATAATTGATATTAGTCAGCTAAGGGTGCAGTTTAAGTTATTTAAGGATGAAATATTTTTTGTTCCACGTCACTGGCATGAGCATTTAGAACTTATATTGGTAATTGAGGGAATATTTTCAATATACTTAAATAATAAAACAATATCACTTAAAGCTGGAGATACAGCTGTTGTGAATTGTCGTGATATTCATGCTACACAAAGTTATGAAGATTCTCTGTGTATTTTATTGCAAATACCACAAAATATTTTAATGCAGTGTATACCTGATTTTTCTAAAATAAAGTTTCAGGAAGTATATATTGCAGAAGAATCAGAAATGGCAAGGCAAATTCAAAATTGTCTGCTTGATATGAATAAAATTTTTGAGGAAAAAGCTTTAGGTTATCATATTTTATTTTCAAGTCTTTTATATAAACTTATATATTTATTATATCTTGGACATATAGAATCACCAGTTTTAATGAATGCAAAAGATAAGCAAAACTTTGAACGCATTGATACAGCAATGCAATATGTACAAAAACATTATTCTGAGCAGGTAACACTTAAAGAAGTTTCTTCATTGCTTGCATTAAATCCGGATTATTTTTGCAGATTATTTCATGAATATACAGGACAGACATTTATTGAATACATTAATTCAGTAAGACTTAAACATTTTTATGATGATTTGTGTAGTACAGAAGATAATATTACATTATTGATGGAGAAAAACGGATTTTCAAATTGTAAAACGTTCAGAAACTTATTTAAATCTGTTTATGGTTGTACTCCATCCACATGTAGAAAACAGCAACAAAATTCAAAAAAGTATAAATTATGAAATTGTTGATTTTATTATAATAATATGATATAATAACTACATTAAAGATATAATTTATATGGAGGGAATTTTTATGGTTTGTAATCAGTGTGGAACAAAATATGATAAAAATGCTAAATTTTGTGGAAAATGTGGCGCAAAACTTGAAGATAGTAATGTTTATTATCAACAGGATAGTAATGGTATTTATAATAATCAGAATAATAATATGGACTATACTTCGGGAAGAAAAGTAACTAAGAAAAGTAAAAGGAAGTTAATAATAGGTCTTTCAGTTTCATTTATATGTATTTTATTAGCGGTAATTACTTTGATGTTTTATATCAGAAATTATACTATTTATGCTCTTTATCGTGCAATGCAGCCTGAAAATATGCAGAAAATTGAGAGTGGTTCATTTGAATTTTCAATGGAGAATGGAAATGACTTTGATGACTCTGTTTCATTATTAGGCAGCTTTTCCACAGATATAGAAAATGAAGAAATTTTACTTGAAACTGTTATAAATAATCATAATGATACATATCAGATTGTATTATATTGTAGAGATATAACTTTTGCAGTTTATTACTCAAATGGATACGACTGGAGAGTGCAGGATTTTTCAGATAGGAAAGATGATTTTTGGAAACATATTAAAAGAAGTGAAGATGAGAGAAAAAAGAGTAAACATGGTAATAATTATATAAAAGATATATTTGATATTATAAATGAAAACAGCAAGTATGCTTTGTATGATAAATATGTAGATAAAGATGAAATCGAAAATGCAGCTGAAAATCTAAAAGATTTATTTTTAGACAGAAGTTTTCAAAAAGACGTGTTAAGATATGATAAAGATATTACAAAAAGTGGTGTTGAATTTTCAATATCTCCTGATATAGAAGAACTTATTCCACAAGTATTAGATAAAACAGATAATTTATGGTTAGACAGAGATATTAAAGACGAGGTAAGAGAAGTAAGAGAATATTTTGAATCTGGAGAATTTAGAGATGAGGTAGGAAATATTGATGTTTCTGTTTCGACTACTGTAAAGGATTCTCATATAAATGCTGTTTCATTTGATTTCAATTATATGGAAGATAATGACCATGTATCTTGTTCATTTGAGCTTTCAGATATAAATAAATTTAATTCAATTGAAATTGATGATGAAATAATGGAACGTATTACAAGCAAAAGTAAAGTAAATGTATTATAAAAGTAAAAAACCATGCTAAATTTTTTTAGCATGGTTTTTATATTTTATATAAGTGATAAACTTCGCATAGCAAAAAGCCAGGATGTTAGTGTAAATGCACTACATAAAGTTGTAAGCATAACAGCACAAGCTGTAAGCATTCCATTATGCCCCATATTCTTAGACATTACAAAACAGCTTCCTGTTGTTGCACTTCCAAGCATAACAAGAATAGCAACTAATTTTTCGGAACGGAATCCAAGATATGCAGCTATAGGCAGGAAAATCGCACAGAATAATATGAGTTTTATAAAAGCAATTCCTATAGTAGCTTTTATATGTCCTTTTGTTTCGTTTAATTTGAAAGATGCCCCTAAAGCTATAAGAGAAAGAGGAGTTGCCATATTAGCAAGGTATCCTATGGATTTTGATAGTATTACAGGTTGTGGGATTTTCATAACAGACCACAGCATACCTACAACAATTCCAAGTATAATTGGATTTGTCAATATATTTTTTAATGTATTTAAGATGAGAGCTTTTCCATTATTTTTTTCTTTTTTAGCTTCAGGCGATGTAAGAGAAAGCACTATAACAGCAATAATATTATATATTGGAACTGTTCCAACAATCATAAGTGCAGCCATTGTTGCTTCACCATATATATTATTTACAAATGCTATTCCTAAAATTGCTGCACTGCTTCTGTAACTTGCCTGAATAAATTCACCACGTTCAGATTTATTTTTTAGTATCAATGAAAAGAGTAATGCAATAAAAATAGATATTATTGTTGCTATGCAGCAGAACAGAACAAATTTTGTATCCCATACAGCTCTGAAATCAGCAGTTGATAGGTCACTGAATAGCAAAGCGGGGAGCAGGGCTTTAAATACAAATTGATTGATTTTTGTTGTTGAGTGTTCATCAAGTAATTGTATTTTTTTGATTATGCAGCCGAATACCATCATTAAAAAAACAGGTATAGTTGCATTCAAACTAAACATAAGATTCGCAGAAAAATCCTGCATAAAAAATCGCCTTCCTTGTAAAGTTTAAAATTTTCCTTTACCAGTTTACACGATTTTTCGACAAAAGTCAATATTTTTATTGTAATAATAAATTTCTCATCTGTGATAGTAATTTTTTTTCACGACGTGAAACTTGAACTTGTGTCATACCAAGACGTTGAGCTGTTTTTGTTTGTGTCATATTTTGAAAATATCTTAGTTCGAGTAAAAGTCTATCTTTTTTATCTAAATCAGCCATAACCTGACGCAATGCCAGAATATCTCCAAGTTCTATATCTGGTGCTTCAACAGGAACGTCTAATTGAGAATCTTCATCATCATAATTTACTGTAAGAGATATTGGAGGCTGTGTTACACATAATGCTTGAACTATATCTTCTTCAGAAATTTCAGTAATTTTACTTAACTCTGATATAGTAGCTTCTCTTCCATTTAATTTTTGAAAATTTTCTTGAGCATGCTGTATTTTCATAGCTTGTTCTTTTATACTTCGACTTATTTTTATTGTACTGCTGCTTCTGAAAAGATGTTTAATTTCTCCAAGAATTACAGGTACAGCGTATGTAGAAAATTTGACGCCACGAGAACAGTCAAAAGCCTGTACAGCTTTTAATAATCCTATGCATCCGACAGAATAAAGTTCTTCATATTCAATTCCACGATTGCGGAAACGATTGGCACAAAGGTGAACAAGCCCAAGGTTTTCTTCAGCAGTAGGGGAGGCTATTTTGTTTGACATTGATTATCTCCCAATTTTTTTCGCATTATGACAGTTGTACCTTCTCCAACTTTACTTCTTACATGCAATTTATCCATAAAACTTTGCATAACGGCAAAACCTAAACCAGCACGTTCTTCTTCAGGTGCAGTAGTATATAATGGTTCCATAGCTTTTTTGATATCTTCAATTCCGCATCCACGGTCTTTTATGCGTATGTATACTTCACGATTTTCTAATATTTTTATTTGTAAATCGACATTTCCTTCTGATTTACGATAGCCATGTACAATACTATTAGTAACAGCTTCTGAAACAGCAGTTCTTATATCTGCTAGTTCTTCTACAGTAGGGTCAACTTGCACTAAAAAAGCTGAGACAACAGCTCTTGATACTCTTTCATTTATAGAAATAGCAGGAAAGCTTATTTTTATTTGATTACGTGTATTCATGTTTTATTTTCCTCCTTTCATATTTTTATTGTCTCGATTTTAGCAATTCTTTCAATTCCTGATAGTTTCATAACACGTTTAATGTGTAGTGGAGGATTTCTTATTATTACGTTTCCTGAATATGTACACATCTGTTTATATCTTCCCATAATAAGACCTATTCCAGAACTATCCATAAAAGTAACTTGTTGAAAATCTAATATAAGTAATTCAGGTTGATTTTCCATAATTGCCTGGTCAATTTTTTCTCGCAAGTCCTGAGCACAATGATGGTCAATTTCTCCGTCAAGAACTGCAATTAAACCTTCCTGTGCTGTATAAATTTTAACTGCCATACAATAATTTAACCTCCTTTATATTTATTAAGTACTATTATATTGTACGACAGTATCACTGCGATTTTTGTCAAAATGTGTATCTGAATAAAAAATAAATCATCTCATAAAAATAATATTCATGAGATGATTTATTTTAATTTATTTTGAAAGTAAAAATTTTTCTAATTCGTGTATATCAGATAGAATATATTCTGCACCGTATTTTTCAAGTTCACCTTCAGGGGCATATCCATATTTTACTCCGGCACAATCAATACCACATTCTTTTGAACCAATTATATCATGTAACCGGTCACCAATCATAAGAACAGATTTTTTATCATCTTGTTTTAAAGATAATCTTTTCATTGCAAGGCGAATCATATCAGCCTTTGTTTCTTTTGAATGGTCAATAGAACTTCCTGCGATAGCATTAAAATATTGGGAGAGATTAAAATGGTCTAATATTCTTTTTGCGTAGATTTCAGGTTTAGATGTAGCTACAGCAAGAATTTTCCCATCTGATTTAAGTTTTTCTAAAAGTTCAGGAATTCCATCATAAACACGATTTTCAAAAATGCCAACAGTACTAAAACGTTCTCTGTATTTTTGTACTGCGAAATTTGTTTCTGACTCGGTCATTCCACAGAATTTAGGAAAAGATTCTGACAGGGGAGGACCTATAAACGGCATAAGCTTTTCTATATCTGGTACAGGTCTTTTGCAAGCTTCCAAAGCATATTGTACACATCGCAGAATGCCTTCTTTGGAATCTGTAAGCGTGCCGTCTAAGTCAAAAAGAAGGTAAGAATATTGCATAAAAAGCTCCTTTATATTTTTTAATCAATAAAAAGTAGCAACTTCCTGTGCTGGTGCTGAAGTTACAGCAACATCTTTTATTTTAAGAACAGGACCTTTTCCACGGTATAATTTATTTTTCTCTACTTGAATAAGACCTGTGACATTAAGCCACTGGCGGTTATTTAAAGCAAATGAATTATCCCATTGTGCAACAACACAACTATATGCAATATCATCTACACAGCAAGTCATTACATGACGGCCAATTGCAAATGTTCCCTTTGGGAATTTTTTATCTACTGCAACAATTCCACGGAATTTCACAGTTTTTCCGTTATATTTCTGAGGGTCTTCCATTAAATCACGATACCATAAAGCGTAATCATTATCAGCGATAGATATTATTGGGGCATTCACATCAAATGGAAGTGGGTCTTCAATATCATCATATTCAACATTTCCATCAGTGTATTCATATGCAATATCTGTACGTCGACTTATTCCACGGACAATTTTGTGGAACTCCATTTTATCCATATCTTTTTTAAATCTATTAAATATAACTAATTCACAAGTGTTTAGTTTATCTACAACTAAGCTTCTCATATTTGAATTATAGTTTAAAAATGTAGTAGAGTCTACAAAAAACATTTCCTGATAAACAGTCCATGTCTCAGGTAGATTGTTGAATAAGTCTTTTAATTGCCACATACCGTTATATTCAATTATAACTCTTTTAGCATTATGTTTTTTCAGCAGTTCATTTAAATTAACAGAATTAAATTCTACTTGCTCTTCAATCAATTCAAAGAACAAATCCT
>JAFTWL010000071.1 GCA_017465305.1 Ruminococcus sp. | reverse complement strand
GCTGGCAACGGATGGGGCTTTTATGACTTAGGTCTGCAAAATGAAAATTTAGTTTTAAAAGCTAAAGACATGGGACTTGATACTTTAATTATGGGCATAAGAGATGAAAAGAAAATTCGTACAATGCTCTCAATCCCTGAAGAACAAATCATTGTAGCAGTAATTGCTGTTGGATATTCTGATGCAAAACCAGATATGCCAAAGAGAAAAAATATTGAAGAAATTGTTTCATTCTTTTAAAAATTAAAAAATATATGGGGAGCGATTATTTTCCCTCCCCAATAACATGTCGATATAGCTCAGTTGGATAGAGCGACTGCCTCCTAAGCAGTAGGCCGGAGGTTCGACTCCTCTTATCGACGCCAAATAAAAAACACCAAAAGCTTTGAAATTATAGCTCTTGGTGTTTTTCATTTATTATAGATAATACACATTCTATTAACTAATAGAATCTAATTCTGCAAGCCAAAGCGTTGAACAAGCGTCACTTGGCATTCTCCAGTCTCCCCTTGGAGATAATGTTACGCTACCTACTTTAGGTGAATCTGGAAGGCAATAACGCTTAAATTGCTGATAAAAGAAACGACGATAAAATGTACGCAACCATTTTAAAATTGTTTCTTTATCATATTCGCCTTTAAATGCAATCATCGCCATACGATAAATTTTCTTAGGTGAAAAACCAAAACGCAAAACATAATATAAAAAGAAATCGTGTAATTCATATGGTCCTACTAAATCTTCAGTTTTCTGTGCAATTGTTCCATCTTTTTCAGGTGGCAAAAGTTCAGGGCTTACAGGTGTATCAAGTATATCAAGTAATATCATTGATAAATTCTTATCTACATGACTTGATTCATAACGAACAAGATATCTTACTAATGTTTTAGGTATTGAAGCGTTAACTGCATACATACTCATATGGTCACCATTATATGTTGCCCATCCTAAAGCTAATTCTGAAAGGTCTCCTGTACCAATTACAATACCATTCATCTTATTTGCTAAATCCATTAATACTTGTGTTCGTTCTCTTGCCTGTGAATTTTCATACGTTACATCATGATTACTTTCATCATGTCCTATATCCTCAAAATGTTGACGAACACTTTTCTGAATAGGTACTTCTATCAATTTTGCACCATATGACTCAGCAAGTTTACAGGCATTCTGATATGTTCTATCAGTTGTTCCAAAACATGGCATCGTTACAGTAATAATTCCTGAACGGTCAAGATTTAACATATCAAAAGCATGAACCATTACAATTAAAGCAAGTGTGGAATCCAGTCCTCCTGAAAGACCAACTACAGCTGTCTTACATCCAATATGTTTCAGACGTGTTGCCAATCCTGTTGCCTGTAAAGTTAAAATTGTCTCGCAACGTTTAGCAAGTTCATAATCTCCTGATGGTACAAATGGCATTGGCTCAATTTTTCTTTGTAGTTTTGTTTCTTCAATTTCCATTGAGAAAGATGTATTATGATAAATTTCTTCTTTAAAAGGTGCAAATGTAGTAGATCGTCTGCGTTCTGCATCTAATCTCTTTACATCTACATCAGCATAGATAATTTCATTTTTAAACAATTCAGATTCGGCAAGGCAAGTTCCATTCTCCAAAATAAGATTATGCCCTGCAAAAACCATATCCTGTGTAGATTCCCCCATCCCAGAATCAGCATAAGCATAAGCACATAATAAACTACCTGATTTTGCTTTTAAAATAGTACGTCTATATTCTGCTTTTCCTATTATCTCATCACTACATGATAAATTTATAATAATAGTTGCTCCACTTTGTGCCATCTTCACAGAAGGCGTATCAGCTACCCATACATCTTCACAAATCTCCACACCAAAAGAAAATTCAGGCATATCATCACAAGTAAATGTTTGCAATGCACCAAAAACACAACCTCCATAAGGAATTTTAGAACTATAGTGCCAATTATTTTCTTCATCTCTCGCACAGGATACAACTCCAGATGTAAAATAACGTTGTTCATAGAACTCACTGTGATTCGGAATATTTATTTTTGGGACAAGCCCTAATAATTCTCCTTCATAAAAAACGGCTGCACAATTATAAAGTTTCCCTTTAAAAGAAATTGGCAGTCCTACAATTCCTATTGTAGATAAATAAGATGTTTGCTTCATGATAAGAGCTAATGCATCTAAAGCACCCTGCAAAAGAGTTTCCTGCTCAAATAAATCACCGCAAGTATACCCTGTAATACAGAGTTCAGGAAATACAACAATTTTTGCACCATTCTCAGAAGCTTCTTTCATTGCCTTTATAATTTCATTGCCGTTATGAATACAGTCTGCCACACGAACTTCAGGCGTAACACAAGCAATACGAATAAAACCATCTTTCATAATATAAAAATTTCCTTTCAATAAAATTTTCAGAATATAATTTTATAATATCCATGATAATAGTAAATATAAAGCACTTTAATATCTCAAATTTTAATCTAATTTCTGAAATTCCTTAGGTATTGCAGTATCAATAATTTCTTTGATTTTATCCATACTCCAGACACCATATTCATTATACATAGCCTGTGGCAGCCCATGAGCTGATGCAAGTTCTTCATTATAATCCTTATATGCAATAAGGCGAACATTTGAAAGATTACCATCATCATACTGCGTAATAACAGGTCTGACTTGAATATTTTCTACAGATACATTTCCAGTTGCTCCGTCAACATTTACATCAAAATTTGCAACCTCTCCTACAAGATTTATATTATAAGTCTGTGCAGAAACAAAATTACCAAGTGAATAGAAAATTGCTTTACCGTTATCTAATAATTCATAATTTTATGTCAAATGAGGATGTCCGCATACAACCACATCGGCACCTAATTCAAGGAATTTTAAGTAACGTTCTCGTGTATAAGGACTTGGAAGACTTGTAAACTCTTCT
>JAFTWL010000070.1 GCA_017465305.1 Ruminococcus sp. | reverse complement strand
ATAGTTCTGCCCTTCATAACGCCATCATAAAGAGGTGTCAGCTTTGCTTTCATTTCTTCTGGATCCATCCAATAGTTTGTTGGACCTGCATCTTCTTTATTCTTTGTACAGATGAATGTTCTGTCTTCAACACGAGCAACGTCATTTGGCAATGTTCTGTGATACAGACAACCTGGAAGCTTTTCTTCATTCAGTTTGTACATCTTATCACGGCTGCCTTCTGGCAAAGAAGTAACTTCTTCTGTCAGTGCGTCGAGCTGTTCCTTAGAACCATCAATCCAAACTACCTTATCTGGCTTTGTCAATGCAACCATTTCATCAACCCATGCCAGGACATTTTTATTATTTGTTAATGCCATCGGTACTACCTCCTAAAACTTACAGTAATTTTACTTTTATGAGCAAATTAAAAAAGTAATTTTTTTAATTTTACTCTGAAAAAGTACTGTCAATAAAAATCTGACAGAACCTTTTCCATCAAATAATATTATAAAACGAAATACTCTTAATGTCAAGCGATTTCTAAAAAGCACTTTCAAAATTAAATATTTGTTCACGATTTGAGTGCAACTGTACGTATGACAAACACAAACTATATAATATCTGAAAAAATTGTCTCCAATGACATTGTAGCATATGCATTGAGCCCTGAATCAGCACGTATTCCTTCAGCATAGGCATAAGAACCTGCACATGCAATCATAGCACCATTGTCACCACAAAGAGAAAGCGGAGGAAGATATAATTTATATCCATGCTTCTTACATTCATTTTCCATAGCAAGTCTTACACCGCTATTTGCTGATACACCACCAGCAACAGCAATAGTATTATATCCTAAATCCTGTGCCGCATGAATAGTGTGTTCTGTCAAAACTTCTGATATTGTTTTCTGTACAGAAGCTGAAAGGTCATTTACATCAATTTCTGTTCCTTTTTGTTTTGAATTATGCAGAAGATTAACTACAGCTGTTTTAAGCCCTGAAAAACTGAAATCATATTCACCACCTGAAACTTTTGGCTTTGGAAGATTATAAGCTTCAGGATTTCCAAGCTTAGAGGCTTTATCAATATGCACACCACCAGGATACGGAAATCCCATAGCACGGGCACATTTATCAAAACACTCTCCTGCTGCGTCATCTCTTGTCCTTCCTATAACTTTAAATTTATTATATGACAAAACCTCTACAATATGACTATGACCCCCGCTTGCTACAAGACATAAATAAGGTGGCTTTAATTCTGGATGGGCAATATAATTAGCTGATATATGCCCTGCAATATGATGAACAGGAACTAATGGTTTATTTGATGCTAAAGCTAATCCTTTGGCAAAGTTCACACCTACAAGCAAAGCTCCAATCAAACCTGGTGCATATGTAACAGCTATTCCATCAATATCTTCTAATGTTACATTAGCATCATCCAAGGCTTTTTGTACTACCCACAAAATATTTTCACAATGACGGCGTGAAGCTATTTCAGGTACAACACCGCCATATAATTTATGTTCTTCTACTTGTGATGCTACTACATTTGATAAAATTTCAGTATAATCTTTAGCTACACTTGCAGCTGTTTCATCACAAGAACTTTCAATTCCTAAAATTAACATGATTTTCCCTCGCTTATAATTTTTTAATTTAATGAATCAGAAGCAATCCACTGTTCCTTTGTTAAACAAGTAATATGTTCTGTTTTAATATCATTTATCAATGTGAAAAAAACATTTTCATTAGTATGGTGATATTCAAACCCACATTTTTCTTGAACACGACGAGACTTTTCATTACCATCGAAATATCCGCACCATAGTTTTTTTAATTTTAAATCTTCAAACCCATGACGAATCAATTCTTTTGCTGCTTCTGGAATCAATCCTTGTCCCCAATATGGAACGCCAATCCAATAACCAATTTCGCCTTCATTTTCTTCAATTTTTATATTACTTGCTTTTCCAATCATAAGCCCAATACATCCAACAGGCTTTCCTGTTTCTTTAAGTACTACAGCATATGCTTCAGGAACAGATAAAACATTATGAATAATATCTCGACTATTTTCCACACTTGTATGTGGTGGCCATCCTGCAATTGGACCAACAAGTGGATTTTTTGCGTATTTATAAAGTTCCTCTGCATCATCTTCTTTCCATGGACGCAAAGTTAATCGTTTTGTTTCTAATATCATATTATTTAACTCCTTATATTTACTTCATGTTTTCTTTACAAGATAATACTTCTATAACTAATTTAAAAACACAAACAGAATTCAACATCTTTTCATCGAAATTCCAATTGTCTTTTCCTGTATTATGCTTCATAATTGAATTTAACCCGATTACTTTTTCTTCATTATTTGTAACAAAATGAATTTCTCCATTTCCTATAATACTCTGAAAATATGCAGAGTATCCACATGCCTTCTCTGCTTCTTTTAATTGATAATTAGTATCAAGTTCAAATCCCGCTTTTGGATTCTTTTGAATAAGTTCTATTTTTCTTCCCTCTTTAGCACAATGAAAATAAAAAATTTTTTGTTCTTCTTTTTTTACATATCCAAAATTCAATGGAACAATATATACTTGACTTTTTTCAGAATCATAAAGTCCTATTCTACAGCAATTACATTTTTCAATAATATTATCAATTTTATTTTCATCTGTCACTTCTCTATCAGTTCTTCTCATGAATAAACAACTCCTTTTTTATAATTGTAAATTAAAAATATCCAAGCCATTCAAAATGACTGAGAAATTGAAAAAGATTTCGTCTTTTATCCCAAACTGATTTAGATAATTTTGCTCTTAAAAAAGCTTCTAATTCTATTGTATCTTCACAAGCATTACGATTAACATAAATTTTTCTTCTGCCAATACATAATACTATAAGTGTTGATTTTGAATCATCAAGCAAAAACACTTTTCTTATTTCCTTTATTTCATATGTTCTTTTTTTACTTAATGCTTTCCTAATTATAATTTTATCAGAGGAATCTTTAAACCACACTCCAAATCGAAATATCTGTAAAAATGAATATGTTCCAATTGATGATATCAACAGTGTAATTACAAGCCAAATGAAAAAATCTTTTATATTACACTGTCCTGATATAAAAAGATAAATAAACACTCCAATCAATGCAAATCCAACTAAACAAAGAAATATTGTGATTATTTTAACATCTATACTATAGTGAACATAACAATTCTTGAAATTTAATCTCTTATTATTCTTATGCTTTTTCATTTATACCTCTTTAAAATATAATATTTCCATAATTGATATGATTAGATTATTCTATACAAATAAGAAACATAACAAATCGTAAAACATATGTAATGTAATTGGAACGATAATATTTTTACTTTTTGTCATTTTAATACATCTTTTACAATGCTTTTCTAAGATAAATCATATCTACAAGTGTTACACCATCTTCAATAATCAAATGGTCATAATTATCCAAAAAGAAATTTTTAATTCTCTTATATTGCACAAAACCGCACTTTTCATAAAATGGTATTGTCAATGGACTATCGCCTGTTCCAAGAATCAACCATTCAGCT
>JAFTWL010000069.1 GCA_017465305.1 Ruminococcus sp. | reverse complement strand
GAGTTACAGCCTGTAAGAAATATTATTGATATACACATGAATGAAATCAATTTTTTCATTGATGAACTTCTCCTTTACATTTAGGATAATGTTTAAATTGAATGAAAAATATAATTGGAAGGAAAATCATAAGGAAGCAGACAATAATAAAGTTATAACGACTTATTTCTGTTTGAATTGCCTGAAAACCTGAAGCGGCGATTAACATTACTAATAAACATGCTGTACTTCTGTATTTTTTGAATTTTGGAAATGCAATTCCCAGAAGGTGTTCTGATAATACTGTAAATAATGTTATTCTCATAACACATAAAAGTACAAATAGTATAAGATACAAAGCATCTGAACGCTGTGTGCTGAATGGCTGTGAAACGTTTGCAATCATAAAAAATGGATATGATGATGTTTTCATGAGCCTTCCAAGCACTGTAATACCTAAAAATAATATAAATTCCCATAAAATAAGAGAACCTCCGAAAAAGCACATAGTGCTTTTGGTTCTGTTACCTGATGTGAATGCCAAAAGAATCAATAATATAGGCAACTCATCGGCATATGATAATTGATACATTACTGATTTAATGATGGTATTATCAGGTGAAAAAGATAAATTTTGCAAGTGCATATTCTGATAAGCTCCAATAAGCATAACTGCTAATGTAAAAATTAAAATTCCAAATACCATAGTTGTACTGCGAGCAAGTGCTTTTATTCCAAGAGAAGCTGTATAAAGGCATACTAATGCAATCATAGCAGTTGCTAAAAAATCGCCTGAGAACGGTAATGAAAGGCTATCTGATACATTCCAGATTTGTACAAAAGATTGACTTCCTCTGATAAGAAAATAAATTATAGGTAGTAATGTTATCCACCTTAAATTAGAGCAGGTATATTCTAAGTCGAGACCTTTTTTATAAACAAAAAGTATTGGGATACAAAGAATAATTTGAATTGCTATTGCAATAATTGAAGCAATCATTTGTTCTGCTGAAAATGGCACTGCTGTACACATAAAAGAAAATGCACTTGAAATCAATAAAATAACAGTAAATTGTCCTGAACTAATTCTATTCATGAAAATCCTCCACAGTAAATTGACCAGACTGCATTTTTCTGAAACTTGAACGATTTAATACATCTCGGAACGCATGTTTTCTGAATGGTGCAATTGGAGCAGTAAATGGAATACCAAAGCTTTCTGATGAACATATATGGAATAATACAATAGAACCAAGTAATCCTATTCCGAAAAGTCCTAAAAATCCACCAGCGAATAAAAATAAAAGACGTAAAATAGTGACATTTTGATTTAAGTCAGGGACAACAAATCCACTTATAACAGCGATAGCTGTAACAGTCAGCATAGGTGTACTTATAAGTCCTGAAGAGACAGCAGCATCTCCAACAATAAGACCTGCAACAATGCTTACAGCTCCTCCTACAGCACGTGGAAGTCTCAATCCTGCTTCTCTTATAATTTCATATACAAGCAATACACCAACAGCTTCAGCTGTGAGAGATATAGGAGCTTTCTGTTCAGCCTCTGCTAAAATCAGCAATAACGTTCGATTCAGCAATTCGGGGTGATGAAGTGCGATTGATAAATATAATGCTGGAAGAAGAATTGCTGTAAGAAAAGCGAGATATTTAACCCATCGTATAAATGTTGCATAATATGGCTTATAACAATAATCGTCCATTGTCTGAAAGCTTTCGTTGAATAATTTAGGAAT
>JAFTWL010000068.1 GCA_017465305.1 Ruminococcus sp. | reverse complement strand
TATTCTACAAATTCATATGTTTCTGCAAATATATCTGGTTTACATGGATATTGCTCTCCATGAACGCCTGTAATAATATAATCACCAACATTAGCTTTATGGTCACCCTCTAATGTATGGATAATCATTTCCTTATCAGTTCGATAAGCTTCAACTATTACTGGTTTTTTACGATATTTACTCATCAAAATGACTATCTCCTTATGGAATGCTTATTGTATGGATTTAATTGAAATCATAGCAATCACATTCGCCATTTTCATCATTGCTTCACATAAAACTATATAATCTCCGATGTCATAAAAATCATCTTTCTTTGACTCTGACATCTCTTTCAGCTTATCAAGCATGATTTTCTGTGCTTCCTGAATCAATTCTTTATTTTCCATTGTATTTTTCTCCTTTCAGGTATAAAAAAGAGAGCCTTCTGACTCCCTAACTCAATCAATAACTTTTAAGATAATCGCAGGACCGCTTTCACAAACTATTACACCTTCATCCGGTTCTACAATTATCGTTTCCACACCCTCACGCTTTTTCAATTCTTCTACAAGCTGACATGTTGGTATTTCTTCTATTTTCATTGTTATTCCTTTCGAATATAGAAGAGAGCCAGACGCATCCAACTCTCTTAGGCGTTGTCCGCAGACGTCCGCCGCAATTCTTTTTATAAAATGCTGGTAAACAGCCTTGTGTTGTAAATTGTGGGCTAAGCCACTGTGTTATAAAAAGTACTCTTTACAGTCTACCAAAATTTATGATATAATATATCCAGAGCGGAAAGAGAGGTGTAATGTGAATTTTGCTCTGGAAAGATAGGTGAATTAAACATTGAAACGCATTACTATTCCTTTGGATATTCAAAAAGATGGTATACTTAATAAACTACCAGAAGAACAACTTATAAAATTAGCCAAAGAACAATTAAATTATGGTTGGTATTTTATAAATTTAAAACATCTCGAAAATAGTGCTTACGATTATAGCATTACTGTTGAGTGGCGAAAAGATTCTGAGCCGACTGTTCCACCATTTGACTCAAACAACTAACATCCGACACGCCATCTACTGTTTTTCGTAAAGCACAATAAACATTTGAAAACATATTATCTAAATCAGTGTCGTTGTCTCCTCCCAGAATTGGAATTACTATATCTGGATGTGCAGCGACACTTTTTAATAGTTCTTGTTTATTTTGAAAAAATAAGATTTCGCAAAATCCTTTTGTAGGGAAAATAAATATTGTATTTTCTTCCATTATTACTCCTTTTTAATCTAAAAATTCAAGATGTTCAATATCTAATTCAGAAAAAATAATAGATTCTCCGTTTTCAATTTTAAAAGTAACACCATCTATATCATTCCCATGCCCATCATCACCAATACAAGCAAAACCGCCTTGTCCAATATACACCTTACCATCTTTACAAAATACTTTTGCTTTTCTTCCTTCTAATTGGTCTATCTTTCGATTCCAAATTATCTTAGTCATAGCTATTTCTCCTTCTGTGTTGTTGGAAATATATGAACACCTTTATTTGTATACTTAATCTGTATTGTATCCGTTTTTACATACTTTCCTTGCTTCTTATCAAATGTTGTACCAATTATATAAGGAAGTTTTATAAATTCATTCATACAGCTATTTCCTTTAGTGACCATAAATTCACCTGTTCCACCATACTTATTTACAATTTCTTGTGGGTCAATGGATTTAAATAATACACTCTTTGGTGTTAATTTTCCATTAGAAGCAACTGCTTGTTTCACTTGCTGTCTCCAAGCCTTACTGCTTTGATGTTTCTGTTGTTGTACTTTCTCAATTGTTGTATTTACTTCTCCATTTTTCAATGATTTCTTAAAATATTCTATATCTATTTTACCATCATCTTTTATTTTTGTCAACCACTGTTGCATTGTTTTAGATGATGATTTATAAGTATTTGAAGTATTTTTAGTTGTTGATTTATTTTCTTTATATTTTTTCGCAGCATGAACAGCTTTCTGTGCTTCACTGCGACTAAAACCATTAACTTGTTCCCTTGCTCTTTCTCTGTCACGACCTGTAGCCTTACAAAAATCTTGTAATTTCTGTTCAGCTCTTTTCAGTCTGTATGCTGTAGCCTGATATTCTGATTGCATTTTGGATTTTGTAACAGAATCCTGAGCATTATCCATAGCAGTCTGAGCTTTTAAAGTCTGCCTTTTAAGTTCCCTGATATGTCGCTCTCTATATCGTTGCATCTGACTAATTTCATATTCAGTATGCATTTTACCTTTATACTCAATATTTGCAGCATTCAGCTCTTCAAGTTCTTCTTTAGTGTAATTTGGCTTTGATAGCCCGGGTTCATATGGAAACCAATCATGACGACAATTAGCACCCTTAAAGCCTATTACATCTCCATATCCTATTTCATAGAGTGTAAAAACATACATTCCATCAATAACTTTATGTGCGTCCTCACCTGTAAGCGTTACAAGCTGACCTTGCCAGACAACGTGTCCAGGTCTTGCACCTGAATGGGCTGTAATCTCCATCAAGTGACATCCATTAGCTTCAGCGTTCATTTTACCTATTTCAGCACATGTTTGACCAACACCAGTTAAAACAGACCTACGAATTGCTACATCAAGTTTAGCTACATTTCCAGACGGATATTTTACGTCAAGACCACCTACAGCTACGTTTTTAACAGCATTCCTTATAGCTTCATCATAACTAAAAGCACCGCTTGAAACCTGCATATATGCGTTATTACAAGCTTTTATGTACTCTCTTTGTGTTGTTACTGCAAGAGTTTTTGTTAAATTCCACATTTCATTGAATGTTTTCCTACATCCAGCTTCAAGAATTTGTTTCATGCTGTCAGATTGACGAATATCAACAGGAGATTTACCGGCTTTTCTATAAACTTCATTGTCAATTTCAATCGTCCTAACCCCTGCGTCTTCAAATAAAGCTTTAACATGATTAGCAGTTGCATCAGTATAATTTGCTATTATCTGTACAATATCACCATAAAGCATTCCTGTTTCTTGTAGGACTTCTGCTTGATGTTTAGCCGATTCTGTCATATATCCATGTTTCATAAGTTTTTGTATCATGGATGATATAATAGCATCTTCAAGAGCTGCATATTGTTCTAAAATAGCATCTGCACATCGGTCATAATATTCAGGCGATAACACTAATTATCACCGCCGTACATGCTAAAATCCATATTATCAAGCTTGTCAGGCATCATTTTCTTAGCATTTTCCTCGCTACAACGATAATAGTGTGAAAGCACAATCTCAGGCTTTAAAATACCATCACGAGCCATCTGTAACTCTACCTGTGTTTTTTCTTTGGTATCTTCAAGCACACTATCTCCCCAATTACAGGATAATTCATAATCACCATCAAGAAAAATTTTATGATGATTTAATAAGTTATCAATAGCATATAGCATTTGCTTTAACGCCGTTTCCATTTGTTTCTGCATTGCTGATACAAAGGTATAACTTCTTTGCCTTGATGTAATAATTTCTGTAGCCGTCTTTTCGACTTTTGCCGTTGGCTCAGATGATATTGTTCCATATGCAAAACCGCAATTAAATTCTATTCGCTGCAAAATGTTATTTAATCCATCAAAAAGAGATTTATCACGGATTTCAGGGGAATATTCTTGTAATGTATTTTTATCGTCCATTCGAACAACTTTTTTATATAAACGTTCATCATGCTTTGATAATTTTTGTTTTTTGCCATTAAGGTTAAATAAATCCATTGTAGCAAAAACAGCAGCTTCTTTAGCTTCGTATTCCCACAAAATAAGATTCCAGTGATTGTCTGCTTGAATAATTTGTGAATCACAACCAGCATAAACAGAAATACCTAATGGAGAATCAGGGTCTACACTATTGGCTTTAGGAACTTTAAAATAGCCAAACATAGATTGATTAACATTCTCTATAACAGTTGTTGGCTCCATTCCTTTCCACGGAGTTTCTGATATTTCACATGCAACTCCTAAAGTATCAGCATTGTAGCTATGAAATGTATAGTTAGATATAACACATCGTTTCTTATCAGGTTCATAAACATGATATTCTATTCGTGTATAATAACTGTCACTTCTATCTGTATATGGTTCTAAAAATACGACTTCCCTTATAGAACCATTTGCACAAAATGAAACAGGGAACATACAATCAGCACGAACCGTATCAATTGCAATCTCGCCATAAGAAAAGTATGGTTTAAACACCATACCACCTAATGCAAGCCCTATTCCAATTTTAGTTTGTAGTAATGGCAATATTACATCAAGAGTTGACTGCATAAACTTTGCCTTTTCACCTTGACCATTCACATTGATTTCTGATTCTGCAAAAATCAACCTCGTAAATTCTGTACAAATACTATTTGCAAGGTGTAATCCTTCTTTTTGTTCCTGATTGTCAACACCTAAAAATAATCTATACCATTTTTGCATAGCAACTCGCATTTCCTCAGATACTGCTATTTTTACGCCTACAGCTGATTCAATGTCACTTTTGGTAATCAACTTATCACCTCTATTCGTCAAGCCAGTAATGAAATTTTAAAATTGTATAACAAAAATATCTAATATCATCCATAGCGTGGTCATTTTCTTTTATTACTGTATCCTCTGGTTTTTCTTCATCCCAACGATACAAGCTAAATTCTCGTATACTGTCCTTACAAGTGTCAGAGAATAACAAGCGACCTTGAGATAATAGCGTGCCAGTAGTACGCACACCATCTATTACAGAGTTGTTAGCAGACCTTACAACAAAATCACCATGTTTACGTATACAACTAATAAAGCTTGCTGCCGACGGGTCAACAATAACTTGATATATATCATAACCTTTTGCTAACTCTACTAATGATTGATAATGCTCCTCATCCGTACGCCTGTCACCTTGCTTTTTAGAATTATAATAATGCTCTTTAATACGTACAGCCTTATCATCTTCTAACGCCCACAAGCCCATAGAACAAGGGTTTACAGTGCCATAGTCAATAGATATATAATATATTGCATCCTTAGACGGCTTGTAGTTGGATACTACATGCAAATCTTTGTTAAACTGCGGATAAATCAATCCCTCAGCAATAGCCCACTCGCCTAAGATAAAACGGTTATAGAAAACCCCTGAATATTCAGCCTTTACAGCTTGTATATATTCAGGGTCAAGTGTTGTATTATCATCAAGCAGAAATCGTATAGACAGCATATTAAGCTCTGATTTTCTGTCTATATATTTCTTTTTAAGCCAATGTTCAGGAGAATCAGGGTTTGTTGTTGCTATAAGTTTAGCACCTGGTACTCTCAGACGTGACAGGAGCATAACAAAGAAATCTTCAGGAAACAGTGTAAGTTCATCGCAATATGCTCCCTGCAATGTAAGACCACGTATTTTTGATTCACTTCTTGCATCGTTAGCACCTTCCAGAAGAATCAATCTTCCAAAAAGATAAGCTTCCTTTGCTGATGTTGAAAAAGTAAAATTATCTGTTCCGAACAGTTCTTCAAGTGGTATCAAACAGTTTCTTTTCAGTGTTGTAAGAGATTTTCCACACATAAGATAAAGTTTATCGCTTGGCATAGTTGCAACCCAGAATCCCCACAATACAAGTGAAATCCATGTCTTTCCGCTTGAAACCGAACCCTCCAAAATATTTAAACGTTTAAGTTTATTCTTCTTCCATAGCATCATCAGCTCCAGTTGTTTCTTCGTGTAAATCATTTTCTTTCACCTCCATCAATGATTGTATAAGTTTTTCTGATTTGCCTGTACTTGATGTATTTTTTTGCTTTAATGATTTTTTCTTCAGTTCAAGTTCTTCACGCCGTACAGATTTACCCAAAACATCCATAACTTGTGAAAAAGCCTTTGTGTCTCTATCCTCAACAACAGCTTGAAACATAGAGACAAGCATAAGCATCTCATTGTCTGCGTCCTCCTCTGGAATACCCAGCACATCCAGAATAGTAGCTTGACTTTGATTTGGCTTTAAGGATAATAACAGCTTCATTTTTGCTTTCATATCCTTTTTTCTGCGACGTGCAGCAGCTGAAGCTTTACCAGCTTTACTTGCATTTTCTCGGCGTTCCCTCGGCGTTAAATCTTCGGCTTTGACCAAATTCTCATCATTCGCCAATGACCTCCCTCCTTCTGAATTTGAGAATACAAAAACACCACCGGAAAACTCCGATGGTGTTTAAGTTCTATTTTCTCTATTTTAATTATAACATATCTAAAACGGACAATCCGGACATTACGGACACTTTTTTGCTTCTCTAAAAATTATTTTTCTCAAAGCCTCCCCACCAGCCGAATAACCTACCTCAAAAGCAACATCTTCCCACTTCATACGCTCTGGCAAATTATATAAATAATAGATTCTTACTGCTTCTTGCAAGCGATACTGCGGCAATGAGTCCGCAAACTGTTCTGCAATTCTCATATCACGACGTAATTCCCTTTGTCTTATACGTAATTGTATGACACTCGGTGTCTCAGGTATACCTTGTACATATGATGTGTGCTTACTATATGGAAATTTTGCAGCCGATTGAACGGCATCAATAACTTCTTCATCACACAATTTCATTCTTATAGATTCTAATTCTGCTTTGTTGTCTCTATAATGTCTAAGTGTATGTAAAATTCGATTTCCCATTGTTGCCTCCTTAATGGATATGTACGGTTTATATCAAATCTATTATACCATATATTGTGGTTTTATGCAATAGGTTAAAGGAAATTATTCGCCCTCATACGGCTCAGGCAAAGGCATCCAGGCTAAGACTTTAACATATACTTTTGTGTTCCAAATTTCAGGCTTTGTTAGATACTCCATCACACCTATTTTTACATTTCCCCATTTGTGGTTAAAGAAATCAAAATCCATATAGGTAACCAAACATAATAACGCAAGTTTTTCACCTTCAGGAAGCCTCTCACTGCAAGGAATCCAATTATTTTTCATCTTTATCAATCCTTTTTATCACAATTTTTATAGACGGCACAACTAACCATATCAAAAACCAGGCTAAAGTATTGATTGGATATGTAGTATCAAACATCTCCATAAACGGTAGATTAACAACATCAAACACCCAAAACAACGACAATAACACATTAATCAAATACGCTATCCACATCTTCTAAAAGCTCCTTTACTTCATCAGCACAACGCCATTTAAAAGCATCTTCACAAAAACAATTATCACAAGGCGGAAGATACGCATCAATATTACGATATTTGCATACATCACAACAGTATCTTGCTATATCATCTATTGCCAATTTCAACAAACGTTTTAATTCTGAAATTTTCTTATGTGCATCACCAAGCATACAGCCATATTGAAATACTTCTTTATCCGTGAGCTTTCCAGCCAATTCTATGTTTTTAGCTTCAAGTTGTTGTTTCAGCTTTTTATTTTCATCTTCCAAATCAGCAATTTTTATAATTTGTTCATCATAGAGACGATTTAGTCCATAATTACATTTAACAAGCATGCTGTCAGACTTACACCACCCTGATTGATGTTCACAATCTCCATAATATTTACATACCATTTTATCAATCTCCTAACATCTCTGAATTGTCGTGGATGTTGCTGATTACCTCTATTTCATCGCATACCGACAAATTTGCACAACGGGTTGCTTTTTCGCCGTATGCACCAACTATTACATTCCACCAAAATTCAAATCCTGCTGTTTTGTTGTTAAAAATAATTTTACCAATATAATTGTTCTCAAATCTCTTAAAGCTTGCAATATCGCCCTCAAAAATCTTCACACCGTTTTTATCAATTAAGCCAGTGTACTGTCCGACGGTTTTAGGCTTGACCTGAAATCCTTTCAGTTCACTCAATCCATCTGTAAGCTTAAAAATGCAAGTTATGTTGTCATTTGAAATGGGAACGCCATATATCCATTCACCGCTAACAATTTGTTTCCCTCTGAATAAAATTTCACGATTCATCTTTTGTCCTCTCTACGTCGCACTTCAAAACTGTCGCATTTCCCATCCGGATGAATGGGGTCGAAATTTCCTCTCGTGCATCCAACGTATTTCACATGTTTTTTACAACGCCAGCAGTATAAACGTTTGCATTTTTGGCTTGGTGTTTCAAGTAATCTCATTCCAATTCCTCCAAATCCATTTTTGCTCCACAATGTGGGCAATACTTATAACCAAATGTATGCTCTTTGCCTATCCATCCACCACAAATACTACACTCTATTACACC
>JAFTWL010000067.1 GCA_017465305.1 Ruminococcus sp. | reverse complement strand
GGATATTTTTAGACAGGAGGAAAATGTTCATGCCTCTATGGAGTATTGATGTTATTGTCGTATTATTATCATTTGCGATTGCAGCTTTATTTGGAAAGGCACTTGTTCCATTTTTGCATAAGCTGAAATTTGGTCAGCCTATAAAAGTTGAATTTGGGCCAAAGTGGCATGCCAATAAGCAAGGTACACCTACTATGGGTGGAATATTATTTATTTTATCAGCAACAGTTGCTACAGGAGTGGGATTTGTTTTATATCACTTTTTTGGACAGAATATTCCTGATTTATTAGAAAGTAACTCCAATCTTGCTTGGAAAATGCTTAGTTGTATGGTGTTTGCTCTTTTATTTGGAGGAATTGGTTTTATTGATGACTTTGCAAAAGTAGCTAAAAAACAAAATGAAGGATTGACACCAAAGCAAAAACTTGCTTTACAAGTTGTAGTTGCCGCTGCCTGGCTTGCAGTTTTATATTTTTTAGGTGACAGAGATACAACACTTAATTTTTCATTTTTTTCTTTTGATGTTTCATTTTTTTATTATCCTTTGATGGTTCTTGTAATTATATATTTAACTAATGCTGTAAACCTTACAGATGGCGTAGATGGTCTTTGTGGAACAGTTACAATGGTCAATATGTTACTTATGACAATGATTTTCAGCATTTTAGAAATGCAGGAGATGACTATTTATACAATAGCAGTTGCAGGAGGATGTTTGGGTTTTCTTGTATGGAATTTACATCCTGCAAAGTGTTTTATGGGTGATACAGGTTCTATGTATTTAGGTGCAGCTGTTGTTGCAGCCGGACTTTTAACACATCAGCATCTTGTTCTTCTCCTTGTATCATTACTTTACATATTAGAAGCTCTTTCTGTTGTAATTCAGGTAACATATTTTAAATACACAAAAAAGAAGTATGGAGAAGGTAAACGTATTTTTAAAATGACACCTATTCATCATCATTTTGAACTAAGTGGATTTAGTGAATATAAGATTGTAATTACATTTTCGCTTTTTGCTTTAGTATTTGGCTTGATAGGTGGTCTTTTAGTTATATATTTTTAACAGCTGATAGCTTTTAATGATTTAAAAATATTGAAGATAAAAAAATAGGAGGTTTTTGCTGATGGAAGAGTCAATAAAGGCTGATAAAGTCAAACACAAGCGAAAATCAAAATTTCGGTTTCCTCTCTGGCAGCGTGGTGTCAGATATGGTGAAGTAGATTTAGCTTTTTTTCTTATTGTTATTGCATTACTTGTAATTGGAATTATTATGATGTTCTCTGCAAGTTATGCTTGGGCTATTGCAGAAGGTCAATCTGGTTCTTATTATGCAAAAGAGCAAGTTAAAATGGCGGTTATTGGTCTTATTGCAATGTATATTTTATCGGTTGTAGATTATCATGTTTATAAAACGCCTGTAATTGCTGTAGGTGCATATGTCATACCAGTGATTTTGTTGATTTTGGTATTGATTATTGGTGTAGAAGAGGGCGGAGCACAGCGATGGCTTGCAATAGGTAATTTTAGCTTTCAGCCTTCTGAACTTATGAAAATAGGAATAGTAATTTTCTTTGCATATAGGATAGAAAAAAATTATGATAAAATGGGCAAATTTAAAACAGGAGTACTTCCTAACCTGTTGTATCTTGGAATAGTAGTTGCACTGATGATGATGGAACCGCACCTTTCGGGTACAGTTTTGATTTGTCTTGTCAGCGTTTCGCTTATCTTTGTAGGTGGTACAAAAGTATCACATTTTGTTTTGATGGGAACTGTTGGTGTTGTTGCTATTATAGGTGTTGTTATATATCTTTCTATTTCTAAGGGATATGGATATTTTGAAACACGTATTCAGTCATGGAGAGACCCATTTGCTGATGCTTTAGGTGGTACATGGCAGACTTGTCAGTCACTTATTGCTATTGGTTCAGGTGGATTATTCGGACTTGGTTTAGGTGAGTCACGTCAGAAATATCTGTATTTGCCTGAAACAAAAAATGACTTTGTATTTTCTATTGTATGTGAAGAACTTGGATTCGTTGGTGCATTGACGGTTGTTTTATTATTTGCACTTCTTGTATTTAGAGGTTTTCATATTGCAACGCATGCACATGATAAGTTTGGAATGCTTTTAGCAATGGGATTTACTGTTCATATTGGATTGCAGGCATTTATAAATATTGCTGTTGTAAGTAATTTAATTCCTAATACAGGTATTAGCTTACCGTTTTTCAGCTATGGAGGAACAGCATTGATTTTGCAACTTGCAGAAATGGGGATAGTTTTAAATATTTCTAGAGTCAGATATAAAGTTAATGCTACATCAGGTTTTACAAATGTTGAAAAACTTCAACCTAAAAATGAAAAAAGTCCTGTTGTAAGAACTGCGAATTAGTTATATTATTTATGATTATATCTTTCAATATATAATAGATTACTTTGGCAAATAAGTATAGAAGGGAAATGTTACCGGTATTATAAATTATAAAATTATAATATGTACCCATTATTAAAATGGGGAATTTACGCCTTTGGAGTATCATGCCAACATTTACAATGGATACGCTGATAAAGGAATAACATAAAAATATTTTTATGTTCTCTGGTAACGATTTAAAGATATGAGAGTTCTTTTTGCTGGTGGTGGAACAGGCGGTCATATCAATCCTGCTTTGGCAATTGCTTCAATAATTCAGTCACATAACCCAGATGCTGAATTTCTTTTTGCAGGTACACCGAATGGAATGGAGTCAAGATTAGTACCACAGTCCGGCTATCGTCTTGCAACTATTCAGGTTGCTGGATTTCAGAGAAAATTATCATGGAAGAATTTAAAACGCAATGTGAAAGCAGCTTGGTATCTCGCAAATTCTGGAAAGCGTGCTAAACAAATCGTGCAGGAATTTCAGCCTGATATTGCCATAGGTACAGGTGGATATGTCTCAGGGCCTATAATACGTATGGCGGCAAGAATGGGGATTCCATGTGCCATTCATGAGCAAAATGCATTTCCAGGTGTGACAAATAAAATGTTGTCTAAGGAAGTAAATCATGTAATGCTTACAGTAAAAGAGGCTTTAGAGTATATGGATTTTGATTGTCCTTATACTATAACAGGTCTTCCTGTACGTTCCAGTATTTTGCATAAAACAAAAGAAGAAGCAAGACATGAACTTGGATTTGATGATTCTTTGTGTATTTTATCATTTGGCGGAAGCCTTGGTGCAGGATGTATAAATGATGTTATGGAAAAACTTATTCCATGGCATGTTTCACAGGGACTTGCAATAAATCATATACATGGTTATGGTGGTATGGGACGTGAAACTTTTCCAGAGGCTATGAAAAAAGCAGGCATACCTATGAAAAGTAAACGTCTTAGAATATCTGAGTATATAAATGATATGGATACTTGTCTTGCAGCTGCCGACCTTGTAATTTGTCGTGCGGGAGCATCTACATTGGCTGAACTTGAAGCAGCAGGAAAGGCATCTATTTTAATTCCGTCTCCTATTGTTGCTGGAAATCATCAGTTATATAATGCAAATGTATTAGGAAAAGCTGGTGCTGCAATAGTAATTGAACAGAAAAACGTAACTGTTAAAAATATGATTCGTCATGTAGAGAGATTATATAATGAACGTGAGCTTTTAGATAAAATGTCAGAAAAAGCGGCATCATTACAAATAACAGATACAGCTGACAGAATATACGATGTTGTAGAGCAACTTATGAGAGAGTCTGAAAGACGTAAAAATAAAACAATGCCTGTTAAAAAAGAATCAGAGTCAGAATATGCTGATACAGATGAAAATAATGAAAGCATTGAAAATATTAAAAATTCTGAAAATGAGACTTCTGATGATATTATAGAGGCTATAAAGGCAGAAGCTGTATATGAATCTGATATAGCTATAGATGAAATTAAATCTGATATTGAAGAAGATAAAAATATTGATGAATCAGATGAACCTGATAAAATAACAGACAAAGTTGAAAAATCTGAAGAGATTGAAGATATTAAAATATTGTCTGAATCTGAGTCAAATTCAGATAATTTTGAGAAAGATAAACAGGAAAAGTAAATTTTTTATTTTAATTATCAGGATAAGTTTATCGTTAAAGGTTACAAATACATTATAAGACACACAAAATAAAATATTCGCATACCATAAGAAAAAAGGCTTGAGGTGATGCGTGTGCAAAAATTTGTAATTAAAGGCGGTATTCCGATAGAGGGAGAAATTCAACTTCGTGGTGCTAAAAATAGTGCCTTGCCTATTATGGCAGCATCGTTACTATGTAGTGGGGAAACTATTCTTGAAAATTGTCCAAGGTTGACTGACATATTTGTTGCTTGTCGTATTTTAACTCATCTTGGATGTAGTTGCACTTTAAATCAGCATACAGTTTCTATTATTGCAAATAATCTTATAAATAATGAGATACCTGAGGATTTAATGCAGGAAATGCGGTCTTCTATTATTTTCTTAGGTGCTGTTCTTGGCAGAACAGGGGCTTGTCAGGTTTCTTATCCTGGTGGCTGTGAACTTGGTCCAAGACCTATTGACTTACATCTTGATGCTTTAAGACGTATGGGTGCAGAAATAATTCAAAGTGAGGGAAGACTTTTATGTTCAGCACCTAAAGGAATACATGGTGCTACAGTTCATTTAAAGTTTCCTTCCGTAGGTGCAACAGAAAATATATTACTGGCAGCAGTACTTGCAAAAGGGAGAACAGTAATATATAATGCTGCAAGAGAGCCTGAAATATGCGATTTGGCTTCATTTTTACGTTCATGTGGAGCAAAGATTGCAGGTGAAGGTGAAAGTACAATTGTAATAGATGGTGTAAAAAGTCTGAAGGGGTGTAATTATAGAATAATGCCTGACAGAATAGCTGGAATTACTTATCTTTCTGCGGCTGCAATTACAGGCGGTAAAATAAAATTAAATGGCACTAATGGAGCACAAATAGAGAATGTGATTTCTTTACTTGAACAAGCAGGATGTCGTATTTATCATATGGATAATGCACTTTATATTTATGCCCCTAAGCGCCTTTTATCTATATCAGGAATAAAAACAATGCCTCATCCTGGATTTCCTACAGATGCACAGGCTATATTTATGGCTTTGATGACATGTGCAAAAGGAGTAAGTGTGTTTGAGGAAAATATTTTTGAAAATCGTTATCGTCATGTTGATGCACTTTTGAAGATGGGGGCTAATATTTATGTTTCTGGAAGAATTGCTGTTGTAGAAGGCGTACAGCAATTATCAGGAGCAAATATAAACGCTACTGATTTAAGAGGCGGTGCAGCAATGGTGTTGGCAGGGTTAGCAGCATGTGGACATACAGAGATTAAACAAATTTCGCATATTGACCGAGGATATGAGTCTATAGAAACAGTTCTTTCTGATGTTGGAGCGGATATTGTTCGTAAAGAAGAATATAATTGAGCTTATTATTAAAAGGATTTAATATTTAAAATATATATTATAGGACGAATCCGCAAATTATTGTGTGAATCTGCGGATTCGCCCTTATAAAGAATAGTAAGACGGAGGTAAAGTTAAATGTCGATGCAGGACGTTGAAAAAACCGATGTAAAGCAAGATACAAATGCAAAAAGAATGAGACGAAGAAGACGGCTTATGCCATTCTATATTCTTATTGTGCTTATATTGACTGCTTGTCTGGGAATATCATTATCAATGACAATATTTTTTAATATTGACACTATAGTTGTTAAAGGTGAGGCACAGCAGTATACTGCAGAGGAAATTGTAGAAGCAGCAAAAGTTCATTCTGGAGAAAATCTTACAAGATTAAATGTTCAGAAAATAGAAAAAAATGTTTATAATTTGATTTATATTGAAAATGTTAAAGTCAGCAAACAGTATCCTGACACATTAGTAATTGATGTTCAGAAGTGCAGAGAGTCATATAATATATCTTATGATAATGGTATTCTTATGACGAGTGAAAGTGGTAAAATTATAACAAACAGTGCAGAAGCAGCTGAGGCATTGCCTGTATTTTATGGCTATCAGCCTTCAGTTTTAGACCCTGGAAAACAGCTTGCTTCTCAAGATGAACAAAAAGAAAAGATTTTTAATACTTTTTCTGAAATTATGAAAAGAGAGTTAAGCTGTCCTATAACATCTGTTGATATGACAGATAAATATGATATTCGTGTTAATTTTGATAATAGAATTATATTTGATATGGGAAACTGGAATGATATTGAATATAAAATTACTCTTGCAGAGGCAGTAATTGTTCGCCTTGGTACTGATAAAACAGGTTATTTAACTATGGTTGGAAATAATCAGTGTGCTTTCAGAGATAAAGAATCAGAAATAAAAGATAATGATGATTTATTAAAGATAGATT
>JAFTWL010000066.1 GCA_017465305.1 Ruminococcus sp. | reverse complement strand
ATACAGTTATATGAATTAAACATAAATGAAAAACATAAATGGAATAAAAAACAAATACAAAATCTTTCCCTGACAAAAAATACATCCATTATAATGATAAGACGAAATTCAGAAACTATTATACCGCAGGGAAATACAATAATTTTAGATGGTGATACTCTTGTTATGTGCGGAAAATGAATTCAGAAAGGAATTATAATATTATGTCATTTATAAATGAAAGTTTAACTGAATCTGATAAAAGATTTATTGAATCTTTTAAATTTCGCCAGCCTCTTTGGCGTGATAAATTAGCAGATAATCCAGAAGATTGGTCTGTTGATAAAGAACGAAAATTTTTTCTTATTTGTTTAGGAGGACAAGGAGAATTATTTGACAGAGAATATCCACCAAATTATTATCGTTTAATAATTGATAATAAAGTTATTAAAATAGAAGCATATTTCAAAAGCGAAGGAAATCATTCTACTGGTGTTAAAATGACATGGAGAATTGAAAGTATTATAGCTCCAAAAGTATTAAAGAATAAATATCAAGAAACGTTGGTTGAAATTATAAAAGAAGCTTTTACATGTTACGGTAACATTCATAAAAACGGACATGTAATATATACAACTTTTGACAAAATTGCTTCACCATTTTATGCTGATGAATAACTAAAAAATTATTAAGTTCCATTTTAAATATACTAAACAGGGCTTGTTTGAATTTTCAAACAAGCCCTGTTTTAATAAATCAAATTATAATCAGCAATCATTACGGATTAAATCTTCAAGGGTTTCACGTTTTACAACAACTCTTGATTCGCCATCTTTTACAAATACTACTGCTGGTTTCTGCAATCTGTTGTAATTTGATGACATAGAATAATTATAAGCACCTGTTGCACAAACAGCTAAAATATCTCCTACTTCGCAAGGCTGTATTAACATGCCTTCTCCTATCAAATCACCACTTTCACAGCACTTTCCTGCTACTGTTACAGTTTCTGTTTTTTCCTGATTAGCTTTGTTTGCAACTAAAGCATCATACTCAGACTGATATAAAATATAACGTGGGTTATCACACATACCGCCATCTATAGAAACATATGTGCGAATGTCAGGAATTACTTTCTTACCACCAATTGTATACAATGTAATTCCAGCAGGACCTGCAATAGAACGACCTGGTTCTATCAAAATAAATGGACGTTTAATATCATGTTCTTTACAGAATGTATTGATAACTTTAGCTACTGATTCCATAAATTTTTCATATGGCAATGGGTCATCTTTTTCTGTATATTGAATTCCAAATCCACCACCAAGATTTAAATCAGAAATTTCTGCACCAAGTTCAAGTTTAATCTTCTCAATAAAAGACATCATAACTTCGGCAGCTGCTTCAAATCCCTGTGTATCTAAAATCTGTGAACCAATATGACAATGAAGTCCACAAAGATGTAAATTTTCACATGAAAGTGCTAATTTTACGGCTTCAAAAGCTTCCCCTGTTTCTAATGCAAAACCAAATTTGCTGTCAATCTGACCTGTACGTATAAAATTATGTGTATGTGCATCTACTCCTGGCTTAATACGAAACATAATATTTGCCTTTTTTCCCTGCTTGCCACACATCTCATCAAGCTGGTGAAGCTCATAAATATTATCTACTACTATTCTTCCAACATTATAATCTAAAGCCATTTGTAATTCTTCTGTTGTTTTATTATTTCCATGAAAACAAATCTTAGAGCTATCAAAGCCAGTTTGCAATGCAGTATATAATTCGCCACCAGATACAACATCAATACCCATTTGTTCATCCTGCATTACACGATAAATTTCTTTACATGAAAATGCCTTACTTGCATAGCATACAAGTCCTTGTCCATCATAAAATTTGTCAATACTCTTACGGAAACTACGACAGTGTTCACGAATTAAATCTTCATCCATTACGTATAATGGAGTTCCATAATTCTCTGCAAGAGAAACTGTGTCTACATCGCCAATTGTCAAATGACCTTTGTCATTTACATTCAAATTTTTTGATACAAACATTTTTTCAACTTCCTTTCATGCTGAAAAGTAATCTTTTTAACTACCTTTCAACTTTTATATTTCATCATTATCCTGCTCTGCAATTTCTTCAATAATTGATTGAATTTCTTCAATACCTTCTCTTGTCATTGCTGAAAACGGAACAATGTGAATTTCATTAAAATATGGAATTTCTTGCTCAAAGCAAGTCATTCTCTGTTCTCTTTGTGTTTTTTTCAATTTATCTGCTTTTGTTAATACAAGTACAAATGGAAGAGAGCATTCTATAAGATATGAAATCATCTGTAAATCATCTTTAGACGGAGCATGACGCATATCAATAAGAAGAAAAATCAATTGTAAATTTCGACCTGCTCCAAGGTATCCCTCTATCAATTCAGCCCAGCGATGCTTTTCTGATTTAGCAACTTTCGCATAGCCATATCCAGGCAAATCTACAATTGTGATAGGGTCTATCTTATAAAAATTTATAGTTGCTGTTTTACCTGGTACTGAACTTACACGAGCAAGCGACTTTCTATTAAATATTTTATTTATAAGAGTTGACTTACCGACATTTGAACGCCCAGCAAATGCTATTTCAATATTCTCACAAGGAGGGATTTGTGAAAAAGTTCCATAAGATGCAAAAAACTCTGCTTTATTAAAATTCATATAAAGTCTCCATTATATTCTGATTAAAGGTTTTTGTTCTCCTGACTCAATTACATTGTTTAAAAATGGTGCCTCTGATTTAAGAATATTTTTCTCTTCAGAATTTGTATTAACCAAAGCTGTTTTTAATACTGTTTCAAGTGTCTCAGCAGGTACAAAATTTATACTCTGTTTTACTACTTCATCGACTTCTTCAAGGTCAGGAACATTTTTTGAAGGAATAATTACTGTTTTTATACCTGCCTTATATGCTGCCATGGATTTTTCTCTTAATCCGCCTATAGGCAACACCTTTCCATGCAATGTTATTTCTCCTGTCATAGCTACATCATGACGTACAGGTATTCCTGAAAGTGCTGAAACAATAGCTGTTACCATAGTAACACCAGCTGAAGGTCCATCCTTTGGTACAGCCCCTTCAGGTGCATGTATATGTAAATCATTTTCCATATAAAATTTTTCTGGAATGTTATATACATTCGCAATACTACGTACATAGCTAACAGCAATTTTTGCACTTTCACGCATAACATCGCCTAAAGAACCTGTAATTTCGACATTTCCTTTGCCTTTCATTACAAGAACTTCAAGAGGCATCAAAACGCCACCAACTGATGTCCATGCAAGTCCATTTACTTCTCCTACAGAATCAACTTTACTCTGCTCATCAGGTAAATACTTTTTAGCACCTAAATATGTCTCAATATTCTGAGAAGTATATACTAAACGTTTACATGTTTCAGATACAATTTCCTTTGCTGCTTTACGACAAAGTGATGCAATAGTTCTCTCTAAATTTCTGACGCCTGCTTCACGGGTATAATTATCAATCAATGTATAAATTGCATCATCATGCAATTTCATTTGCGTTCCTTTTAAGCCGTTTTTCTTAAGCTGTTTAGAAATAAGATATTCTTTTGCAATATGAAATTTTTCTTCTCTGGTATAACTTCCAAGTTCAATTACTTCCATACGGTCAAGCAATGGAGCAGGTATTGTATCTAATGTATTCGCCGTAGCTACAAATAAAACCTTGCTTAAATCAAAAGGAACTTCAACATAATGGTCACGAAATGCTTTATTTTGCTCACTGTCAAGTACTTCAAGCATAGCAGCTGATGGGTCACCCTTAAAGTCATTGCTCATTTTATCTATTTCATCTAAAAGTATAAGAGGATTATTTGATTTCGCTCTGATTAGTGCATCAATAATTCGCCCTGGCATAGCACCTACATAAGTTTTACGATGTCCACGAATATCTGATTCATCACGCACACCACCAAGTGAAACTCTTTCATATTTTCTGCCTAAAGATTTAGCAATAGATTTTCCAACAGATGTTTTTCCGACACCAGGAGGTCCAACCAGACAAATAATCTGACCAGTCACATCAGGCTTAAGTGCATGTATTGCAAGGCTCTCTAATACTCTCTCTTTTACTTTTTTCATTCCATAGTGGTCTTTGTCTAATATATTCTTTGCTTTTTCTAAATTTACTTTTGTTTTAGTAGACTGATTCCAAGGCAAATCCAAAACAGTATCAAGATAACTTTTTATAACAAAAGCTTCCTGAGACGCTGGAGGAAGTTTTGTAAGACGCATTGTTTCTTTCAAAAGCTTTTCAGAAATTGATTCATCAAGTTTAAAATCATTAATTTTAGAAACATATTCATAAACATCTTCTTGTTCCTCATCTTCACCAAGTTGATTTGAAATAATTCTCATCTGTTCACGTAAGTAATATTCACGTTGTCCCTGGTCAAGTGCTTCTTTTGTTAAATCATGTATTTCCTTTTCTAAACCTAATACCTCAGTCTCCTTTAAAAGTGTTACATAAAGAATTTTAAGACGTTTTAATATATTATTTTCCTCAAGCATATCCTGCTTGTTTTTATAATCTAAATTGATATTAAACACTATATTTTCAAACAATTTATATGGGTCGTCCTGACATATAACAGCTGCCATAAGTTCTTTTGGCATCCTTGGCAACATCTCACCATACTGCTCAAATATATCTTTTATTGAACGCATTACAGCAGTTAACTCTACTTCATCAATTTTAGTCTTTACAGAATAAGACATAGGTTTAACATTAGCTGTATAATAAGATTTATCATCACTAAGCTCTAATAGTTTAGCTTTCTGTAAACCTTCAGCAATTACTCTTATAACACCATTTTGTGTTTTCAATATCTGTCTTATTTCAGCAATAACACCATATGTATATAAATCACTCTGTTTAGGAGTTTCATCAAGAACGTCTTTTTGTGCAACTAAAAAAGCTTTATGGTTTGTTTTAATTGCTTCTTCTATTGCGTTTATAGAAGCTTCCCTTGCAACATCAAAGTGAAGCACCATTCCAGGATAAACAACAACACCTCTCATTGCTATAACAGGAATTCCACAGATTTCGTTTTCTATTTTACTCATAACTATTTATAGCCATCCTTTCTTTTCTTTTATAACCCTGCATATCTATATAAAATTTACATATAGAATTATACAGTAATTCTTATTATGATATATTTATCATTAAAAAAATCTTATAACTTAAAATATATCTTAAAAGACGTATTTTGATTTT
>JAFTWL010000065.1 GCA_017465305.1 Ruminococcus sp. | reverse complement strand
TCGCAAATCCTGACTTTTTAGGCACTAAAGCTGAAATCGCAGAAAAAGCTGGTGTGACACCAAGAACGCTTTATAGATGGCTAAGAAATCCAGACTTTGTTGCTATTGTAAATAGCATTGTATCACAGTATGCGGATGCCGAACTTTCCATGGTGTGGAAAGCACTTTGCAAGCGAATTCAGGATGGAGATATACAGGCAATTAAATTATACTTTGAATTACGTGAACGAGGTTTGCAGAGTAAAAAGACTGATGAGCAATCACAGGAAAAGCAAACTTCAAAACTATATGATACTTTAGGAGATGAAAATGGAACCGATTACGAAACTGTCGAAGAGGCAGAAACTGGCGATGAAGTGGGCACACATGCCGAAATATCAGAATAAAAAAGCTATTATTTGTGATGGGTCCGTAAGAAGAGGAAAAACCGTTTCTATGATTATCGGCTTTGTACACTGGGCAATGAGATTCTTTGATGGATGTTGTTTTGGCATATGTGGAAAAACAATCAGCAGTACAGAAAGAAATATTGTCACTCCGTTGATGGGAATGCCAGATATTACTGATTATTATTCTTTAAAATATATCCGTGGTGAAAATAAAAGAGTTATAATTCGATGTGGTAAAAAAGAAAATACTTTTTATATTTTCGGTGGAAAAGATGAAAGTAGTTTTGAACTGGTTCAGGGTGTAACGCTTTCTGGTGTACTTTTTGACGAAGTTGCATTGATGCCTAAATCATTTGTAGACCAGGCAATAGCAAGAACATTATCTATACCAGAATCAAGGTATTGGTTTAACTGCAACCCTGAATCATCTGAACATTGGTTTTACAAAGAATGGATTTGTAATACTAAAAAGAAACATGCATTGCATCTTCATTTTACAATGGAAGATAATCCAATTTTATCAAAAAAGCAGATTGATGAAGCGAGACGTCTATATTCTGGTGTGTTTTATGACAGATATATTTTAGGTTTATGGTGTGTAGCTGAAGGAATTATTTATCCACAATTTAATAAAAGCATTCATGTTAAAGATATTAAAGAAAATGATTTAATATCAGGGAAGTGGTATATATCAGTTGACTATGGCACGCTTAATGCTTTCTCGGCTGGGCTTTGGTTCTATGATAAAGATAAAGCTTACAGAGTAGCAGAGTATTATCATTCAGGGCGTGAGACAAGAAAGCAACTTACAAATGCACAGTATGCTGAAAAAATCAAGCAGCTTGCAGGTAGTAGAAAGATAGAAGCTGTTATTGTGGACCCTTCTGCTGCAAGTTTTGTTGCAGAGCTTTCAAACGCTGGCTTTTATGTTAAAAGAGCAAGGAATAATGTTTTGAATGGAATTCAGAAAGTTGCATCTGCTTTGCAAAGAAATAAAATCTTTTTTTCACCTGATTGTAAAGACTGCATACGAGAGTTTGGATTGTACAGATGGGATGAAAAATCAACAGAAGACAAACCAATTAAAGAAAACGACCACGCTATGGACGATGTAAGATATTTTGTAAATACTATTATGTCGACTAGTACAGTTGCATATAGCTTTGGGGGTGGATTTTAATATATAGAAAAAATTTATATTACATTGAATCAGAAGATACAGCTCTTACATCTGTACTTCTTGGAGAGTGGATAGCACAACATGAAATTGATTGTTTAAGGTATAAATTTCTAAATGATTTGTATGAAGGAAGACATCCTATTTTATTTGCCAAAGATAAGCCACCATTTAAACCTGATAACAGAATAGTTGCTAATTTTGCAAAATATATTGTTGATGTGCTGAACGGTTATTTCATAGGTAAACCTGTTAAGACACTTCATAAAAATCTTGAAACAGCAGAGAAGATACATGATATAGAGAAATATAATGACCAGGACGACAATAATTCTGAGATTTCAAAGATGTGCAGTATTTACGGGAACGCATTTGAACTTCTTTATGTCAATGAAGAATCTAAGATTTGTATGACATATTTCAGCCCGATGGAAGCGTTTATTGTTTATGATGATAGCGTTGCAAGAAAACCGCTTTATGGTGTACGTTATTATTGTGATAAAGATAAAGTAATGTATGGCAGCGTTTATTCCAGGGATACAGAGTATTTCTTTACTAATTCAGGTGGCGGATTACGTTTTTTAAATAATAAAAGGGCACATAATTTTAACGGCGTTCCATTGATTGAGTATATAGAAAATGAAGAGCGTACAGGAGCTTTTGAACATGTTAGTAGCCTCATAACCGCATACAGTAAAGCACTCTCTGAAAAAGCTAATGATGTTGATTATTTTGGGGATTCTTATTTAAAAATTCTTGGTTCAAAGCTTGATGAAGAAACACTCATCACACTTCGTGATAATCGTATTATTAACCTTGAATCGTTTTCAGGTGATAAGGTTGAAGTAGAATTTATGCAGAAACCTGATGCAGACGCTACACAAGAACATTTTCTTGATAGGCTTGAAAAAGAAATTTTCAGCTTGTCAATGGTTGCAAATATTTCTGATGAGGAGTTTGGAAACGCTACAGGAAACGCACTTGCATATAAATTATTGGCAATGGATAATCTTTGCCGAATGAAAGAGCGTAAATTTGTAAGCGGAATGAATAGACGCTGGAAGCTTATTTTTTCGCATATTCTTTCAAATTTACATCCTGATGATTACATTGATATTACATATCAATTTACAAGGAACGCCCCTCATAATTTGCTTGAAGAGGTTGAAACTGCTGCTAAAATGGCAGGCATATCAAGCCGAAAAACTCAACTCAAAGTTATATCTGCTATAGATAATGTTGAGGCTGAACTTGATGAAATCAGCAAGGAAAACGGCACTATTCCAAAGGACGAGTTAAGAGCGGAACGGAGCTTCTAGATGTATTGGAGTGAACGAAAGAAACAGCTTGATGAATCTCTTGCCAAGGATGAAAAACGTCTTTTTTCTAAGATGGCAAATTATTATGAGCGTGAGGCTGCAAGACTTGATAAGGAGATAGCTTCTTATTATACTAAGTATGGCAATGAAAATGTAATAGAATATAGAAAGCTACTTGAATCACTTTCTGATAAAGATAAAAATTTGCTTATTGAACGTATGGATGATTTTGCAAAGAAATATCCTGAATATGAGCATTTAATGCCTGTAAGAGAAAGCATTTACAAACTAAACAGAGTTGAGGGTTTAAGGGAATCTATAGCTTTACAGCAAATTGAAATTGGCGTTTATGAGCAGCAACAAGCAAAGTCTTTTTTTGAAAAGCAAGCTTTGAATTATGCTAATGGAGCAGCTATTCAGCTTGGATTCGGAAAAAATTTTTATTCCATAGACCATGAAATGATAAAATTAGCAGTAGGCAATAAATGGTGTGATGGTAAGGATTTTTCAGAGCGTATCTGGGACAATAAAGATAAGCTTACAAGAAGTTTGCAGAATGAAGTTGTCAATGGATTTATACGTGGTGATAGTTATCATAAGACAAGTAAGATTATACAAGAAAAGTTTCAGAATGTATCTAAGAAAGACATAGAACGTCTTGTATATACTGAGAATACATATTTGTCAAATGAATCTGCTATGAAAGTATTTGAGAGTGATGGAGTTACTGAGGAGTACACTTTTTCATCTGCTCTTGATAATAATACTTGTAGCATGTGCAGAAATCTCAACGGAGAAACTTTTAAAATTAAAGACAGATGTCCAGGTTTAAATTTTCCGCCAATGCACCCTTGGTGTAGATGTTTCTTTGAACCTGTTGTATTTGATGATTGGCGTAAGTACAAATAATTTTATTTGAGTAATATTGCATTTTAAAATTAAAGTATTGAAAGGAGTAAAAACAGATGGTAAATAAAGAATTGATTCAGGAAGCACAGAAAATCATGCTTGATAAGCTGAAAGAGATGTCAGAGCTTGATTTTGATAACTTTTATGAAGATGTAGGAGCATATAATGGATGTTGTTCTGTTATGTGTGAAGTTTGTAAAACTTTAATAAAATTGCAGGGGCATCTTGATGAGTAAATATCGCAAAAAGCCGGTGATAATTGAAGCTTATCAAACTGATAAGGAAATGATTATCCATACATTAGAGGGTGACCATAAAGCTAATGTTGGTGATTATATTATTACAGGCGTTCATGGAGAGCAATATCCATGTAAACCAGATATATTTGCAGAAACATATGAATTTGTAGAATA
>JAFTWL010000009.1 GCA_017465305.1 Ruminococcus sp. | reverse complement strand
CAGACATTGTCGCCAACAGTAATAGGTTTTGCGTATTCAAGTCCACTATTGCGTTGTTGAGCGTCAAGTGGATGACCAGCAGTGTAAAATCCACAGTTAGGAGCAATAAAACAATGTGAACCAAATGTTACTTTAGCACCATCTAAAATAACTAAATTATGATTTGCATAGAAATCTTCTCCTAAAGTGATATTATATCCATAATCACACCAGAAATTTTGTTCAATCCAGAAATGTTCACCTGTTTTTCCGATTAGCTTGCGAATGATTTTATTACGATTTTCAATATCTGATGGCATAAGTCTGTTATATTCTGCACATAAATCTTTGCAGTATATTCTTTCCTTTGTTAATGTTTCATCCAGCTCAGCATAGTAAAGGTTTCCATTTATCATTTTTTCTTTTTCAGTCATAATTTTAAAACTCCCTTGAGTCTAAGAAATCATATTCTATGTCCATAGCATTTTTAAATAATTCATGCATATTAGGATGTTTTTTTATAATTCTGATAGGCTTTATCTGACAATCTGTAAAGCAGTGACTTGATGTACCATATGCACATAATTTTTTAGTTTTCTCATTATAAATATCATAAGAGAGTTTTAATTTGAATCCATTATATTCGACTATTTTTGTTATAACAGCAATATGTTCACCAAAACGAAAAGATGATTTATAATTGCAATTGATTTCAAGTACTGGCAGCATTACGCCTTCTTCTTCCATCTTTTCATAAGGTAAACCCATTTTCAGCATAAAGTCAACTCTTGCTTCTTCCATCCAGTGAATATAATTAGAGTGATTTACAACATCCATTCTATCTGTTTCGTGATAATAAACACCACGACAATAAGGTGTGATTTTCATATTTTACTTCCTTTCAAATTCATGTATAAAATTGATACATTACAATTATATCATATGTTGAATTTTAATTCAAGTGAAAAATATAATATTATTTGTTATAAAAAATATTTTGATTGATATCAATACAGTTATAATTATATTGATGAAAGTTTGACAATATAATGTTTTCATGCTATAATTTCATTAAAATTTAATTGAAAGTTGTGAGAATATTGAAGAATCAAAATGCAGTTAAAATTATTGAGAAATTAAAATATAATAAAAATTTATCTGATTCAGATTTATTATTTTTAATTGAAAATAATGAGTATGATGATAATTTGCTTTTTCAAGTGGCTGATAGTGTAAGAAAAAAAGTATATGGAAAAGATGTTTATATACGTGGACTGATTGAATTTACGAATTATTGCAAAAATAATTGCTATTATTGTGGGATACGAAACGGAAATAAAAATGCGATTAGATATAGATTAACTAAATCAGATATATTATCTTGTTGTGAATCAGGTTATGAACTTGGATTCAGAACTTTTGTATTACAGGGTGGAGAAGATTTATATTACACTGATGATATAATGTGTGAAATTATATCATCTATAAATAATAAATTTCCTGATTGTGCTATAACATTATCAATAGGTGAACGTTCAAAGGAAAGCTATAAGAAATATTTTGATTCTGGTGCAAGACGTTATCTTTTAAGGCATGAAACAGCAGATACAAATCACTATAAAAAATTACATCCTGAAAATATGAGCTTAGAAAATAGAAAAAAGTGTCTTTTTAATTTAAAAGAAATAGGCTTTCAAGTGGGCTCAGGATTTATGGTAGGTTCTCCATTTCAGACAACAGAAAATATAATTTCTGATTTGAGATTTTTGCAGAAACTTAAT
>JAFTWL010000064.1 GCA_017465305.1 Ruminococcus sp. | reverse complement strand
TTGTCAAGCATTTTTATAAAAAAAATTATTTTTGTTATTTTATAATATAAATGTATTTGAAATGAATTTTATTTTGTAGAGTTTCAACAAAAGGAGCCATTCTATACTGTCTAAATCGCTCTTTATAAAACCATACTAATATCTATACTTGACAAGCTGATACAGATTAGATATAATAAATATTGCAGATTATCAGCATATGTTCCCAGCAACTATTTATATTAAATAAAATATCTTTTATATAAAGAAAGGATTGAATCATATGATTTGCAAAAATTGTAATTGTACATTACATGAAAAAACAACTGTCTGCCCATATTGCAACACTAAACAATATGAAGAATATCCTGATGATATTTCTCAAAATAAACAACAACCATATGAAGAAAACTTTGAAATTTCTGATGACATTAAACAAGAAGAACAATTATTTGAAATATCAAATAACTATAATAAAAATGGCGTTTTCATACGGGAAATCAGTAAGAAAAATAATATACTTTTTTGTATTGTATCAATATTTTGCATTCTTCTTATTATAGCAGCTGTGGTTTTATGGATATTACCAGTGTCAGCAAATGCTGTTTTAAAAAAAGGAGACTGTTATGAAATAGCATCTATATGTGCTGAAAATCCAGAGGAATTATCCAAAGATGATTATTCTAAGGATTTATTGCAAGCTATCGCAAATTTAGAAGCTCTTCATCAGACTCAAACTAACGATGATGAGAAAATTTCTCAGGCATTAAAAGATATTTCTTTAACATCAAATCATATGGTGAGGGAACGTGCTATAAATGCTTGTGCAAATATAGAAACTGAAAGCCTGTATTTACAGATTAACCAAAATCGTAATTTGCGTCATAAAACACAACTTGTTCAAAATGAAACCTTAGAAAATATTGCTGAAACTCTTATGGATTTTTATAAAGAGCAAGGCAATTCTTATCAAGAACAAATAGAAAAAATCACACATGATTTCTTACCTGACGCAGAATCTTTATATCATGCCGCTTTATTTAATTGTGCAACTGCATCAGATGGATTATCCCAATATAATAATGACCCTGAAAAAAATATATTAACTACTACAGATTTTAAAGAATATGGCATAGCAGGAACATATGACCCGGAAACTAAAATGTTTCATTTTATAATTCTTGCACAATAAATAAAAACATTTCGATAAGAAAGGATTTTAATTGATTTATGAATATAAATATAGATGTTTCAGAATTAAATACACCCTGCTATATTACTGATGAAACTTTGCTCAAAAAAAATGGCGAAATTTTAAAATCAATTCAGGATAAAACAGGATGTAAAATATTATTGGCTCAAAAAGCTTTTTCCATGTTTAAAACATATCCTATTTTACGACCTTATCTTGCCGGTACAACAGCAAGCGGATTATATGAGGCAAAACTCGGATATGAAGAAATGGGAGGAGAAGTTCATATATTTTCTCCAGCATTTTCAAAAAAAGATATGCTTGAAATCTGCCGTATAAGTGACCATATTGTATTTAACTCTTTTAATCAATGGAATTTACATAAAGAGACTATTAAAAACTGTGGTCGCTCTATTTCATGCGGAATTCGTGTAAACCCTGAATATGCTGAAGTTGAAACTGATTTATACAATCCATGTATAACAGGTTCACGTATGGGTACACTGGCATCTGATTTCTCTGATGATGCATTTGAAGGCTTGGAAGGTATTCATTTTCATACAATGTGTGAACAAGATTCTCATGTACTTGAAAGAACATTACCACATGTTATTGAAAAATTTGACCACTACTTAAAAAAATGCAAATGGGTTAATTTCGGAGGAGGCCATCATATTACAAAGTCTGGTTATGATATTCCTTGCTTAATTCGCTGTATTGAAGAAATAAAAAATCGCTACGATGTACAAGTGTATATTGAACCTGGCGAGGCTGTTGCACTAAATGTGGGCTTTCTTGTAACAAGTGTATTAGATATAGTTCATAATGGTATTGATATTGCCATTTTAGATGCTTCTGCTGCCTGCCATATGCCTGATGTTCTTGAAATGCCGTATCGTCCGAATATTATAAATTCAGGTATGCCAAATGAAAAGAAATATACATACAGACTTGCTGGAAACACTTGTCTTGCCGGTGATGTAATAGGAGATTATTCTTTTGATAAGCCATTAAAACCAGGTGATAAACTTATTTTCTGTGATATGGCTATTTACTCTATGGTGAAAAACAATACATTCAATGGAATTCCACTTCCTGATATTGTACTGAGACACGAAAATGGTACAATGGAACTTGTAAAAAGATTTTCCTATGAAGATTTTAAGGGAAGGTTATCATAATGGACTTTGAATTAAATCATTGTATGTTGTGTCCGAAAAAATGTGGTGCTGACAGAACTAAAAATATTGGATTTTGCGGTGGTGGAAGTACAATCCGTGCCGCCAAAGCAGGACTTCATTTGTGGGAAGAACCTTGCCTCAGTGGAAGCAATGGTGCAGGAGCTATATTTTTTTCAGGTTGTAATTTACGATGCTGTTATTGTCAAAATATTAAAATAAGTGCAAAAAACTTCGGCACTGAATTAAGCATAGATAAATTATCAGAAATAATATTGAACTTACAAAAAGAAGGTGCAAATGTCATTGATTTAGTGACAGGCTCACACTATACACCTTGGATTGTAGAAAGTCTAAAACAAATTAAGTATAAATTAAAAATTCCTGTTGTATGGAATTGCAGTGGTTATGAATCTCCTGAAATACTTGAAATGCTCAATGGATATATTGATATTTACATGCCTGATTTTAAATATATAAAAGCTGAAACTGCAAAAAAATATTCTGATGCCGAAGATTATGTTGAAGTCACAAAAAAAGCAATTGCTGAAATGATTCGTCAAGTCGGAAATCCTGTTTTTAAGAATTCTATTTTACAAAAAGGTGTTATAATCAGACACTTAATTCTTCCATCACATAGAAAAGAATCTATTGAGCTTTTATATTGGTTATCAGAAAATTTTTCAAAAGATTCTTTTCTGATTAGTTTAATGGGACAATATACACCACCAGAAAATAAACTATCAGAAAAAAATCTTAATAGACGACTGACAACTATGGAATATCAAAGCGTTTTAAATGTAGCACAGGAATTAGACTTCAATGGATTTTCACAGGAATTATCCTCAGCTAAAAAAGACTATACTCCTGATTTTAATTTAGAAGGTATAAAAAACTCCCACTGTTAATTATAAAACAGTGGGAGTTTTATTATTTTAATAAATATTTCCGTCTTCATCAATCATAACTGTGATAGTAAAAATATCTGGTGTACCTTCCGCACCACACTGCCCATGACTTGCATTTATATTTGGATTACCATCATTAGAAGAATATGTTCCACTTGTTCCTGTAATAGTTAGCTCTCCTGGCTTTGCATTAGTAACCTTAAACCCAGTTACTAAATAATTGTTAATTACAAGCTCCACTGAACCATTGGAACAGCTTGTAATATTTGTACAACTTCCTACCATACTATTTTTATAGTTGCTTTCCATAATTGTTCTGCCAGTTCGTCCACAAACAGCATTAACATAATAAGTTGGAACTACCACAGTAAAACTTTTTTCTTCTTCTAAACCGTCTATCATTTCAATATATTCTTCCAAAGTCATAGATGTATCAGAATCTTTTATTTTCCTGCTCTCTTTATATTGATATTCTGTAATGCTTTTTTCTTCTAATCTATAAATATCAGCATCAGAAGTCATATTATAATAACCATAAGTAGTTTCTTGTTCCATTGTTAATTGACGATTAAATAAATTTGTTTCTTGTATTCCACTACTACCGTTTATATCATATTTTAAAATGGTTTGAACACCTTGACCACACATATTGATATAAGCAACACTTTTAGAATAAGAACCGTACAAAGATGTATGCCAACCACCCATTTCTCCAACTTTAACAGTATCACCATTACTATTAACAGTCCATAAAACAAACATATAATTAGCTTCACAGTCACCAGTTCTGACTATTAAATCTAATTGTCCATCTTTGTTAAGGTCATCTATCATATATGTGTAAGGGTAGCTTTGATTTCTACACTCTGCCTGATAATCCTGAACAATAGATAAATAAGGGTCTGATGATATAACCGGTTTTTCTGTATTTTTTTCTGTTGATTTTTCTATTTTCATTGTAGTTTTAGTTTGCTTTGTTGTTACAAGATTTGATGATTCTGTAACTACCTGATTTGTAGTAACTGGTATAATATCTTTTACAGTTTCATCAGCATCTACAGAGACTAAATACTCTATTGTATTTTCTGTATCCCATTTTTTCATAGGTTCATGCTCAAATCGTACAGGTAATGTCACAATACTTGGCTCTGCCATTTCAATTTCATCTGAAAGCTGTTTATCAAATTCTTCTTGCGTTTCAATTTCTGCAACTTCTAATGTTTCAAAATATTCTTTTAAATCTGGTCGAGTAATTTCATAATTTATCTCTGTTTCTTTACTGACAGGAAAAGTAACTTCTTCATATGATACTTTTACCTGTTTCACATAAAGTGTTTCAACTTCTTCTGAAACTTTAAACGGAACCTCAGATTTTTCAACAAGTTCATTTAAAACAATAACCTGATTTTCTTTTAATTCTTCAGCTGCTTTAGCTGCATAATTTTTTAATGAAAAATATGAATAAATAAAATACCCCAAAATACTTACACATGCAAAAATCATAATCAAAACTATTATCATTAAAATCTTCAATAATGTAAATTTGTTTTTTGGAGAATCTGAAGATGTTATTTGCACTGATTGTGTATTGTATGGTACATATGAATTTGATGATTCAGAATTTATTGGTTCTGAATATCCAGGTTTAATATTATTAAACTTAACAGGTGCACCACATTTCTGACATCTATCAAGACCTTCAAAAAGTCTTGTTCCACACTTTCCACAGTATGCCATATAATCCCCTCCCTTATCTTATAACCAGTTATTCTATTAAATAATTCTCATAGCTTTTGGATATGTCTCACAACAAACAGCAAATGACACATATTTTCTTAAAACAGAACAACATTTACGAGCTGTTGCTACATTATCAAATATTCCAAAAACAGCAGAACCACTCCCAGTCATCACACTGCAAAGTGCTCCCTGATTTAACATTTCTGCACGTATTTTTGAAACTGCTGAAAGCTTTGTTACATCTTCAAACAGATTTCCACATAGTGATGATATTTGTTTAACAGTTCCACCTGTTTCTATAACTTGTTTAAGTTCATTTGTCTTTGGGTGATTTGGATTTTCAAGGCTATCTATAGCCTGATAAGCTGTAGCTGTAGAAATTCCTCCTGCACCTTTAGCAACAACTAATGGAATCTTTCTAATCGGCTTTAATGGTTCTAATTTTTCACCTATACCACTTGCATAAGCAGTACCACCAAAGAAAAAAAACGGAACATCTGCACCTAATTTAATTCCTATCTTACAAAGCTCATAACGTGACAATCCTGCATTGGTAAGACGATTTAATGCAAATAAAACAGCTGCTCCATCAGAACTTCCTCCTCCAAGACCAGCTTGAGAAGGTATACGTTTTTCAATATGAATATGTACACCAACTTTTTTTCCTGTATAGCTACAAAATGCTTCTACTGCTTTCCAAGCAATATTTTTTTCATTACGTGGTACCCTATTTGTGTTGCTTGTGATGAAAATTTTATCGTTATTTGCCATGGTAACAGTAATTATATCATATAAAGAAACTGTCTGAAAAATAGTTTCCAATGTATGATACCCATCTTCACGCTTACCTGTAACATCAAGAGCAAGATTTATTTTTGCGGGTGTTTTTATTTTTATTGATTTCATATAGCAGAATCCTTATGATTAGAAATAAAATGCTCTATCCTATTAAGTGCTTCCATAAGATGTTTTAAAGAATATGCATAAGATACACGTACAAAACCTTCTCCGCTATCTCCGAAAGCATTACCTGGAACAACAGCAACTTTTTCTTCCTGTATCAATTTTTCACAAAATTCTTCACTTGACATTCCTGTACTGCGAATACAAGGGAAAATATAAAATGCTCCTTCTGGTTCAAAACAAGTCAGTCCAAGACGATTAAATCCATCTACAACAGTACGACGACGTACATTATATTCCTGAACCATCTTTTGGACTTCTTCATCACAATCACGAAGTGCAGTAATTGCTGCATATTGACTTACCGTAGGTGCACACATAATAGCATATTGATGAAGTTTTAAAATCTGTTCTGTAACTGGCTTTGGTGCACAGACATATCCTAAACGCCATCCTGTCATTGCAAATGCTTTTGAAAAACCATTTACATATATAGTACGTTCCCACATGCCATCAATTTCAGCAATTGAACAGTGCTTTCTTCCATATGTAAGCTCTGAGTAAATTTCATCAGTGAGAATCATAATATTTGTATCTTTAATAACTTCAGCAATTGCTTCTAAATCCTCTTTTGTCATAATTCCACCTGTAGGATTGTTCGGATATGGAAGAATCAAAAGTTTTGTTTTATCTGTAATATGTTCTTTAAGTTCTTCTGCTGTAAGTTTAAATTTATTCTCCATCTTAGTTGGAATGGAAATAGCAACACCATGAGTGAGTTCTACAATAGGCTTATAGCACACAAAACTTGGCTCTACAATAAGCACTTCATCTCCAGGATTAACTAATGCTCTTATTGTAAGGTCAATAGCTTCTGAACCACCTACAGTTACAACAACTTCATTATCAGGATTATAATGTAAATTATATTTTCTTTGCAAATATGCTGAAATTTCATTTCTCAATTCTATCATGCCTGGATTTGCACTGTAAACAATACGTTTTCGCTCCAAAGTATCAATTGCTGTTTTTCTTATAAGCCATGGCGTCTGAAAATCAGGTTCTCCGACACCTAAACTAATAACACCTTCCATTGTGGATGCAAGGTCAAAAAATTTTCTAATTCCAGATGGTTTCATTTTCTTTATCTCATCTGAAAATATCATATCATAATCTAACATGGACAAACTGCC
>JAFTWL010000063.1 GCA_017465305.1 Ruminococcus sp. | reverse complement strand
TTCTTCAGAAAATTCAGAAATACTATTCTGAGGGTTGGATTTAAATATATTTTGCATTGCCTGTTGTGTTATCTGGCAATATTCTTTCATCATTTGTTCAGTGATATTTGTTTTTATTCCTGCTTTAGATAGAAAATATCTTACAAGCTCATCACTAGGACATATTAAGTCTTGTTTTAATGTTTTTTCAACCATCTTTTCGTATTTTTTATAAATAGTTGCATTTGAAACTATATTTTCTACATTGAAATTTTTCTTTCTGAATTCATTTATCAATGGGGTATAAATTGTTGGGTCATCTTCAATAAGGTTAAATGAAAGGAACGGTTCATCATCCATAACATTAGGAGTATTTAAATCACTAAAAACCTGATATGTAATTCCATTAGTTAATATTGCAATACGACAGCGATTAGTGGCAAAATATCTGAAAAGTTGCCCCTGTTGTTGCTTTTGTAATTTAAGACCAGCTCTTTTAACCTCAATAATCATAATTGGCTCGCCGTTTCTTAATATAGCATAGTCTATTTTTTCATCCTTTTTTATGCCGAAATCACATACAAACTCAGGCATGAATTCATTTGTATCAAATATATCATACCCAAGCATTTGAAAAAAAGGCATAACAAGAGCATGTTTAGTTTGTTCTTCTGCAAGGGTTGATATATTATCTTTTATTTTTTTTACTCTTGATAGATATTGTTTTACATCTTTATCAAAACTCATATATCTATTCTCCTTTATTTAAAGTAAATATACAATTATTTTTCTCTAGCTTCTACATTGAATTTTTCTGCAAATTCATTTCTATCTTCTAATAATTCTTCTAATCCGCATTCTTCAGAGTATCCAGTTAAGCCGTTTGGTTTAAGTTTGATTCTAATTAAAGTAGCTGCAGTTGTATCTACAGAATATCCTAAACGTTTAATTTCTTCGTCTTTACTCTCGGCATTTTCATAATCTCCATATTCTTTTATTACATCTATATAGTGTTCAGAATTTTCATATGCAGTTTTATAGTCAATTTCTACATCAAGTACTTGGTCTAATAGTTCAATAAATTTTATACCAGCTTTATAATATGCTTCTGGCATATCTTCTTCTGGTTTTTATTAGAATTGCCACAACTCGAAATGGCTGTTACACATACCATAGCCATTAAGCCGGCAATAATTTTCTTTGTTTTAATATTTACATTCTTCTTTATTTAAAATAAAATTCATAATATTTATGTTATAAAGTTCTTTTAATACTTTCTTCAATAGTAGGAACAAATTTACTTAGAGAAGATAAAAGAACTAATTACTTTACAGATTTCAGAAACATCGGAATTTCCAGTAAACTCAAACTTGATTTTTCCGATGCTGCTAATCCATATCTCTAATTCAGAGTCTAAGTCAAATACACCAGAACTTTCAGTTGAAAAGACTTGGATTCGGCTATATGGAATAGAAGTAAAATCTTTTTTCTTTCCTGTTACACCTTGTACATTGATAGCAATAATTCTGTAGTTCGTGAAAACAACACCGTCTCTCATACTTTGATAAGAGCTGATAATTGATTCATCATTAATTAAGATTGGTGCAATCATAGTTTGAAATGCATTATTTCCTACTTTTTTCATTTTTATAATTGACTTATTATTGAAATCAATCATTTTAATACCTCCAATTTATTATTGTTTTATTTTTAACATCTTGTTTTTAAACAGGATGTTATTTTTTATGTTCATCTGCAAAATTATAAATCATTGTAAGTAACTCTGTACGGTCTCTTAAATTTAATTCAGATAAAATAGAACAAAGTTCTTTTTCAATTTCATTTTGCTGTGGATAATGATTTACAATGTTTCCTGTTCCTGTGACATGTGTGCCTATTGTTGTTTCTATATTGCTAACATTATTTCCGTTAACGTTAGGGTTATCTGTTCGACCGAGCAGGTAGTCTACAGAGCAGTCAAGATAGTCGGCGATTTTTGCAAGATTTTCGCTTTTAGGTGTTGACCCGCCAGAAGCCATTGAAGATAAAGCATTTTTACTTAGACCACATTTAAATAACATATCTTTTATAACAATATTTTGAGATTTAGCTGTAAGCTTTATTCTTTCTGCTATTTTTGTAGATTCATACATAAAACATTACTCCTTTTTGTGCAACTATACAATAATCCAAAAACTTTATGATTTTATATTGACAGTCCAAAAGTTTTGTGATATAATTAAACCATGGTCAACACAAAGACTAAAAAAATAAAAATTCAGATAGATAATAAAAAAATTATCAAAGAATTAAAACTTTTTGTAAAAAAGAAATAAGTCTAAGTGTGTAAACCAATTGTAATTATACCTAATCAACTATATTATATCATAAAAGTTTCCCAAAGTCAACATAAAAAATGAATTTTATACAATAATCGACAAAATATGACTAAAAATTGAAAGGAGGTGAGAGTATGGAGACTAATTTAAGAGAAATAAGAAAAGCTCGTGGAGCTACATTAACAAAACTTGCAGAGGTAGCGAGTGTATCTAAGAGTTTTGTATCTCGCGTGGAAAAAGGTTCAAAGATTTGTAATTTTGAAACGATGACACAAATTGCTGATTATCTGAATGTATCACTTGATGAAATAGCCATGAGAGATAATAAGACGTATGAAAAAGTTTTGAAAGGAGAAGTTGAGGATGAAAAATAATAAAAATGAGCTTACAATTAATATTGATACTTCAGAAGTAGATGTATTGATAAAAAAGCTGAATCAACTAAAACAGCTTATTGTTGAAATATCTGAGTTAATTGATTCAGCTAAAAATTAAGACCAAAGTTGTGAAGATACATATTCTGCACCAGCGGCATTCAACATTTCTTGCCAACTATTAAATTTTGTTCGTTCAGAAATTTTTACATCGAGTTCTTTTTGAGGTATTGATTTAAATTCTTCTTGTGATAATTGCCCATAACCACAGTCGTTAAGTAATGCATCAATACTTGAAAATTTTGTATTTCTTCTCATAAATTTAGAAGTAAACAATTCATTGAAAGATAAAGATTTCTTTTTTGATAATCTTTCTGCGTTTCTTTGTAGATTATTAAGGTCTTTTTGTATCTTATTAAGTCCAGTTATTTTTATTCCCATCATTTTCACCTCCGTTCTTTATGTAATATCTTAATTGTACCATATAAAGAATGAAAAGTCAAACATAAAAAGGAAGTGATATTATAAAAAAATATACAAAAGAAGTTTTTTATCCTCGTCTTGAATCAGAAATTGTTTTCCGAGGAGTGCGAAAAAAGGATATTTCAAACTTGCTTAAAATTAGTCCAAAAGCTTTTTCAAAGAAGCTTAATAACGAAAGTCCATTTTTATTAAAAGAGGGTTTTTTGATTTGGAAGACATGGTTTTCAGATATTTCAATTCAAGGGCTGTTTAAACATGATTAAAAGGAGTTTTTAAAAATGAATAATTTAAGTATAATTACAATGCCAGATGGCATAAACGCAGTAGATAGTCGAGAAGTTGCTATTTCAGTTGAAAAGGAACACTATGAACTTTTAAAAGACGTTCGCAGATATATAAATTATCTTAACGAAGGGAAAATTCCCGTCGTTGATTTCTTCATTGAAAGCACATATCAGGATATTAAGGGCGAGGAGAGACCTTGCTTTCTTATAACCAAAAAGGGTTGTGATATGATCGCTAATAAGACAACAGGCAAAAAGGGTGTTATTTTTACTGCTACATATGTTAACGCATTTTATGAAATGGAAAATCATATAAAGTCAGTTGTTCCAACTAATCCTGACAAGTCCAAAGTACTTGAAATCAAGGAAATGAATGCCCGTGTAAGAATGTCAAATCAGTTCTTGAAGCTTGCTGAAGTAGAAACATCAATGTCAAAGGATTATAAAAGTATTCTTGTTGCAAAAGCTGCTGAAGTACTTGCAGGCGAAGAACTTTTGCCACTTCCAAAGTCAGAACAGAAAATGTACACTGCTACTGAAATCGCTAAGAAGTTTGGAACTACACCACAGAAAGTCGGTCGTGTATCAAATGATAACAATATGAAGGTAGATGAATACGGAGAATGGTACAAAGACAAATCTCCACATTCTTCTAAAGAAGTTGATTCATTCCGATACAACGATAAAGCGGTGGAGCGATTCAGAGAGCTGTTATAAACTATAAATAAATACAAGCTCATTCGACATAGAATTGAAACAGAAGGGAGCTGTTAAAATGCGAAAAAAAATTGATAATCCTCATATTGTTGAAGAATATAAGGTAGGAAATACATTAATTCGTATAGCTTCAAACTGCTACGAAGGTAAAACCCATGAAGATGGCGAAAAAGTTATGGAAAAGATTGCACAAATTGCTTTACGTGAGTGGGCAGCTGCTGAACAAAATATTTAAAATCAAATAAAAAGGAGACAACATGTTAGAAATAATATTAGTCAGTGGAATGGTAGTAACAGGCTTGGCACTGGTGGTTTTGCAGATAATTGATTGGAGGAACAGAAAATGAGAAAAATTTTAGTTACATATACAATGGAAGCGACTGCTGACACAGCGGAAACTTGTATAGAGCTTCCTATATCAGGACTTCAAGCTATTCACATAAAAGAAACAAAAAAGGATAACAGACCTGTACCGCTTTACATCATGACCCCTATTGAGGAAGCTATTACAGCTATAGCAACATTGCAGGGATATAGACTTAAAAACATTGAAACTATTGAAGTAATAGACTAACCGCCCGTCTGGAGCGTATCCAGACCCATCAGCGGAAACGCTGACAGCGATAAACTCCTTCTTAAATAAATTAACCGTTTCCGGAGCATTGAGCGTATCAGTGCTGTCCTCCATCCCCAGGCGACAGGCAGAAGAAAAGAAAACCGAAAGCTTGGGAAGTATTTTTATTGGAGGTGATATAATGCCTCATAAAGTAGGAAAAATACTTAAAATGCGTATTGATGAAAATGGATACA
>JAFTWL010000062.1 GCA_017465305.1 Ruminococcus sp. | reverse complement strand
TTTCAATGTTATGTTTCTTATTTTTATCTAATTCTATTTTTTCAGATAAATCATAAGTATTGCCATCAACTCTAACTCTGACAAATCCAGAACGTTTTGCTCGTTCTAACTCTTTTATATGCTGTCCTTTTCTTCCCCTAACAATAGGGGCTAAAAGCTGAATACGTGTTCCATTCTCTAAAGATAAAACCTTATCTACAATTTCATCAATACTTTGTTGTTTAATTTCACGTCCACAAACAGGACAATGAGGTATTCCTATTCTTGCATATAATAAACGCAAATAATCATAAATTTCTGTTACTGTACCAACTGTAGAACGTGGATTTTTAGAAGTTGTTTTCTGGTCAATTGATATTGCTGGTGAAAGCCCCTCTATACTATCAACATCAGGCTTTTCCATCTGCCCTAAAAACTGACGTGCATAAGATGATAAACTCTCCATATATCTTCTTTGACCATCAGCAAAAATCGTATCAAATGCAAGTGACGACTTTCCTGAACCTGATAATCCTGTCATAACAACAAGTTTATCCCTTGGAATCTCTAATGAAATATTTTTAAGGTTATTTACCCTTGCACCTTTAATTATAATTTTATCTATCATTTCTTTTTCTTGCCCTCCAACTCCTGAATCTTATCTCTTAAATATGCTGCATGCTCAAATTCAAGCAATTTTGCTGCTTCTTTCATCTGCTCTCTCAAAGATTCTATAAGCTCTTTCTTTTCCTTTGCACTCATCTTCTTTACAGATGATACTTCTTCTATGTCTTCCTTAGTTTTAATTTCAATTACATCACGTATATCCTTATGAATAGTCTGTGGTACTATTCCATGCTCTTTATTAAATGCAATCTGTTTTGCTCTGCGTCGCTCTGTTTCAGTTATAGCTCTTTCCATTGAACCTGTTACTGAATCAGCATACATAATAACTTGTCCATTAACATTTCTTGCAGCTCGTCCGATTGTCTGAATCATAGATGTTTCACTTCTCAGAAATCCCTCCTTATCAGCATCTAATATGGCTACAAGCGAAACTTCGGGTATATCCAAGCCTTCACGAAGCAAGTTTATTCCAACCAGTACATCGAATTCCCCAAGGCGTAAATCACGTATAATCTCCATACGCTCTACAGTATCCACATCATGATGTAAATACCTAACCTTAATATCCATATTTTCAAGATATGATGTTAAATCTTCTGCCATTTTCTTTGTAAGTGTAGTAATTAAAACACGCTCATTACGCTCCATACGCAAATGAATCTCTGAAAACAAATCTTCAATTTGCCCTGCAACAGGCTTAACAATAATTTCAGGGTCTACAAGTCCTGTTGGGCGTATTACCTGCTCTACAATATTAGACGAATGTTCTTTTTCAAATTCTCCTGGTGTTGCACTTATATAAATTGCCTGATTTATATGATTATAAAACTCATCAAAGTTTAAAGGTCTGTTATCAAAAGCACTTGGAAGACGGAAACCATATTCAACAAGTGTATTTTTTCTGGCTCTGTCACCTGCTGACATCGCTCTGACTTGTGGTAATGTAACATGACTTTCATCGACAATTAAAAGAAAATCATCTGGAAAATGGTCTAATAAAGTACATGGTGTACTACCTGCTTCCCGTCCTGCAAGAATGCGGGAATAATTTTCAATCCCTGTACAAAATCCTACTTCCTGCAACATTTCCATATCATAATGTGTACGCTGTGATATTCTTTGTGCTTCAATAAATTTATGATTAGATTCAAAATAATTAACTCGTTCCTGCAATTCTCTTTCTATTTCACAAACAGCTTTTTGTATTTTCTCACTGCTTACTACATAATGTGAAGCTGGAAAAATAGCTGCATGCTGTAAAGATGAGATAATCTCTCCTGTCAAAGAATTAACTTCACAAATACGGTCAATCTCATCCCCAAAATACTCTACACGAATAATAATATCTGTAGCATCAGATGGGAAAATTTCTACTACATCACCACGAACACGAAATTTATTTCTTGTAAATCCTACATCATTACGTTCATATTGAATTGCAACTAATTCAGATAAAAGTTGCTCTCTTGGCTTTTCCATTCCCTTTCGGATAGAAACTACCATAGAACGATATTCTTCAGGACTTCCTAAAGAATAAATACAAGAAACACTTGCAACTATAATTACATCCCTACGTTCAGCTAAGGCAGTAGTTGCAGAATGACGTAATTTATCAATATCATTATTGATAGAAGAATCTTTTTCAATATAGCTATCAGTACTTGGAACATATGCTTCAGGCTGATAATAATCATAATATGATACAAAATATTCAACTGCATTGTTAGGAAAAAATTCTTTAAATTCTGAACAAAGTTGTGCTGCCAGTATTTTATTATGTGCAAGAACAAGTGTTGGTTTATTTACCTGTGCAATTACATTTGCAATTGTATATGTCTTTCCCGAACCAGTAACACCTAATAATGTCTGCTCACGCATTCCACGTTTAAGCCCATCAACTAAAGATTTAATTGCTTTGGGCTGGTCACCTGCTGGCCGATACTCTGAAACTAATTCAAAATGCTCCATAAAACTCCTCCCAATTACAACATACTGCAATTATTTATTAGTATTAAATAAAAACTTATACTCTTTATTATTTTAACATGAATTATTATATTCTGTCAAACATAAGAGAAAAAATATTTTCAAAATAATTCCAAATTAAGATATTATTTACATTAAAAACTATTACATTATTCCTGCTTTAATTTCAAATCTGGAAAGTATTTTGATACAAAATCAGGTATATCAGAATAAAAGCATTTTTGATTTAAATATGATAGAACAGAATCATGTCCTGTTTCAAATTTTATTTTATAGGCACATAATTGTTGCGACTTGCAGTGATATTTCTGATTTATTTTATAGTTTCCGTATTTATTATCACCTAACAGGGGAGATTTTATATATGCCATATGAGCTCTAATCTGATGCGTTCTTCCTGTAATAAGTGAAATCTTAACAAGTGCCAATTTATCTGTATTCTGAGCCAAAACTTTATATCCTGTTACGATTTCCTGAAATCCATCTGCTTTACAATCAGATATAATTACTTTATTATCTTTATCTGATTTTTTATGATAAGCATGAATTATATCGGATTTTTTAGGTGGTAATGTAGTTGTGATACAAAGATAATTTTTTTTGATTTTATTTTCACGAATAAGTCTATTTATTTCACGCAGTGCAGAAGCATTTTTTGCAGCTATTACAATTCCGCTTGTATTTCTGTCAAGTCTGTTACATAATGCAGGTGAAAATGACTGTTCATTATCTGGATTATAATCACCTTTTTCATAAAGATAATGTTTAACTCTATTTATTAATGTATCTTCTGTATGATTATCATCACAATGAACTGTAAGCCCTACAGGTTTAAAAATAAGAATTAAATTTGAATCTTCATAAATAATATTTAATTCAGATGGAGCTTTCAAAAATAAAAAATTTTTATTTTTGAAACTGTCCTGATTTTCACTCAATAATAAATCGTTTATAAATATAGTTATTATATCTCCTTCTTCTAAATAAGTTGCACCATCACATCGCTTTTTATTAACTTTTATATCTTTTTTACGTATAAGTTTATAAATCAGGCTTTTAGGAAGCATTGGAAATGCCTTTTGAAAAAATTTATCAATCCTTTGCCCACTGTCATTCTTGCTGATTATAATTTCCTTTTTCATATTTTATAGTTGCTTTAAAAGCAAATCTCCTTTTGATAATATAAGTATATCACATTTAATATGACACCTGTATGTCATATATGTAATAATAGCAGCTTGTCTATTTAATATGACAAACTGCTATTTTTAATACATCTATGCAAATATAATTGACTTTATATCTTATTCAGATAACATCTTTATTACAATCTCTTTAACTATACCAGGGTTTGCTTTTCCCTTAGATGCTTTCATACACTGTCCTACAAGATAACCAAGTGCATTTGTTTTTCCATTTTTATAATCTGTTACAGACTTCTCATTATTAGCAAGCACTTCTTTCGCAAGATTTTCCAAAAATCCCATATCAGAATTCTGTGCCATTCCCTCTTCTTTTATTATATCAAGAGGGGCTTTGCCTGTAGAAAGAATAATCTGGAAAACCTTTTTTGCTGAAGAATTAGAGATAACACCCTTTTCTACTTGCTCAATCAAATCAGAAAGCTTCTGTGGTGTAAGTGGTGTTTCACTGATTTTCTTACCTGTATCATTTGTGAATTTTGCAATATCCGCTAAAATCCAGTTGCTGACGCTCTTAGGTTTACATTTACCCATTTCAACACAAGTATCAAATAAAGAAGAACGTTCCATATCTTCTGCTATTAATGTTGCATCTACCTGAGAAAGTCCTAATTCTTTTACATAACGGCGAATCTTTATGTTAGGAAGTTCAGGAATCATTTCTTTTAATTCCTGAATTTTTTTCTCATCGACTACAATTGTAAGTAAATCAGGCTCAGGGAAATAACGATAATCCTGTGCATCTTCTTTTGAACGCATAGTAAAACTCATACCCTTTGCATCGTCCCAGCGGCGAGTTTCCTGCATAATTGTTCCGCCAGCCTCTAAAACTTCAATCTGTCTTTTAAATTCATACTCAATACCACGTACAGCAGCACTAAAGCTGTTTACATTTTTCATTTCACAGCGTGTTCCAAATTCCTTGCTTCCTTTTTCACGTACTGAAACGTTTACATCACAACGAATAGAACCTTCCTGCATCTTACAGTCAGAAATATTGATGTACTGCAAAATAGATTTAATTGTTTCAAGGTAAGCCTTAGCTTCTGCACTGCTTCTGATATCAGGTTCAGAAACAATTTCAATAAGTGGTACACCGCAACGATTCAAATCCACTAAAGAACCAGCAAAAGCATCGTCATGCAAAAGCTTTCCAGCATCTTCTTCAATGTGAATTCTTGTAACACCAATTCTCTTTTCTTCACCATCAACCATAACATCAAGATAACCATTTTCACAAAGCGGAACTTCAGCCTGCGAAATCTGATAAGCTTTTGGAAGGTCAGGATAAAAATAATTTTTACGGTCCTGTTTACAAACACTATTGATTTTGCAATTCATAGCATGTCCCATTTTGACAGCATATTCTACTACTTTTTCATTCAACGTAGGAAGTGTTCCCGGCATACCCATACAAACAGGGCAAACCTGCGTATTTACTTCTAATCCAAACGCATTTCTGCAACTACAATAAATTTTTGATTTTGTATTCAATTCAGCATGGACTTCAAGTCCAACAACCATTTCGTATTCTCTCATAATTTTATATACTGCCTTTCTTTAAAGTGTATCTGGAATACATGAAAATCCGCCACATAATGTTTCATATGCATAAGCTGTATTCAAAATAGTCTGTTCTGCAAATTTTGCACCTATCATCTGCATACCAAGAGGAAGACCGCTTTCTGTCTTTCCGCATGGAACGCTTATTGCTGGTAAGCCTGCAATATTTACTGTAACAGTACAAATATCTCCGCTGTACATCTTTAATGGGTCATCAATGTTCTCACCAATCTTAAATGCTGGAGTAGGGTAAGTTGGTGTAATAATAACATCACATTCCTTGAATGCCTGTGAAAATTCTTGTGCAATCTTTCTCTGAACAAGCTTTGCTTTTTTATAATAAGCATCATAGAAACCTGAACTTAATACAAATGTTCCAAGCATAATTCTACGTTTTACTTCATCGCCAAAACCTTCACTTCTTGTCTTTTGATACATATCTATAAGTCCATCATATTCTTTTGCACGGAATCCATATTTTACTCCGTCAAAACGTGCAAGATTAGATGAAGCTTCTGCTGAAGCAATGATATAATAAGTATTAACTGCATATTCTGTACTTGGCAAGGAAATTTCTTTAACTATTGCTCCATTAGATTCTAATAATTTAATTGCATTAAAAACAGATTCTTTAACATAACTATCAATACCTTCTCCAAAATATTCCTTAGGTACGCCTATACAAAGACCCTTTACATCATTATTCAATCCCACAAATGTGCCTGGATATTCACGATAAGCTGATGTAGCGTCCATTTTATCATGTCCACAAATCAAATCATAAAGCATAGAAACATCTTTTACAGATTTACCGATAGGTCCAATCTGGTCAAGAGAAGAAGCAAATGCAACAAGTCCATATCTTGAAACACTGCCATAAGTAGGTTTAAGTCCTACTGTACCACAAAGTGCTGATGGCTGACGTATAGAACCACCTGTGTCTGAACCAAGAGATACTATTGCTTCTCCTGCTGCTACGCAAGCTGCTGAACCACCTGAAGAACCACCTGGAACACAATCCAAATTATGTGGATTATGAGTCTTTTTAATATAGGAAGTCTCTGTAGAAGAACCCATAGCAAATTCATCCATATTAAGTTTTCCTGTAACTATCATATTTGCAGATTCAACTTTATTCATTACTGTTGCATTATAAGGCGGAACATAGTTCTCAAGCATTTTAGATGCACAAGTTGTGCGTATTCCTTTTGTAGAAATATTATCTTTAATTCCAATTGGAATACCTGCTAAAGGATGCAATTCCTTCCCCTCTGCAAAAGCTTTATCTACTGCTTCAGCCTTCTGGAGTGCATCTTCACAACGAGTAACACACGCTCCAACTTTATCTTCTACAGCATTAGTACGCTCAATAATATCCTTACACAATTCTACAGCACTGCATTCCTTAGCACGCAGCATATCAGAAAGCTCAGCAGCTGTTTTTTCATACAACTTCATATTTCTAATTCTCCTTTTATTCTACTGTCTTAGGCACAACAAGACAACCAGACTGTACTTGTGGTGCATTACTTAAAATTTCTTCCCTCTTAAACTTATGTTCTTCTGCAATATCTTCTCTGAGACGCATTGCATTTTCAACATCCAATGTCAATTCATCCTGTACATCAGGAAGACAATTTACCATTGTAACAATAGACTCCATATCTTTTTCAAATTTTTCTGCCTGCTCATCTGTTAAATGCAGACAAGAAAGTTTAGCAATATGCTGAATGTCAATTTTCATATTTCTTTTCCCTTTCTCATTTTGTTTTTTCTATTAAGTCATTTTCACTTAGAATTGTAATACCAAGTGAATTTGCTTTATCTAATTTACTTCCTGCCTCTTCTCCAGCAACTACAAAAGTTGTCTTCTTAGAGACACTGCCACTAACCTTTCCACCAAAACGTTCTATAAGTGATTTAGCTTCAGAGCGCTTCATTGTTGGAAGTGTGCCAGTTAATACAAATGTCATTCCTGCAAATCTTGTATCTGTAATAGAAGCACCAACATAATCCATAGCAACATTTTCTTCTTTTAAACGTTCAATAAGAGTTTTCATATGTGTTTCATGAAATGCTGATACAATGCTATGTGCCATAACTTCACCAAAGCCCTCTATTTCAGAAATTTCTTCTTCTGTTGCATTCATAATTAAATCAATAGAAGGGAATCTCTGACACAACAATTTTGCAGCACGAGACCCAATATTTCTTATTCCTAAACCAAAAATAAGACGTTCAAGAGAATTTTGCTTTGATAAAGCAATTGCTTTAATAAGATTATCTGCTGACTTATCAGCAAAACGCTCAAGTTCAACAAGAGATTCTTTTTTTAATGTGTACAAGTCAGCTACAGAATGTACAAGTCCAGCTTCTTTAAGAGCAATTAAATTCTGTGGTCCAAGACCTTCTATGTTCATAGCATCTTTTGAAGCAAAATGAATCATACTTTTCATAAGCTGTGCAGGACAATCAGGATTAGGACAACGCAATGCACTTTCCTCTTCGTCACGCACTGCCTTTGTCCCACAAACAGGGCATTTTTCAGGCAATTTATATAATATAAAATCTGCTTTATGAGCAACAGACCGTACAACTTCAGGAATAATCTCTCCTGCTTTACGAACAACAATTGTATCACCAATACAAATTTCTTTTTCTGTTATAAAGTCCTGATTATGAAGAGATGCTCTTGATACATCAGTGCCAGCAAGACGTATTGGGCGAAATAATGCTATTGGAGTTATTGCTCCTGTACGCCCGACACTAACCTCGATATCTAAAAGTTCAGTCTCTTTTTCCTCAGGCGGAAATTTATATGCTACTGCCCATTTAGGTACTTTTGTTGTAGCTCCCATCTCTTCACGCTGAGAAAAATCATCCACTTTTATAACTACACCATCAATATCATAAGAAAAATCATTACGGGAATTTCCTATTTTCTCAATTTCACTTATAATTTCTTCTAATGTATAGACTAATGAACTTTCCTGTACTGTCTTAAAGCCATATCGACTCAAAGCCTGCAATGACTGATAATGAGAAGTCCATGTAATTCCATCAACTTGCTGTACATTAAAAACTAAAATATCAAGATTTCTTTTGGCTGTTATAGAAGAATCTTTTTGTCGAAGAGAACCAGATGCTGCATTTCTTGGATTCTTAAATGGCGTTTCTCCATTCAATTCCTGCTGTTCTGCTAAAGCAAGAAATTGCTTTTTAGGCATATATACTTCTCCACGAACTTCTAAAAATTCAGGTGCTTCATCAAGCTGCAAAGGAACAGAACGTATTGTTTTTAGATTTCCTGTTACATCTTCTCCAGTAAATCCATCCCCTCGAGTAGAACCACGGACAAATATGCCATTTTCATATTCAAGTGAAACTGAAAGCCCGTCTATTTTAGGTTCTATAACAAATGCAGAATTTTCAAACATCTCTTTACAACGTGTAACAAAATCAGAAACTTCTTCAAACGAAAAAACATCTTGTAAGCTCATCATCTGCACTTCATGAGATACTTTTTCAAATGTACTTGATGCCATACCTCCAACTCGCTGTGTAGGAGAAGTTGAAAGTTTCAATGAAGGAAACTCATCTTCTAAACCTCTTAGTTCACGCATCATTTCATCATATGTGAAATCAGAAACCGTTGGATTATTCAAAACATAATATTGATAATTATATTTTTCAAGTTCTTTAGAAAGAAACTCTATTCTTTTCTTCGCTTCCATATCTTCCAATGTTTTCTACCTCCTTCCAATCATGATTGATATTATTATACCACATTTTTTTATAATGCACCAGTATATTTTTCTGATTTTTTTGAAAAATTATTGTCCACCAAATACAGTATATTTATCTGGGATGTTTCCGACAATTACAGTTTCAGTTAATAAATATGTATATGATACTTCTGTTTCAGTTTTATAAAATGGTATTGATGAGGCTATATCTGCATTAACTAAAATTTTTATTGTATGAC
>JAFTWL010000061.1 GCA_017465305.1 Ruminococcus sp. | reverse complement strand
TTGAATATCATCAACATATCCAAGATTTTCACCATTACATACGTTAATGACATCCTTTTCTTTTAAGTCTTCTAAGCTACAAATCATTGAAATCACCTCTTAAATTGATTATTATAAGATAAAATATTTTAATATGTTACGATATATTATACGACAAAATTAATGATATTATTAAAAAGAGTAACGAACCTCTGTTCACTATATTCAACTACCTCCAACTATATCATATATATTAAAATTAAATATAAAACCTGCTCGAAAATCATAAATAATTATCAAACAGGTTTTATATATTGCATTTTATCTAATTATTTTTTTAATTCAAGTGCTTTCTTCACTTTTTCGGCAATTGCCTCAGCACATAATCCAAATTCTTTTAACAACTCTACAGCAGGCCCCGAATGTCCATATTCATCATTAACACCAATTCTCACAACTGGTACAGGACAACAATCACATACTGCTTCTGTAACAGCAGAACCAAGTCCGCCAATAATACTATGTTCCTCAACTGTTACAAGTAAACCAGTTTCTTTTGCTGCTCTGCAAATCAATTTTGTATCTAAAGGCTTAATTGTATGAATATTCAAAACTCTCACATTTATGCCCTCAGCTGAAAGCAATTCTGCTGCCTTTATTGATTCAGATACCATAAGACCTGTAGCAACAATAGTTAAATCAGAACCTTCTCTTATTGTAATGCCTTTTCCTAATTCAAATTTATAATTAGCTACATCATTAAAAACAGGTGCTGCAAGTCTTCCAAATCTCAAATATACAGGTCCATCCATCTGAATTGCAGCTTCTACTGCTGCTTTTGCTTCTACATCATCAGCTGGATTTATAATGGTCATACCTGGAATTGTACGCATCAATGCAATATCTTCGTTGCACTGATGTGTTGCTCCATCTTCACCTACGGAAATACCAGCATGAGTAGCTCCAATCTTTACATTCAAATGTGGGTAACCAATTGAGTTTCTTACAATTTCATATGCTCTTCCAGCTGCAAACATTGCAAATGTACTTGCAAAAGGAATCTTTCCGCAAGCTGCTAAACCAGCTGCAACACCCATCATATTAGCTTCTGCAATTCCACAGTCAAAAAAACGTTCAGGATGTGCCTTTTTAAAAGTTCCTGTTTTTGTTGCTGCTGCCAAATCAGCATCAAGTACAACTAAATCAGGATATTTTTCTGCTAAATCTCTAAGAGCTTCTCCATAGCTATCTCTTGTAGCCTTTTTAATTTCTTCTGCCATTATTTCTTAATCCTCCAGTTCCTTTAACTGTGCTTGAAGTTCTGCCATTGCCTGTTCATACTGATCTTTATTTGGAGCTTTACCATGCCAGCCAACTTGATTTTCCATAAATGAAACACCCTTACCCTTGACACTCTTTTGTATAATAGCTACAGGCATTCCAACAACTGATTCTGCTTCATTGAAAGCATTTTCAATAGAATCAAAATCATGTGCATCCATTGTGATTACATGCCATCCGAATGCCTCAAACTTTTCAGGAATTGGCTCAGGTGAACAAACTTCGGAAAGTGTTCCATCAATCTGAAGACCATTGTAATCTACAATAGCTACTAAGTTATCAAGTTTATAATGAGAAGCAAACATAGCAGCCTCCCATACCTGACCTTCTTCTATTTCTCCATCACCTAAAACAGCATAAACTTTATAATCTGCATCATCAAGTTTTCCAGCAAGTGCCATACCACAAGCAGCGGAAATTCCCTGTCCTAAAGAACCACTTGACATATCAACACCAGGAATATTTATACAAGGATGTCCCTGAAGCATAGAACCAATGTGGCGTAAGCTTTTCAATTCATCTAGTGAAAAAAAGCCTCTCAATGATAAAGCTGAATACAATGCCGGAGCACAATGTCCTTTTGAGAGTACAAGACGGTCACGGTCTTCCATATCTGGTGAATTTGGGTCAATATGCAATTTAGCAAAATATAAATATGCCATTAAATCGCTGATTGACAAAGAACCGCCTGGATGTCCAGACTTGGCATTATATGTTCCTTCAATAACGCCCATTCTAATTTTACATGCAGATTTCTGCAATGCTTTTTTTGTTACTAAATCCATTTCGGACCCTCCATTGATTTAAATTCTGATAATATACGAGAAATCAACTCTGCAATTGCATTATTGTCACAAGAATTTTGCAAAACATAATCTGCAACCTGTTTTACAGAATCCTGTGCATTAGCAGGTGCTACACCATAATCTGCATTTTGAAGAAGTTCGATATCATTATCATAATCTCCGACAGAAATTATTTTATCTTCTGGTTTGCAGAATCTTTTCCGATATATATCCAATGCACTTCCCTTTGTTATATTTAAAGATGACATTTCATAATATGATGCTGTAGACTGTACAAAACAAATATCTTCCCAGCCTTTAGATTGTATAAATGAAATTAAATCTGACATCTCATATGGAGAAACTGCAAATAATACTTTAAGCCAGTCTTTATCAGGCATATTATAAATATCACAATAAACCGGACTTACCTGACAATACTCAATGTGCTGTTTTTCATAAAAATTATTTTGAACAACATATGTTCCATCTGTACATAAAATTTCAATTCCAACATCAGAAATATTTTTCTGTACATCAATTACAACATCTTTTGCAATTGAAGGAAGTGGCTTTGTATAAATAAACTTTTGATGTTCAGGGTCATATATTGCTGAACCATTATATAAAATTACAGGGTCTGTAATTTCAAGTTCATCCCAATATCGTTTTGCTGACTGAATAGTTCTTCCAGTAGCAATACTAAATCTTCCTCCAAGAGAACGCCAGTAATTTATCGCTTGTTTATTTTCATCTGAAATAATTTTAGAAGATGGCAGACATGTTCCATCAAGGTCTGTTATCAAAAGAATATTTTCTAACATAAAACTTTAATCCTAACAAGTTCTTTTAAGTTTTTCTAATACTGACTCAAAATACACAGGTAATGAAGCAGTAAACTCCATATATTCCTCAGTTACAGGATGTATAAAACCAATCTTACCTGCATGAAGACATTGACCATCTAATCCTTTATATGGCTTTCCATAAACATCATCACCTAAGACAGGATGTCCCATATATGATAAATGCACACGGATTTGATGAGTTCGTCCTGTTTCAAGTCGAAGTTTCAAATGTGTATAACCTGAATATTCTCCAATCACAGTATAATGAGTAACTGCCTCTTTTGAATTTTTCTGTGTAACACACATTTTTTTTCTGTCTGTAGGATGTCTTCCTATCGGTGCTGAAATTGTTCCTGACATCTCTTTAAAACGCCCTGTAGCTATAGCCTGATACTCTCTTGTAAATGTATGTGCCTGAATCTGTGCTGACAATCCAATATGTGCAGCGTCGTTTTTAGCAACCATTAAAAGGCCACTTGTATTTTTATCAATTCTATGCACAATACCCGGACGGATAACACCATTTATTCCTGAAAGCTGGTCACCACAATGATACATCAAAGCATGAACAAGTGTTCCTGTATAATTGCCCGGAGCCGGATGTACGACCATTCCCTTTGGCTTATTTACAACAAGCAAATCTGAATCTTCATAAACAATATCCAAAGGAATATTTTCAGGTACAAGTTCTAAAGAAACAGGCTCTGGTATCTGAACAGATATACTGTCATTTGCTTTAATTTTATAATTTTTTGCAACTGCTTTTTCATTGACAAGAACTTGTTCTTGTTCTATAAGATTCTGTATTACAGAACGTGTACACGATAAATCTTCCTGAATACTAAGCCATTTATCTAATCGCAACCCAGCAAATTCAGATGAAACTATAAATTTAAATGGTTCTGTCATAATGAACTGTCCTCTTTATCTTTATTTTCAGATACAAGTGATTTTTTCTTTTCATTTTTACCTTCAATAAACAGGACATAAATCATAAACAGTATAACTCCAATTACAACACAGCAATCAGCAAAATTAAAAACAGCAAAATCAAAAAGCTGTAAATCAAAATAATCAATTACTGCACCTTTAGCTCTGAATATTCTGTCAATAGAATTCCCAATTCCACCTGATATGACTAAGATAACTGCTATTGCTAATAATTTAGAACGATTTTTATGGCGAATAAAATAATATAAACACCAAGCCATAAGCACTGTTGTTATTATTATCAAAAACCACTTCATACCGCTAAAGCTTCCGAATACTGCTCCAGTATTTTCAAGGTATGTTAAATCCATAATCTTAAAATCACCTATATGTAGAAACGGAATACTTCCCTTTTCCTGAAGAACATGAACTGCCCAATACTTAATACCTTGGTCAGCTGCTACTAAGCCAAGTATAGATAATATAAAAATAATCAGCAAAGTATAATTATCCTTTCTTTATGCCTGTACGATAACAGCCTACCGCACAAAACGGCAGGCTGATAATATACTTATTCACTTATAACAGAAGCACATCTTGCACAAAGTGTAGGATGTTCAGCATTGGAACCAACTGTTGTATCATAAGACCAACAACGCTCACACTTTTCACCCTCTGCCTTTGTGACAGAATATGTTGTTTCTGACTGTTCTGATTTTTCAACTTTAAGTGATGAAACAATCAAAACAGTTTTTAAAATATCAGAAGCATCAGAAAGAATTTCATACTGATTTTCATCAGCAACAAAAATAGTAACAGCTGCTTCTAATGGCTTACCTATCAGTTTTACATTACGCTTTTCTTCAAGAACTTTATTGACATCCAGACGTGTCTGATAAATCAGATTACATTTTTCAATAAATTCAGAGTCAGCTTCTATATTACTCTTTTCAGGGAACTGATTCAGGAATACACCTTCTGTATCATCTGAACTTGAATGAGGCATAAATCCCCATATTTCTTCAGCAGTATATGAAAGAATAGGTGCTATCAGTCTTGTTATTGCACTTAAAATTTTATACATTGTTGTCTGTGCTGCACGACGCTGAACAGATTTTTCCTTTTCACAATATAAACGGTCTTTGATAATATCAAGGTAGAAATTTGACATATCAGTAGTACAGAAATTGTGAATGCTATGAAATACAACATGGAAATCAAAAGCATCATAGCCTTCATTAACTTTATCTATAAGTGCATTCAGACGCAATAATGCCCATTTATCAATTTCCATAAGCTGTTCATCAGCAACTGAATCAGTATCAGGATTAAAGCCATCTCCATTGCCAAGGTTACCAAGAATATATCTTGCTGTATTTCTGATTTTCTTATAAGCATCAGAAAGCTGTTTTAAAATCTCCTGAGATATACGAATATCAGAATGATAGTCAGAAGAAGCAACCCAGAGACGTAAAATATCTGCACCATACTGCTTGATAATCTCATCAGGCATGATACCATTACCAAGAGATTTAGACATCTTTCTGCCTTCTCCGTCTACAACCCAGCCATGTGTACAAACATTCTTATATGGAGCCTGTCCTTTATACACAACAGAAGTAAGAAGTGATGACTGGAACCATCCACGATATTGGTCAGCACCTTCAAGATACAAATCAGCTGGCCATTTCAGGCAATCATACTGTTCCATGACCGCAGTATGAGAAACACCACTGTCAAACCATACATCCATGATGTCATATTCTTTTGTGAATTCTTTACATCCGCATTCACAAGTAACTTCATCAGGTATAAATTCAGATACTTCTTTTGTCCACCAAGCGTCAGCACCTTCAGCACGGAACAAATCAGCAATGCTTTTTATTGTAACATCATTTACTATAGGCTTTTTGCAATCCTTGCAGTAAATAATAGGAATAGGAACACCCCATGTTCTTTGACGGGAAATACACCAGTCACTTCTGTCACGAACCATACCCTTGATTCTGTCTTCGCCCCATCCAGGAATCCAGTTAACGGATTCAATAGCTTTAATAGCTTCATCTTTAAATCCATTTACTGAACAGAACCATTGTTCTGTTGCACGATAAATAATAGGCTTATGACATCTCCAGCAGTGTGGGTACTGGTGAACAATCTTTTCAGTTGCAAGCATTGCTCCAAGCTCTGTAAGCTTCTTAGCAATAGCTTTATTTGCTGTATCAGTATCCATTCCCTCAAATTCGCCTGCTTCGGCAGTCTGTTTACCCTTTGAGTCTACACAAACAAGAATTCCAATATCATCATAATTTTTACAAACTTCAAAGTCCTCAACACCATAACCAGGAGCTGTATGTACACAGCCTGTACCACTTTCAAGTGTTACATGGTCACCTACAATTACAGGAGACAAACGGTCATAAAGAGGATGCTTTGTCTTTATATGCTCAAGTTCATTGCCAAAGAAAGAACCTATAGTCTCATACTCTGTAATTCCAGCGGCTTTCATTGTGGAGGCAACTAATTCAAGTGCCATACAATAATACTCATCGCCGACTTTTACAAGTGTATATTCAT
>JAFTWL010000060.1 GCA_017465305.1 Ruminococcus sp. | reverse complement strand
GTTATCATATCAAAATCAGAAAATTTCAGTGCGACCAGTTCCCCACGTCTTGCACCTGTCATAATTGCAAGCTGAATGAATACTTGAAATTGTAGTGGTTCATCTTTTAAGGCTGATAACATTTCTGTAGCTTCTTGTTTATTAAATATATCAATTTCAGGCTTAATGGTCTTTTTCAATGTCAATTTCACCGCAGACGCTGGATTATCTGATATAATACCAAGCTTTACAGCTAATCTAAAAATAGACTGTAATACACAAAGATAACGTTTAACAGTATTAGGGGAAATCTTATTTTTAGCATTTGGAATGCTTGATTGTACATTATTTAACTGAGATATAAAAGCTTGTACATGAACAGGCTTTATTTCCTGCAATTTATGATGTCCAAGCATAGGCAATATAAAACGATTTATAATACTGATATAAAATTCATAGGTGGACGGTGAAAGTGTTTCTTTTGCAGTATCTAAATATTGAGGTATAAACTTTTCAAGAGTTAAATTCTGTTGTGTGCAAATTATACCCGTCTTACACTGTTCTTCAAATAAAGTAGCTACTTTCTGAACTTCTTTCTTAATCTGTTTTTCTGTCATTCCTGGAGCAGGTTTCCAAGTCTTTTCATGAAAACTATTTTTATGTCCTTCGCTGTCATATCCACGGGCTACACGGATTCTATAAGATATTACTTGACCTGCTTTATTCTTTCGGGGTGTTATGTTCGGCATTGTTGGTGTCCTCCTTAATTTCAATTGCAATTATAACAGCATTATCTTTAATAAAATTTTTTATTTTTTCGTAAATATCCATAAGACCAGCTTTGTATAAGGTATTATAATGATCCGCTTGAAAATAACTGTCTACATTTCCAACTATTTTATAAAAATCATCGCAGTTGTCAATGTCTAACTTCTTATAGCGTTCAATTTGTTTAAGTGTAAAAGCATCGCAACTTCTTTTTAATAAATCCATAGTTTCAATGAAACAATCATTTTCAATAAAACTATTTACATATTTCTTTTTTGTTCTATTTGCGTGAAGTATAAAATCTTGTAGCTCTTTTAATTTGTTTTTTTCGTTCTCGCTCATTTTAACAAATTGAGAATTTTCAAACGTATTTATTTCGGGTATTGTTGATAAATCATAACTCATAGAGCTTTTAATATTTTCAATTGCTTTTTCTGAAAGCCCTGTAACTGCACATGCTATTTTTATCTCCTGCTCTGTGCTTTTTACATCTGATAATCCCATTAAATAATCAGTAGTTACATTAAAATGTTGTGCTAATTTTCCAAGTACGTCAACATTTATTGTACGTGTTGCGAGTTCATAACGGCTTAAACTTTGTCTTGTAATACCGATAACATCCGCAAGTTCTTGCTGTGTTTCGCCATTTGATTCACGTAATTCTATAATACGCTTGCTCACTTTGTCCATAAAATCCATATTCAAAACCTCTTCATGTTTAAATTTGGAGCATTTTTATTTTTTTGCTCCGAAGTGCTTGACATATTTAAAGTGGTGCTGTATAATATAAATAGCTCCAATCGTCATAATCATAGTATAACACATATTGTTGACGATTGCAAGCATTTTAAAAATAATATTTCAGAAAGGAGTAAAAACAATGACAAGAACAAATTTAAAAAATATGGATGTTCGTATGGCTGCAAAAACGGCAGGCGTGTATTTATGGCAAATCGCTGACTTATGGGGCGTATCAGAAGCTTATATAACAAGAGCATTGAGAAAAGAGCTTGACGAGACAAGCCGTAAACGTTTTTTTGATGCTATCAATGAAATTTCGTCCAATGAGCAGGCATGAACAAAACGAAGCGAAAGGAATTAGAAAAGTGATTATTCAGTTGTATAATGATAATGGCAAACCTATCATAAATGGCAAATATAATAAAGGTGATAACTATCATGAATTGTGTCAAAACTTGTATTATTTATACAAAATTTATGAGACAGTTGACAGCGATTATATTAACATAAAAATAGCAGAAGCTTTAAAAGAGCAAGAAAAATATTAAAATAACAGCCTTAAGATAGGCAGAGAGGATATAAATATTATGTACGATACTTATGTAAAAATAAAAGATAATGGAAAAGAAATAAAAAGAAAAGTAATTGATTTGCCTTTTTACTGTACGTGTCCATGTTGCGGTAAAGAAATTGAATTACCTGAATATTTTGAACTCATAACACAGAATGAAGACTTTGACCCTTTTGAAATGAATTTGTATTGTGATAAATGTAATGACAAAACCAAATCATTAAGACAGAGTATAAAAAACTTAATTGATGTGGTTGATATAATGCCAGTGGATAAGTTGAAAGAGGTATACGGCTTAATGGCAAGATACTATATGCCCGAAGATGATGAATAATTCAGTAATAAAAAAAGCGTGCATTCCTCTGGCACAGGAACACACGCAAACACTTTAATAACAAGCTTTATATAGTAATTTGATAATATAAAACCTGCTCTTATTGTAACATATTAAGGGCAGGTTTTCAAGACTAAAGGAGGTAACAATTCAATGAACAATAATATTGAAATGTCATATAAAATCCCACAAATGGAAACGATAGCTAAAACAGCCGAAATATTTAATTTACCAGAGTATTCTATTAGACAGTTAGCAAGAAGCGAGAAAGGAAAAGCTTTTACTATTAAGTTTGGTCGTAAGTATTTAATCAATACAGAGAAATTTGCTGATTTTCTTAACTGTAAATATAATACATATGAGCAGGCGGAATATAAGGAATCATGCAATATATATCCTGTTCCTGTAAATATTAAATAAGGGGGAGGTGATATTTTGAAAGAAAATATAAGTATTTTTGATGTATATAAAGATTGTATAAATAAATGTGAATGGAAGCATCAAATAGAAATAATATCAAATAATCCTGAAAATATACAGTCACAAATTGAAATTATGTGTCACGTTGCATTGTTAAGCGAAAAATGTTTAAATGCTAGAAGTTTTCTTATAGAAGTAGCTAAAGTTGCAGAAGGTAAACTCAAACAGGAACATAGTGCCTTACTTACAGATACATTAAACCGCCTTGATGTGGTTTGTGGGCGTGGCGGATGGCTGCCAATCAATGAAACTGAGGATATACAGAACAGTCCATGTGTTCCATTTCCTAAAGATATATTTCCACCTGAAATTGAACAATATTTAAAATCAGTTGTATCACATGTTCAAGCACCTTCTGAAATGGTTTTTTCATCTGCATTAGCCACGGTTGCTCTTTGTCTGCAAGGCAAATATAAAATCAGTTATCCTTCAGGAAATGGACATAAAGAACATCTATGCTTATATATCGTGATTGTAGCAGACCCAGGAGAACGAAAAAGCGGTGTATTTTCTAATGTCAATCGTCCAATAAGAGAATGGCAGACTGAGAAAAGAAAGGAATATAAACTTGCTCTTGCAGAATATGACACCCAAAAAGCTATATTGGAAGGACAAAGAGAATCATTAAAAAAACGTCTTTCAGGTAAAAACACAAAAGAAGAAGATAAAATGCAGATAAAGGACGAGCTTACTGCTGTAACTGCTGATTTAGAGGATTTGAAACTTCCTGCATCGCCTGAAATTATTGTAACAGATACAACAATAGAAGCTCTTGCAGATTTAATGCAGGCAACAAATGAAACAGCTGGTATATTTTCTGATGAAGCTGACTTCTTTAAAGTTATAAGCGGCATTTATAACGGCGGACAGCCTGGGAATTTGCAACTTCCCTTAAAAGCTTATGATGGTGCACCTGTTTATTTAGTAAGACGTGGGCGAACAATACATTTAGAACGTCCGCTTTTATCAATTTGTCTTATGGTACAACCTTCGTTGTTCATAGATACATTAGGAAATTCAGAATTAAAAGGTCGTGGAATGATTGGAAGACTTGTAACATGTACACCGCAGAAGATGGCAGGGAACAGGAATGCAAGGGATTGTTCAAGATTAGATGAAACCGCTTATATAAAATATAAAGAAACATTATTACAGTTTCTTGATATAGAGCAAAAAGCAAATGAAGATATTCCTTGTATATCATGGGAACCAGAAGCAGCGGACAAAATGCTTGATTATTTACAACAGATTGAGGACAGTATGAAAGAGGGTTGTCCTATGGAAGAAAATACAGATTACGCATCAAAAGCGGCAGGCGTGGCAATTCGTATTTGTGGCATATTGCATATGATATGGACAAGAAGTGTTGAAACTCCAATTTCTCTTGACATTGTAAAGAAAGCAATAGAACTTCATACATATTTCTTTTTTGAAAAAATCAAAGACATAAAGCAGAATGAAATAATAAATTTGCAGATTTCTCAAAAAGTAAAAAGCAAAATTAAAGAATTGACTATTGACAATGGAATCTCTTTTATTCCTGGAAGAACTGTATATCAAAAAATGAAGGGTACAAAGGGATTAAAGAATATGGAAGACTTTGATTTGATTTTTGAAAAATTAGAAGAGGAGCATATTTTAGAAATAGTCAAAACGGGTAATAAAAGATTATTATATATTTCACCACTTTTAAAATAAAAAAATGAAAACCTTGAAAATCTTCCCCCATTTCCCCCAAATCTTAAAAAGCAACGTATTTGCGAGCTTTTTGTTCGTTTTCTTGTTTCCCCCACTGCTCCCCCAGTATTCCCCCAGTATTCATAATCTCCCCCAGAATATATAAGTGGGGGAGATTTTAAAAAAGTGGGGGAAGTGTGGGGGGAATTAAGAAAAAACTGTAATCGTCGGTGATTCGGGACTTTTCAGCTAATTGGGGGAGATGGGGGAAGTGGGGGAAGGGGTTAGAGGTTGGAGGATAAAAAATATAATGACAGAAAATGAATTATTGAAAAGAATGTTAAATCTTACAAGAGAAAATTCTCAAAATGAGATACAAACTAAAGAAATAAAATCAGCTTTAGAACGTGCAGGAATTACAGAAAGTGATACATATTATAGCAAAGCTTTTTCCAATATAGAGCAGGCACTCAAAAAGAAAGGTGATAATGAAGCAGTGCATTTCTGGGAGCAGTACCAATTTGAACTATGTAAAAGGCTTGTACGTACTGCAAGCTATGAACAAAAGAAAATAATAAAAGAGTCTATAAATACAGTAAAAGCTATTTTATACGCTATGAGAGCATAGAAGAAAGGAGGACGCACATGACCGAAAAACAGAAATTTCTAAAACAAGCAGTGATTATATGTGATACAAGAGAACAGAAGAACAAGCACATCATAGACGAACTTGACCGCCTACAGGTACATCATGAGAGCAGAAAGCTTGATATTGGTGATTATTCATTCATGATTGATAACAGAGACTTTTCACTGTCTTGCATTCTGGAACGTAAAGCAACTATAAACGAGCTATGGACTAATGTGACCAAAGACCGTGAACGCTTTGAAAAGGAGTTATCC
>JAFTWL010000059.1 GCA_017465305.1 Ruminococcus sp. | reverse complement strand
TATTGTTTAAAAGAAGCAGGAAGTTATTATGCTTATGTTAATGCATATAATTCATTAGGAAACAAGGATAGTCAAGGAATATGGTTTGATGTTTATGATACTGCTCCAAATGAATCAGTTATTTCAATTGATAAAACCAAGTATACAATAGGTGAAAATATTATATTTAATATTTCAAGTGATACAGCGACGGCTTATAATATAGGAATTCACAAAAATGGAGAACCTTATGATATTTTATGGAGCGTTACAGATAATGTATATTCGTATTGTTTAAAAGAAGCAGGAAGTTATTATGCTTATGTTAATGCATATAATTCATTAGGAAATAAGGACAGTCAAGGGATATGGTTTAATGTTTATGACCCAGATGAATTAAATATTTCTAATATAGTCATTCTTCAAAAATATATATTAGGCATTCAGTCACTTACACAGGAACAAGCAAAGTTTGCTGACATGACTCAGGACGGAATAGTTAATATACTTGATTTAAGTGTCTTGAAACACAAAATTTTATCTTAATCTTAAAAAAATATGACTGTTGCAATGATTTAAACTTTGCAACGGCCATATTTTTTATTATTAGAATATTATTTTATTATTGTATATCCAAGAAGTAACTTCTGTAATAAAACAGCCTCTGTCAATATTATTGCATTATCAACGTTCAAGTCAGCAGCTATTTTTTAAATTTGTTTATTTAACGATATTTGTATTCTTATATTTAAAAACTATTTTTATTATAATGTTAACATGTATGAATATAGTTTGTAAATTATATATTATAAATAAAAATAGTTTTTAGTTATTTTGATATAATCTTTGATATTTCGTTGTAAATATTTTTTGTTTAAGTAGACATAAGCTATATTTTGTGGTATAATAAAATAAAAAAGGAGTGTTGAAAAATGATTTATGATGTTATTATTATAGGCGGAGGAGCTGCCGGTATTACAGCAGCCATATATGCGAAACGTGCTTTGCTTTCAACTGTTTTGATAGAAGAAAATTTTCTTGGTGGTCAGATTATAACTGCTACAGAAATTGATAATTATTCAGGTTTCACATCAATAGATGGTGTATCACTGGCTAAACAATTTCAAATTCATGCAGAAAAGATGGAAACTCAAGTAATCAATTCAAAAGTAATAAAAATTGAGAATGGTGATATTAAAAAAGTTATTTTACAAAATGGAGATACATTAGAATCAAAAACAATTATTTATGCTACAGGAGCTTCACATAAGTCACTCGGAATAGAAGGCGAAAGTAGACTTATAGGCTCAGGTGTTTCATATTGTGCAGTTTGCGATGGTGCATTTTTCAGAAAAAAGTGTGTTGCTGTTATAGGCGGGGGAGATACTGCTGTAAAAGAAGCCTTGTATCTGTCACGTATTTGTGAAAAAGTTTATCTTGTGCACAGACGTGACACATTGCGTGCAGCAAAATATTTACAGGAAAAGATTAAAATAACTAAAAATATTGAATGTTTATTTAATTATATTCCTGTAAAAATTACAGGTGAATTTTCTGTTGAACAATTACAATTACAACAAGTTCAGTCAAAAGAGTATCATTATTTAGATGTTAAAGGTATTTTTATTGCAGTTGGAATGGAACCAAAAACAGAACTTTTAAAAGAAATATGTAAGCTTGATTCATCAGGATATGTTGTAGCTGGAGAAGACTGTAAAACATCAGCTGAAGGAATTTTTGTTGCCGGAGATGTAAGGACAAAGGAAGTACGTCAAATAATCACAGCAGCATCAGATGGTGCAAATGCTGCAATTCAGGCAGAGATGTATTTAAGTGAAAATAAGGTACAGTGACATGATTTATACGAAAACAATAAAAAAAGCGATGAAAATTGCCTATAATGCTCATGATGGGCAATTTGATAAGAGCGGAGTACCTTATATTTATCATCCGATACATCTTGCTGAACAGATGACAGATGAAGTAACTATTATTACAGCTTTGTTGCATGATGTCATAGAAGATACTGATTATACAATCGATGATTTACGTGCAGAAGGAATCCCTGAAATATGTCTGGAAGCTTTATGTTTACTAACACACAAATCTCATGAATCTTATACTCAGTATATTTATAATTTAAAACAAAATCCTATTGCAAGAGTTGTTAAGTTAGCAGATTTGAAGCATAATTCAGATATTACAAGATTGAATGTAATAGATGAAAAAGCAAAAAAACGTTTAGAAAAGTATGCTGAAGCTATATTATTTTTACAGGAAAATGATGACTTGAATAAATAATATAAAAAGAACCTGTATTTCAAAGTATACAGGTTCTTTTTATATTTTAATTATTTTTATACAAGAATTCGTAAATAGTACCCTGATATCCTATTGCCTGATTTGCATAATATGATAAAACACAGCTTGCATCATCTACACTGATTTCACCATTTCTGTCTACATCGGCTACGCCTTGTAAAATGTTACACTCTAAATGTGCGGCTTGTTTTGCATAATATTCTAAAATATTAGAAGCATCATCTACATCAACACTATTATTCAGATTTACATCTCCAGCCATATAAGGAATATAATCCAGCTTAACATCTGTAGTGTAATATTTTATGTTGTCTGTTGTTTTATCTGTTTTGTTAGTTATGATATTGTTGCTTTCGTCAGATTCTTTGAAAGTTATATTATAATTACATTGTGTATAATCATATTGTGGATATTCATCTTTATCTGTATCTTCAATAATTAAATTATCTTGTTTAAAAACAGAGGATTGGTCAAGATAATCTGATATAGTTATTTCATAAGATGAAACATATTCATTTTTGCTTTTATTATATTCACAACAGTCTAATTTGAATGTATAAGATGAAAATCCGTCTTCAGGAATTAAAATTTCTTTATAGTATTCAATTTCACCTTCCTGTGTATGTTTCTTAATAGAAACCAGAGTAGTTCTCAAATTGTTAAAAGATATGGTGATAGCTCCATCATTATTTGTAAGAAGTGGGCAGTCATCAAAAATTTTTTCAGTTTCTGAAGCAGCATTTACTGTAAAAGAGTATTGCAATAAAAGAATAATAGATATTATTTGCAATATAATAAACTTAAATTTTTTTATAATCATCATAAGATTTATTTTTTCTTTCATTTTTTAATTAAGATTGTAATTCTGTATAATATGAAATTCTTGAAACTGTATCATATGATATAGTGAAAACAAGTTTATTAACATATCCGTTTCCCATATTATAAGTATAAACAATATGTTCACCATCCATGGAATAATATTCTGGGTTTGTACCATAAGCAGCTTCTATTTCGGAAATATTAGAACCAATTTTAATTCCTTTAGCTGTAGATGCCCCTTCTTTTGTAATTGTAATTTCGAACACAGTACGTGTTCCATCAACATCGCAGGTATTTACATAGAAAATTGGTTCATTCATTTCATTTACATACTGGTACTGTACAGGAGATTCTCCAAAAGGAGAAGATATGTTACTATCTATCATTCCAGCAATGTATGTTGCACTTTCATCAAAAATATTATATGGTGAAGCTTTTAATGAACCATAATCATTTTTCCACTGGAATTCAAAATCTATACCAGGGTCAAAATTATTATTAGGAGCAACATAAGTTAATATAGTTGTAGTAGTTGTAATAATGTCAGTCATATCCTGAGGCGGTGTAGTTAATAACTCTTCAGGAGAAGTTGTTGTAGTAATTGCAGATGTTGCTGGTGGTGCAGTTACTACGGGAGCTGGTGTTGTTACAGGTTTTACTGTAGCATTTGGATTTCCTACTATGTGAATTGAAGTCATTTTTTTTGTTGTGGTTACTTCAGTAGTTGATGAAGTTTCTTGTGTTGTTGAAAAAAGTGTACTTTCTGTAGTTAAAATATTTTCTTCTGTTGAAGTAGTAGCTTCCTGTGAAACCATTATAGTAAATTGATTAGTATCAACACCTGAATCAATTTTTTGACCGCATCCTGATACAACGCACGTAAATATTGAGGATAGTATCATCGCTGTCATCATTTTTCCTTTGTTTTTCTGACTCATAAAATTTCCTCATTTCTGCATTTATATTTCTGGAATTTATAACGGAAATATCATATAATATTAAATTTATATTCTTTATGCTTATTTTTTAAGCATTAAAAAATAATAATGTTTTATTATTATAACATACTGACTTATACAAGTCAAGGGTAAATATTTTATAATTTTACATAGGATATAGTAAATTTATGGTTAAAAATATAATAATATAATTATAAATTTTGTTTATGATAAATTATATTTTTGATTAAAATTTAAAAACAAGTTTTGCCTGCGAAAACTCATAAGAAAAACTTGAAAAATTTTTCTTTATATGATATAATATAATGTGTATCTTAGAAAAAACTAATATTAGTAATATTGGAGTTTGTTTTTAATTTAATGATAATTAAAATTTAATTATGTTATCTTTTGAGATTGCTTCTGAATCAATAAATTTTTATTAAAAGTAATATAAATATAAATTAAATAGAGGGTGAAATTAAAATGCAGGTACGGTTTAAAAGAAAAAAAAGAATAACAGCTGCAATTATTGCAATAGCAATGATATCAATGC
>JAFTWL010000008.1 GCA_017465305.1 Ruminococcus sp. | reverse complement strand
CTAAATATAACTTACCTGCTGATTTTACCACACCCACAGTCAATGCTTAAAATTATATCACAAAATAAATTCATTGTCAATATAAAAAAATAAATAATTTTTATCAAATATTTTAATATCATCATTTGATATTATTTTTTAATATGATTACCAAAGAAATTTATATCTCTTGTTAGATAGTTATTATAATTTTCACCAGAATCACGTTATTTTATCAGGTTGTGAGACTTGACGAACTAAAAAATATGTGATATACTATAAAAAAGTCAAAGTTATAATTATGACCTTAAATTTATGAAAATATATGCAGTAAAGTTAGTGCTGTTTATATATTAAAAAATATAAAAATTTAACTTGGCAAATAACGAAGAAAGGGAGTATTATCAGTAATAAAATGTTAGATTCTGATAACTGGACTTAGATTAAATGAAAAGTATGACTGGCTTTGGAAGAGCCCATTTGATAAAGGATGGAATAGATGTTCTTGTAGAGATACGTTCAGTTAATCATAGATTTTTGGAATGTTCAATAAAGACTTTGCGTGTTTATAATTTCTTGGAAGAACATATAAGAAAACTTGTTCAAGAAAATATAGCAAGAGGAAAAGTTGAAGTTTCTTTGATGATACAACTTCAGAAAGAAGCTGATGTACAGGTTATGATAAATTCTGATGTTGTAAATGCGTATCTTACAGCATTAAGAAAAGAAAATGAAGTTTTAAATCTTAAAGATGATATTGAACTTTCCACATTACTAAGATTACCTGAAATTTTTACAATACAGAAAATTCCCCTTGACGAATCAATAGTTCTTGATATTGTTCTTCCTGTTGTAGAAGAAGCATTGAATAATTTTGTAAATATGCGTAAAATTGAAGGTGAAAAATTATCAAATGATATATCAAGTCATTTAGATATAATAGAATCAAATGTTTCTAAAATAGAGAAACTCTCACCTAAAACAGTGAAAAATTACTATGAAAAATTATATAGTAAGATTAAAGAGATTTTAGAACAAAATGAAATTGAAGAATCACGTATTATAACAGAAGCAGCAATTTTTGCTGAAAAGATTGCCGTTGATGAAGAAACAGTACGATTAAAAAGTCACATTTCACAATTTCGTTCTTTGATTTCGGAGAATATACCAGTAGGAAGAAAGCTTGATTTTTTAATACAAGAGATGAACAGGGAAGTAAATACTATTGGTTCAAAAGCACAGGATATTGAGGTTACTCGTCTTGTTGTGGATATGAAATCTGAAATTGAAAAAATCAGAGAACAAATTCAAAATGTTGAATAATTTAAAATAATAAATAATAATGAGGAGTGATTTATTTTGCAAAAAGGATTATTATTTGTGGTTTCTGGTCCTTCCGGATGTGGAAAGGGAACAATTTTAAATGAAGTTAAAAAAGAAATACCATTTTATTATTCTGTATCCGCAACAACAAGAGGTATGCGTGAAGGAGAAGTTGATGGTGTTAATTATCATTTTTTAACTAAAGAAGAGTTTGAAAAAATGATTTCTGAAGATGGAATGCTTGAATATGCAAAATTCTGCGAAAATTATTATGGCACTCCAAGAAAAGCAGTTGAAGATATGCGTAATTTAGGCACAGATGCATTATTAGAAATTGAAGTATTGGGAGCTTCACAAGTTCGTGAAAAATGTCCTGATGCTATTTCTATTTTTATTATGCCACCATCAATAAAGGAATTGGAAAGAAGATTACGCAAACGTGCAACTGAAGAAGAATCTGTTATACAAAAACGTTTAGCTCAGGCAGAACATGAGATACCATGTGCCATTAATTATGATTATATTGTAATAAATGGTGAACTTGAAAAAGCTATAGAAGACGTAAAGTCTATTATTAGAACAGAACATTTAAAAGCTGTTGACAAACAAAAAATTGTAAGTGAGGTATTAGAAAAATGAACATGCTCAGACCATCTTTAAATCAGTTGATTACAAAAAATGAAAGCTGTTATTCTCTTGTAGTAGGTATTGCAAAGCGTGCCAGAGAAATAGCTGATGAACTTTATAGAGACAATAAAGTTCTTGAGGAAAAGCCTGTAAAAACAGCTGTTGAAGAATTAGCTGCTGGCAAATACAAAATTATAGAATCTGCTGAATAAAAAAGTTTTTAAGTTATTTTTTGCAGGGAATTAGAATATTTTCATTATTAAAAATGAATTATATATTTTATTATACGATTCCCTGCAAAAAGCTTTATTAAAAGGTGTGATTATTTTGCAAAATACTATACAACAAGTTGGCGTTGCTGTTTCTTCTGTATCGCATACGTTTGACCAATTGTTTTCTTATATTACAAAACAACCTGTTTCAATTGGGTGTCGTGTAATCGTGCCATTCGGAATAGGAAATAAAAAGCGTATAGGAATAGTATTGGAAATACAAGAATTTTCACCAGAAAATAAAAAACTTAAAGAAATTACTTCTGTTTTAGAAACAAAACCTGTTTTAAACGCTGAACAGCTTGAAATGATTTTTTTTCTGAAAGAGACTACATTTTGTACTTATTTTGATGCATTACAGACAATAATGCCTTCAGGAATGCAGTTCAAGATACAGTATATCACAGCTGTTGCTGATTTTGCTCCTAAAGCAGAACTTACAGAAGAGGAATCTTCTTTAATTATAAAACTCAGAAATGCTGATTCTCAAAAAACATTTAATAAGCTTTTAAAGCAAGAGCCAGCCAAAGATTTACAAGTAAAAGGCTTTTTAATGCAGAAAGCAATTGCAGTACCTTGTGTAGGAAATACAACTATTGATATGGTTCGCCTTAAAAGTAATTTTAAAGAAAAATTACAGATAAAAAACAGAATCACAGAAAAGCAAAAGTTAATTGTAAAACTTCTTAATGAGAAAGGTACACTTTCAAAAAAAGATGTGTGTTATCTTTGTGGTATTACTGATTCAGTTATTAAGTCTGCTGAAAAAAATGGATTGATAGAACTGTATAAAGAAGAGAATTTTTATGAAGAGATAAATAAAAATCTTATATCTACCCAAAATCTTGATGAGATACAACTTTCTGAAGAACAGCAATTAGCTTTTGAGTCTGTTAAACAGCAGATTATAAAAAATCAGCCTCAGTGTTTTCTTCTTCATGGAGTTACAGGAAGTGGAAAAACAAGTGTTTTCAAAAAACTAATTGATTTTACTGTTAAGCTTGAAAAACAAGTAATATTACTTGTCCCTGAAATTTCATTGACTCCTCAGATTGTGAATCAATTTTATGCTCTTTTTGGAAATATAGTTGCAGTAATGCATAGTGCATTATCTGACCGACAAAGACGTGATATGTATAAAAAAATTCAGTGTGGGGATGCTAAAATTATAATTGGTACAAGAAGTGCTGTTTTTGCTCCGGCTGAAAATATAGGACTTATTATATTAGATGAAGAGGGAGAACGTACATACAAGTCTGATAGTTCTCCAAGGTATCATACAGTTTCAATTGCAAAAAAACGTTGCAGAACTCATAATTGTCCGCTTTTGCTTGCTTCTGCGACACCATCCATAGAAAGTTATTACTATGCGGAAAAGGGGATATATCAATTATTAAAGCTGAATCATCGCTATAAAAATATGCCTCTTCCTGTGGTAAAAACAATTGATATGAATAAGGAACACAGTAATGGCAATTTTACGGAGTTCAGTAGCTTTCTTAGGGAGGCATTAAAATCAAATCTGGCAGCTGGAGAACAATCTATTTTATTGCTTAATAGACGTGGATATAATACGATGATTAGCTGTTGTGATTGTAATAATCCTGTATATTGTCCTAATTGCAGTGTGCCTATGACATATCATAAGGTTAATAAGCAGCTTATGTGTCATTATTGTGGTCATATGCAGTCTATGGTTAAAGCTTGCCCTACATGTGGAAGTGAGAGAGTTGTACAGATGGGATTTGGAACACAAAAGATAGAAGAAGAACTTGAAAGAATAGTTCCGAATGCAAGAATTTTGCGTATGGATGCTGATACAATATCTTCAAGAAATTCATATGAAGAAAAGTTTCGTTTATTTCATGAGGGAGCATATGATATTATGCTGGGAACTCAGATGATAGGAAAAGGGCTTGATTTTCCAAATGTAACTCTTGTAGGTGTATTATCAGTAGATAAATCGCTGTTTTCTGAAGATTTCAGAAGTTATGAAAGAACATTTTCTCTTATTACGCAAGTTGTTGGAAGAGGCGGCCGTGGAAATAAAATCGGACGTGCTGTCTTACAGACATTTATGCCTGAACATTATGTTCTTGAGCTTGCAGCCCAGCAAAATTATGATGAATT
>JAFTWL010000058.1 GCA_017465305.1 Ruminococcus sp. | reverse complement strand
GGATATGGATAGTGCTTCCAGCCAGTTTTTTATTTGCTATGGTGATTGCACATTTTTAGATGGTAATTATGCAGCCTTCGGCAAAGTTACAGAGGGCATGGAGACAGTTGATTCTTTCCTGAAAGTAGAACGTTCTATGGGCAGTGACGGTGCTGTTTCTGCTCCTAATACACCTATTACTATTGAAAAAGCTGTAATGCTTGAAGCAGATGAAGATGGAAACCCACGTGTAAAATTCACTATGGAAGAATTTCTTAAATAATTATATAAGATAAAAAACAGATTAAACTTGTATCAATGAAAAGGCACGCACCTATATATAAACGTGCCTTTTTACCTTGTAAGTATAAAATATAGTTATACCATATGGAGGCATTAAAATGAGTAAACTTGAACGTTTTTTTGAGCAAATGAAACAAAAGCAAGTAGCATTTATAGGAACTGGAGTTACTAATAATGATATTATTCGTCTTTTTTTGAAAAAAGGCATTTCAATTACATTGTTAGATAGAAAAACACCTGAACAACTTGGAGACATTTATCAAGAATTAAAAAATTCAGGAGCTTCATTCAGACTTGGAGCAACTTATTTAGATAATCTCACAGATTTTGATGTTGTATTCCGTTCACCTGGTATGTATTATAACAATGAAAAATTGCAGGAAGCTCGTCAAAACGGTGTTGTAATTACTACTGAAATGGAAGTATTTTTTGATTTGTGTCCTTGTAAAATATATGCTGTTACAGGTTCAGACGGAAAGACAACTACAACTACATTGATTTCTGAATTTTTACAAGCTTCAGGTGTAACAGTACATAAAGGTGGAAATATTGGTCGTGCTCTTTTGCCTATAATTGAATCTATAAAAGAAACTGATGCGGCAGTTGTAGAGCTTTCAAGCTTTCAGCTTCTTTCTATGCGTCAGTCTCCAGATGTTGCTGTAATAACTAATATTGCTCCTAATCATTTAGATGTACATGGAACTATGGAAGAGTATCTTCAGGCAAAAGTAAACCTTATTGCTCATCAGAATGCTTTTTCACGTACTGTTTTAAATTTAGATAATGCACTCACAAATGAACTGTCAGGTCAGGTTCGTGGTACACTTGTTAAATTTTCTCGTAGGAGTAAGCCGGTTTATGGAGCATTTTTAAGAGAAGAAGATAATATGCTATGTTATTCAAATGGCAATAATATAACTCCTGTTGTTAAAGCAGAAGATATTCGCATTCCTGGTATGCACAATGTTGAAAATTATCTTGCTGCAATAAGTGCTGTATGGGGAGAAGTTTCAATAGATACTATTGTTGATGTTGCAAAAACTTTTGGTGGTGTAGAACATAGAATAGAATTTGTTCGTGAACTTGATGGAGTAAAGTGGTATAATGATAGTATTGCTACAAGTCCTACACGTGTACTTGCTGGATTAAATTCATTTTCACAGAAGTTAATTGTTATTATGGGTGGATATGATAAGAAAATTCCATTTGAACCTATGGCACAAACTGTATGTGAAAAAGTTAAAACAGTGATTCTTATGGGCGTTACTGCTGAAAAAATTGAAAAAGCAATTACTTCTTGTGATTCATACAAAGAAAACGCTCCTGAGATTATACACGTTTCATCTATGGAAGAAGCTATAAATACAGCTAAGAATATTTCTGAAAAAGGTGATATTGTAACACTTTCTCCTGCATGTGCAAGTTTTGACCGTTATCCTAATTTTGAGGCAAGAGGTAATCATTATAAAAATTTAGTAAAGGAGCTTTAATTTATAATGGAACTTTCTAAATTATTGCAAACTTTATCAGAAATATCAGGAGTTTCAGGTAGAGAAGACAGAGCAGAAGAAGCCGTAATGAATCTTTTGAGGCCATATTGTTCAGAAGTATCTGTTATTAATGGTAATATAATAGGTTCTGTTGGAGAGAGAAAAGCAGGACAGCCACATATTTTACTTGATGCTCATTTAGACCAAGTAGGAATGATTGTTACATATATTACAAAAGAAGGCTTTGTTAAAGTTGGAAATGTAGGCGGTATCGATTGCCGTCTGCTTCCTGCTCAGAATGTAATCTTGCATGGAAAAAAAGATATTCCAGGTGTTATATGTTCTATTCCTCCGCATTTAAGCAGTGGTGACAAATCTGCTTCAAAAATAGATGAAATTTTAATAGATACAGGTTATAGTAAAGAAGAACTTGAAGAAATAATAAAGCTCGGAGATACTATTTCTTTTGATACAAAATTTCAGATTTTAAAAAATGACCTTGTAGCAGGTCGTTCTATGGATGATAGATGTGGAATAGCAGCTATATTATATTCACTTTATTTACTTCAAAACGAAAAATTGAATTGTAGTATTTCAGTTTTGTTTTCTACACAGGAAGAAGTCGGAGAACGTGGTGCAAAAATTGCAGCTTATGATATAAATCCTGATATTGCTATTGCAGTAGATGTTTCTTTTGGCATAGCTCATGGTGATGACCCTGTTAAGTGTAAACCACTTGGCAGTGGTCCTATGATAGGAATTGCTCCTTCTCTGTCTTCACAAGTAAGTAATGATTTAATACAAACAGCTGAAAAGATAGGTATAAGCTGGCAGGCTGAAGTTATGTCTGGAACAACAGGAACAAATGCAGACCAGTTTTCGGTAACACGTAATGGCGTTTTAACAGGAACTATCTCCATTCCGTTGAGATATATGCATACGCCAGCAGAAGTTATTTCTTTAGAAGATGTTAAAGCAACAGGTGAGATAATTGCTTCTTATATAAGGGGGATATAATCATGTTAAAACATTTAGAAGCTCTTTGTAATATTTATGGTGTTTCGGGTGATGAAGTATCAGTATGTGATTATATTATAGAGCAGATTGAAAATAATGATACAATTAAACAATATTCAATAGACCCTCTTGGAAATCTTATAGTAGAAAAAATCGGGCTTAATCGTTCACCTAAAAAGTTAATGGTAGGGGCACATATGGATGAAGTAGGTCTTATCATAACTTATATAAATGAAGATGGTACATTAAAATTTGCACCTGTGGGGGGCATAGAGCCATCTGTAGTATTAGGCAGAACTGTAGTTGTTGGCTCAAAACATATTCCAGGGGTAATAGGTTCAAAACCTATACATCTTCTTTCAGGAAAAGAAAAAGATACTATACCTGACTTTTCTTCTATGTATTTAGATATTGGAGCAAAAAGCAGGGAAGATGCTATAGAATATGTATCACTTGGTGATTATGTATATTTCAATGCTGGATTTGTTCGTTTAGGAAATGGAAAAATCAGAAGTAAAGCACTTGATGACAGAATAGGCTGTGCTATTATGCTTGAATTGATTGAAATGGAGTTGCCTTATGATGTAACGTTTACATTTCATGTTCAAGAAGAAATTGGCTTGCGTGGTGCAAAAACAGCAGCTTATACCGTTAATCCTGATATTGCGATTATATTAGAAGCTACAACTGCATCAGATATAGCAGATATTTCAGATGAAAATGCTGTTTGTCATCTTGGTGGTGGTGCAGTTGTATCATTTATGGACAGAAGTACTATATACGATAAAGATTTATATAATTTAGCATATTCTATTTCTAAAGAAGAAGGTATTCCATGTCAGACAAAAACTAAAATTGCAGGAGGCAATGACAGCGGAGCTGTGCATATAAGCCGTGGAGGAGTAAAAACAATTGCTATTTCCGCTCCATGCAGATATATACACTCGCCTTCAAGTGTTGTTGAAGAAAAAGATTTGGACAGTTGTCTTAGCCTTACAAGATTATTGATGGAAAAGGCTGTGTTAATAAAATGATTACACAAATCACATCTTTGTCGGAAACTGAAATTATGAAATTAAAGCTAAGCTGGCAGGGGAAGAAAATTCTTGCTTATTTTAAAGCTTATGGTACCGATTATGATTTTTGTCGATTTTTTCGTTTGGAATATGATTCTAAAGAAGGATGGATGTTTTTACTCAATTCTACATTAGTGATTTGTGCAGAAGATGAAATACCTACAGAAGAAATAATTATGTTTATTCAGATGCATTTGCCATTTCGTATTGAATGTCCTCAGTATATGATTCCTTATTTATCAGATATTTCAAATTATCAGAAGTTAAGAAGAACCATGTTTGAGCTTATTCAGCATGATTTTTCTCAGGACTTTAAAGAATCAGATGTAGATATGAATCCTAATCTTACTGATGTATACAACATTTTAAAAGAAGGTTTTCCAAATTTAATAGAATATCCGCTTTGGCTTACAGATACGTCTCATAGATGTCGTCATGGCATAAGTCATGTACTTAATTATAAGGATAGTACTACAGTTACACTTATTTTTGATATTGATGATACAGTTCTTGTAGGACAAGTTGCTACAAAGCCTTCAGCGAGAGGCAGTGGATATGCGAGGGATTTTTTAAAATGGCTTGCACAGTGGTTAAAGAATTTTGGCAAGCAAGCAGTACTTTATGCACTTGATATAAGGGTTAGTTTTTATAAAGAAATTGGATTTAAAGAGATTGAAACAGAATATGTCTTAGAGAGAAAAGATATAGAGAAAGAAAGTATAGAAAAAGGAGCCTTACAATAATTATGCAAGATTGGAATTGCT
>JAFTWL010000057.1 GCA_017465305.1 Ruminococcus sp. | reverse complement strand
TTTTGATTTTTTTATATTTAATAATTAGTATTATACTATAATTCATTACTTTTTGCAAGTGGTAAGTAATGAAAATTTAAAGAAATGAATAATACAATTTTTTTGGGCAATATATTTTTATAATCTGTTTTTATATTTAACTATAATTTTTAATTTTAAAAATTCATCAGATTTAATTATATGAGTACAGATTATATTTTATTATAATATAAGAGGTGCATTTATATGTCAATGATAAATAAAGAAATAAACGATTTTTCTGTACAAGCATTTCAGAACGGAAAATTTAAAACTATTACAAAAACTGACATAGCAGGAAAATGGAGTATATTCTTTTTCTATCCGGCAGATTTTACTTTTATATGTCCAACAGAATTAGAAGACCTCGCTAATAAATACAAGGATTTTAAAAAAGAAGATTGTGAAATTTATGCTGTATCATGTGATACTCACTTTGTTCATAAAGCATGGCATGATGTATCTGACAGAATTAAAAAAATTCAGTTTCCTATGCTTGCTGACCCTACTCATGTACTTTCAAAGGATTTTGAAGTATATATTGAAAAAGATGGACTTGCTGAACGTGGAAGCTTTATTGTAAATCCTGAAGGAAAAATTGTTGCATATGAAATTACAGCTGGAAATGTTGGAAGAAATGCTGAAGAATTGTTTAGAAAATTACAGGCTTGCAGATTTGTTTATGTTCATGGAGACGAAGTTTGCCCAGCAAAATGGCAACCCGGAGCTAAAACATTAAAGCCAAGTCTTGATTTAGTGGGACAATTATAAGCTATGGAAATAAAAAATAATTTATACGATGTAATTATTATTGGTGGCGGTGTAGCAGGATTAACAGCTGCTCTTTATCTTTCAAGAGCACATTATAGAGTTATTGTTATAGAACGTGAAACTTTCGGAGGGCAAATTACAATAACTTCTGAGATTGTAAATTATCCAGGCATCGAAAAAACAGATGGCAAAACTCTTACAAAAACAATGCGTAAACAAGCACAAAATTTTGGAGCAGAATTTATAATTGCAAATGCTGAAAAAATTGATGTAAATAATGATATTAAAAAAGTTTATACTGACAAAGGTATATTTGAATCATTTGGAATTTTAATTGCCACTGGTGCAAATCCAAGAACCTTAGGATTTATAGGTGAAGAAAAATTTAAAGGTCATGGTGTCGCCTATTGTGCAACGTGTGATGGTGAATTTTTCACAGGAAAAGAAATTTTTGTAATCGATGGAGGATTTGCAGCAGCTGAAGAAAGTGTTTTTCTTACAAAATATGCAAGTCATGTTACAATTTTAATTCGTGAGGACGATTTTACTTGTGCAAAGGCTGTAGCAGATTCAGCAAGGAATAATAAAAAAATTACTATTTATACAAATGTAGAAGTTACTTCTGTAGATGGCGATTCAGGAATAAAAAAGATATGTTATAAAAATAACATTACAGGTGAAAAATATGAATATACTTCTGAAAATAATGAAACTATAGGCGTATTTGTATTTGCAGGATATGAACCTGAAACTTCTCTTATAAAAGATATTGTAAAGCTTAACCAATACGGGTATATCATCACTGATAAAAATCAGAAAACTAATATTGACGGACTTTATGCTGCTGGTGACGTTTGTGAAAAAAGTTTACGTCAAATAGTTACAGCCGTAGGTGATGG
>JAFTWL010000007.1 GCA_017465305.1 Ruminococcus sp. | reverse complement strand
TATTGTATCAAGAAAGTTACGTGATGGTGAAACAAAAGAAGAATTACTTGAAAAGATTAAATCTGGAAAGAAAGACAAATCCAATGAAGATAATTTTGATTCAAGTTCAGAATCTGACAGTCAGGATAGTGAATCAGATGAATAAATTAGTTTCGACTTGGAGAAACTATGCTGGATAAGATATTTGTTGAATTAGATTGTATTGAAGCAATTTTATTCTATAATTTGAGAGCAGGAAAATATTATATAATAAATCAAATTATTTAGTTGCTTTTTATTAAAGTAAAATACGAGAAACAAAATGGATGTTCTAAATATCTTTTTGCTATAATATAGTGATAAAAAGATTATAATATATTTTGGAGGAAATATATATGGAAATCAAAGAATTTATTCAAAAAATAGGTGAAGATGCAGGAAATTCAGTTAGTAAATTTGCAAAGGGTGTAGCTGAAAATTCAAAAAAATTAGCTGAAAAAACAAAGACTAAAAAAACTATGCAAGGATTTGAACGCAAGATGCAGGAATCTTATCAGGAAATCGGTAAGATATATTTTTCTTTACATGGTGAAATGCCTGATGAAGAATATTCTGAGCATGTGAAAAATATTATTTTGGCACAAGAAGAAATTGCAAAATGTCAACAAAAACTTGCTGAGCTTGAAAAATCATCAATATGCAGTTCTTGTGGTTCAGTTATAGAAAATACACAAAAATTTTGTCCTCAGTGTGGAGCTAAAAATGAAGAGGCTTTCAAAGAAAATAAATCTTCAGGTGAAAAAGAACCATTAGATGAATCTATAATTGAAGCAGAGTCAGAAATAGTTGAACATGAAGTTAAAGATGATAATTTACCAGTAAAAGAATCTGTTTCTGAAGTAACTGTATCAGATGATAATAGTGTTGATGCTATTGATTCTGAAAATAATTAAAATAAAATATTAATTTTAAAAAGCCATCAATGTTTTAATAGCATTGATGGCTTTTTATGTGTCATAAATATTATTTTAAGCATAAGATAGATTAAACGTATATAATAAATATGTTTAAATAATTATACTGATAATAGATAGAAAAGGAGTGCTATTAATTGCAAGATAAATTTGATTTTATGCAGATATTGCCTGAAGATAGACATCGCTTATTACAAGGATATATTAGTTCGAATGATTCATTTTCTGAAAGAGATGATATTAAAAAAACAGAAAGTATAAGTAAATTTCCACAGCATACTCCTTTAGGAATGGCATATGTACCATTTCAGGAATGGGGAGAGTTATATGATTCTGAAGAGGCTTTTCCAAAAGGAACAATATTTCCTGATTTATATTATCCATTTTTCGGAGGTGAAAATGATGTCTGAAAGAGATAAATTATTAAAAACAATACAAAGATGTGATTTTGTTTTGTACGAGCTTCAATTATATTTGGATACTCATCCTAATTGTCAACAGGCGTTAAGTGCATATCGTAAGCATAGAGAAATTAAAAAGAAAGCTGAAGATATTTATATTAGTAAGTATGGTCCCATAATTCCACAACAAAGTAATGCTCAGGAGAAATGGGATTGGGTGGAGAATCCATGGCCTTGGGAAAGGAGTGAGAATTAATATGTGGATATATGAGAAAAAGTTATCATATCTTTCTTGTACATATTAGATTAAAGAAAATCAATTTTTATAGATAAGTCAGATAGTCTCTTATTTTTGCACATGCGGATAGTTTTTTTATAATATATTTTTTTTACCACACTTTTCAGAAGTTTATTTTTTTCTTCTGCATTAGCGTCATTAAAATGTTCTAATACATATCTTAATTTTATTATTGTATTTTTATGTGTTTGTTCTGGTGTTATAGATATTTTCTCAAATTCTTTTAATTTTTCTTCTAACTTTAATTGTTGTGAAGTAATCTTTTTAGAGCGTTCTAAAAAGGTTGGTATATCATATACATCTGTTTCTAAAAGAACATGTAATTTTTCTTTTTGTTTTTTTATCTTTTCTAAAGAAGTTAAAATGATTTCTTTTTTATTATACAAGTTTTGTTTTTCAGGTTCTTTTTGTTTGATGTTCAATAATTCTTTTAATTCTTTTATTCTATATTGAAAAGATGATAAAATTACTTCATCTATATCCTGAATGAGGGAACTTACTATAATTCCTTTACATTGCTGATATATACAAAGCATGTGTTCTGTTTTCCTATTAACAATTCGTCTTTTCATTTGATGCCCGCAATTGGAACAATATAAAATATTATGATAGTAATTTTGCATTGGCTTTTCAGCTTGAATTTGCGTAGCAGGATTATTTATTCTTTTATTTTGTACACGGTTGAAAGTTTCTTCTGTAATAATTGCTTCATGTAAACCTTTACATAAAATATCTTTATTTTTTTGAGGTTTCCAATGTACCTTTCCTATATATATAGGATTTGATAGAATCTTTTTTATACTTGATGGTTCCCATGATGTATTTTTTTGAGGTTGGATTTGCATACAATTTAAAGTACTGGCAATAGCTTTAGCGCCTTTTCCAGATAAGTACATGTCATAAATCATACGAACAGCATCAGCTTCCTCTGGAATGATTTCTAATGTATGCACTTTAGGTTCAGGATTTATTTTTTTATATCCATATGGAGCTGTTGTGCAAATATAATTTCCTTCTTTAACTGATGCAATACGTCCGGTCTGCATACGACGTTTAATAGTTTTGTATTCTCTTCTGCTCATAAATAATGAAAATTCGAAATATTCTTCGTCAAATTCATTATTAGGATTATATGTTTTTATTGGGGTTATAATTTTTGTTTCAGATTTTTTAAAAATTTGAGATATAATACCTTGGTCTATAGTATCTCCACGGGCAAGTCTTTCTATTTCCATTACAAGTACACCATCATATATTTTATTTGATATATCTTGCAGGAGTTTTTGCATTTGTGGACGTGTTGCTATACTATCACCGCTTACAATTTCTTTATAAATCTTTACAATATTAAGCTGCTGATATTTTGCTAATTCTAATAATGTTTTTTCATGTTTGGCAAGAGTTTCTCCTTCTCCTCTTGCTTCAGCAACAAGATCTGCACGAGATTTACGCAGATAAATGCAATATTGTTTCATAAGCATCTCTCCTTGTTAGGGTATAGTTTTTGCTTTTACAAAAAGTGTTATTATTTAATAATAATAATTTATTTAAATTTCAGATTATAATTTTAATTTCTTTTGTATTAGACCAATCTGTATTTGGATAAACAATATCTGCACATGCCATAGTAACATTTTCTGCAATATTTTTTTCTTCTTCATATGTATGATTAGGAATCTCCAGAGTAGAATAAAATCCACTATGTGAACATAAAACAATAATTCTTTTATTTTCAAGTTTAGTTTCACTGATTATTGTATAATCACTTATAATTTCTGAAAATGACATATCTTTTTCTGATTTTTTCATAGTAATCACGCTCCTTTATGATAGTTTATGTTTAATTTAAATTTCTTTGCCTGTCTTTAAAAAATTTAAATTATTTTGAAATTAGATTGATTTTTATACAAAAACATTAATTAAGATTTTTTAATTAGTAAAAATGAAAAAGTAAAACTT
>JAFTWL010000056.1 GCA_017465305.1 Ruminococcus sp. | reverse complement strand
TTCTCCTGATGTTGTTATTCTTCAGATTGGTACAAATGATATACTTAGTAACTATAATACAAACATAACAGGACGTTTAGAAAATCTGGTAAATGTGATTTTATCAGGTGTAGCTGAAGATGGTGTTGTTTATGTAGCATCTATTCCTGATATTGATGTTTCAATACGTTATGACTGGCTTGGTGGATACGGCATTAATGTTTGGCAGGATGGAGGAATTGCTGAACTTACAACAGTAGTTCAGGACAGTATTGATAATTATAATGCATCAATTAAAGAAATGGTTGAAAATATGCAAAATCAGGGCAAATCTGTTCGTTTTGGTGACATTAACAGTGTTGTAGACTATAAGACAGATTTGTATGATGGTGTTCATCCTAATGAAGCTGGCTATGAAAATATGGGTCTTTACTGGTCAGAACTTTTAGCAGTTGATTATTTTAATGGCGAAGAAAAGCCATTTGTTACAACGACAGTTACGGGAGAAATCCCTGTTGAAACTACTACAGAATTAACAACTATTACAGAGCCTATTGCTACTACAGAGGTAACAACAACTGAAAATAAAATATTAGTTGGTGATTTTAATAATGATGGAATGCTTAATGTATTTGATTTGTCGCTTATGAAATATTTTATATTTACTAAAAATGAAGAGTATAAAGCAATGGGTGACTTTAATAATGATGGAAGCTTTACTCTTACAGATGTAGTAAGTTTCTCAAGATTTATTTTGGGTTATAATATAATTAAATAAATTATATTTTTAATAAAAGCTGTTATCAAAATGTCAAAACAAATATCAGAGTTGATTAAAGTAATACGTTCTGCACATTTTTCAGAAGAATTTAATCAAACATCAGTTCCATATATGACAGTATATCATTTTACTGATGACATTATAAAAATGCCGCAAATTGATACATCATATATATACCTAATAGTAGATGGGTCAATGCGACTTTATACACCTTCTGGTATTATGGATTATATAGCAGGACAATATTCAGTATCAAAAATTGATACTCCGTTATCTGGAAAAGTTTTAACCTTTTCTGAAAAAGCAGATTTTTTAGCATTGTCTATAGAGTTTACATTTGATGATGTTATTTCAGTTGTTTTAGATATTGAAGGAGATTTAATTGAAAAAATCATGAATTCGAAACTTTCTGATGAAATAACAACAAGTGCTGATAGAAATATAATAGAAACTATTACCAAACTTTTTGTGATAAATAATTCATATCAGCTTGCATTTATGGCAAATCACTTAAAACGTGAAATAATATTCTATGTTTTATGTAGTTCATGTGGAAAGTCATTTCTTCAGGGAATTATAAACATTTCTCAATCAGATGAGATTTATGAGGCAAATAGTTGGATTAAGAAAAATTTTAAAGAGAATTTTACTATAGAAGAACTGGCTAAAAAAAGAAACATGAGTGTTTCAAACTTTCATCAAAAGTTTAAAAATGCTGTTGGAATGGGACCATTACAATGTCAAAAACGTTTACGTCTTACTGAAGCAAGAAGATTAATGTTAGATAAGAATGTAAATGTTACAGATGCTTCTTTAGAAGTAGGTTATGAAAGTCTGTCTCAGTTTATTAGAGATTATAAAAGAATATTTGGGGTTTCTCCTAAAACAGATGTTCAGAATCTGAAAAAACAATTGAGATTAAAAATATAAAAAACATCTGTGATTTATATCACAGATGTTTTTTATATACTATTTGTTATTCAGTTTTTTTAATACAATCTCTGCAAAATCTTTGAAAGTATCACCATTTCTATGTTCTGCTCCTGATATTTTATTAAAGAAGCAGTTTGGCAATTCTTTTAAATGAAGATTTTTTGAAATACATGGCGTACAGCCTTTATTATGATTTGCTGGATGTAGAGGGCATTTTTTATTTGTACATGTACAAAATAAACTTGAATCAGCCATTTTAAATCATCCTTTTTAGTTATTAGTTAATTGTTCAAATACAGATACTATATATTCAGCAATTTCACAATCTTGTTCTTCTGTTCCGCCTCCGACACCAATACCACCAGCGATTTTATTATTCATGAATAATGGGTATCCTCCAGCAACAAGTGTTATTTTAGGGTCATTTGATTGAATTGCAAAGAGGGAACCACCTTCAACAGAATATTTAGCAACATCTTTAGTTTTGCATTGTGTAACAGCAGAAGTATAAGCTTTTCCAGGAACAAGTGTAATACTAAGAACGAGTGCTACCCCGAATCTACGATATAATTTTAGCAGACCATTTTCGTCACATATAGCAAAACTTATATCAATTCCTAATTGCTTGCTTTTTTCATGGGCAGCAGTGCATAGCTTATCACATAATTCATCAGTTAAAATCATATATTAAACTCCTTTCATTTTATTACATTATTATAGTTTTTAAAAAATTGATGTAATGTAATATTATGTTTATATTATAAAAGAAACTTAGAAAAAAATCTTGCCTGTTTCTTTTAAAAAATTGCCCATTTCTTTTTAAAGTTAAAATGAAGCTGGGTTTTTAATATGTTTTTATAAAAATAATTCCATACAGATAATTATTTTTATCTGTATGGATATTTTAATGTTAATTATTTTATTAAGCAGAAAGTAAAAAATATGATAATAAGCACATAAGATTTCCGATTGTTCCTAAGATAGAAAATAGTAGATATTTTCTATTCAATAAAATACTTATTATTCCAGAGACTATTCCAATAATAACAGATATAATACATATAAAATATATTTTTATAAGGAAAAGTGCAATCATAGAAAAGATGGCTGATAAAATAGAAACAATACTTAAAATTATAGAATAAAGTTCTTTTGTATTAGCAGACTTTAATTTCATAATTGATTCTCCAACTAATTATACACGTAATGAAGCACCGATTTTTTCAAGCTCTTTTAAAACTTTTTTAATTGCGGAATCTGCTTGCTGGTCAGTCAAAGTTCCTTCATGAGAACGCATACGAATAGAGAATGAAACACTCTTTTTGCCTTCTTCAATCTGAGAACCTTTATATACATCAAATATTGTGATTTCTTCAAGAATCTTTCCTACAGCTTCCTTGATAACAGATTCCATTTTACCCACAGGAAGTGAATCGTCGCAAAGCAAGCTTAAATCTCTTGTAGTAGCTGGATATTTTGGAAGAGGCTTGTAAGTTATTTCTGTCTGTGCAATTTCAATAAGCTCAGGAATATTGAGTTTTGCTACGTACGTCTTAACTCCAAGGCCATAGTTCTCTTGTACATAAGGATGTACTTCTCCTATGAAACCAAGTGCAGTATCATTTTTTAAGAGTACAGCACTTCTTCCAGGATGAAGTGCACAGGTTTCTTCAAATGCATTTAATTCTTCAGGACGTATATAAGTGTAACCCTCAACACCAATTTCTTTCAGAAGAGAGTCAATAACTCCTTTAATATCATAGAAGTCGATTCCATCGCCATACATACCAACTGCTAAACGCTGTAGTTCCATTGGAAGAGTATCTTTTCCAGTAGGAATATATTCTTTTCCTATTTCGAAAAGTGTAACAGCTGAATTTCTATTTTTATAATTGCTTGCAAGAACTTCAAGCATTGATGGAAGTATTGTAGTACGCATAACGCTTGTATCTTCGCCTAAAGGATTTGAAATAGTTACAGTTTCACGGAGCTTGCTGTCTTCAGGAAGATTTATTTTATCAAAGTATTTAGGTGAAATAAAGCTGTATGTCAGAATTCCATATCCACCGAGTGATACCATTGTATTTTCAATTTTTTGATTGAACTGTTGTTCTTTTGTTAATTTTGCATTTGCAACACCCTTTACAAAAGTAGAAGGAATATTATTATAACCATAAATTCTTGCAACTTCTTCAGCAATATCTGCCGGACGCTCTAAATCCATACGGAATGAAGGAGCAATACAGCAATCTTCTTCAACTTTTATTTCAAGAGCTTCTAATGTTTTACGCATTTCTGATTCAGCTATATCTGTACCAAGGAATTTATTTATCCATTCAGGATTAAATGGAATTTTAGGTGCATTTATAGAAGAGTTATCTACATCAATATATGATTTGACTGGTTCACCAGCACCAAGCATTTCTACGAGTTCAAATGCACGTGTCAGTGTTCTGAGACAGCTCTCAGGGCTAAGACCTTTTTCATATCTTGCTGACGCATCAGTACGCATTCCTAATTTTTTAGCAGTTTTTCTTACTTGTGCGCCATCAAAATATGCAGATTCAAAAACAACTGTAGTAGTATCATCCATAATTCCACTGTATTCGCCACCCATAACACCAGCAACAGCTACAGGTTTATTTTCATCAGCAATTACAAGCATTTCCGATGATAATGTGCGAGTAACGCCATCTAATGTTGTTATTGTTTCGCCATCCTTTGCATTGCGAACGATAATATGATTATTATCTATATATTTAATGTCGAATGCGTGCATAGGCTGACCATATTCAAGCATTACATAGTTTGTAATATCAACAAGATTGTTGATAGGACGAACACCGCTTGCTCTGAGACGTTCTCTCATCCATCTTGGCGAAGGCTGAATTTTTACATTTTTAACTATGCCTGCAGCATATCTTGGACAAAGTTTTGTATTTTCTACATTTACTTTAAGTTGAGCTGTAATATCTTCATCAATGCCATTAAATGCAGGTTCTTTTACGCAAAGAGGTGTATTGAATGTAACAGCAGCTTCTCTTGCAAGTCCGATAACAGAAAGACAGTCAGGACGGTTTGGAGTAATTTCAAATTCTACTGAAGTATCATTAAGACCAATAGCAGAATGAATGTCTTGTCCAATTTCACATTCTTCTTGAATCAGGAAAATACCATCTTCAATAGCATAAGGAAAATCATGCTTTGTAAGTCCTAATTCTCCAAGAGAACAGAGCATACCATAACTTTCAACGCCACGAAGTTTTCCTTTTTTAATTTTGATTCCCCCAGGAAGCTCAGCGCCTACAAGTGCAACAGGTACAATATCACCTGCACTTACATTAGGAGCACCTGTTACAATTTGTATAGGTGTATCTTGTCCTATATCTACCTGACAAACGACTAAATGGTCAGAATTTTCATGTGGAACAACAGAAAGAAGTTTACCCACTACGACATTTTTAATCTGGCTTCCTTCTTCTTCATATCCCTCAACTTTAGAACCACTCATTGTCATCTCTGCACAAAATTCTTTTATAGGAATATCTTTTTTAATATAATCAGAAAGCCATTTCATTGATAAATTCATTTTCAAAATCCTCCGTATAAATTAAAATTGTTCTAAGAAACGATAGTCATTTTCAAATAATAGACGCAAGTCATCTATATTATAACGACGCATAACTACACGTTCCAAACCAAGACCAAATGCAAAACCAGAATATACAGAGCTATCAATACCGCATCCCTCTAAAACTTTAGGGTGTACCATTCCTGCACCGAGAAGTTCAATATATCCTTCACCCTTGCATATTCTACAGCCTTTTCCATGGCAGTTGAAGCACATAACATCAACTTCGGCACTTGGTTCAGTAAATGGGAAATGATGTGGTCTGAGGCGGATTTTGCATTCTTCTCCATAAAGACGCTGCATAAGCTGTTCAAGAGTTCCCTTTAAATCAGCCATAGTGATTCCCTTATCAACAACAAGACCTTCTATCTGATGGAAGAGTGGAGAGTGTGTTGCATCCACAGCATCAGAACGATATACACAACCTGGAGCAATTACACGAATAGGAGGTTTTTTGTTTTCCATAACGTGAACTTGTACAGAAGAAGTTTGTGTACGAAGTAAAATATTATCTGTAATATAAAATGTATCCTGAGTATCACGTGCAGGGTGGTCAGGAGGTAAGTTAAGAGCTTCAAAGTTATAGTAATCATACTCTACTTCAGGACCATCAGCGATTTCAAAGCCCATGCCTAAGAAAATTTCTTTAATTTCATTTTCTACTATAGAGAGCGGGTGAAGGCTTCCAAGTTTATTTTTCTTTCCTGGCAATGTAATATCAATAGTTTCTGCTTTCATTTTTGCTTCAAGCATTGACTCTGCAAGTTTTTTCTGTTTATCAGAAAGTGCAGTTTCTATTTTTGAACGTACAGTATTAGCTAATTGTCCTATAACCGGACGTTCTTCAGCAGAGAGTTTGCCCATTTGCTTTAAAATACCTGTGAGTAAGCCCTTTTTTCCGAGAAACTTTACACGTAAATTGTCAAGTTCTTTTGTATCAAGGCAACTTTCAAATGCAGATATTGCTTCTTTTTGAATAGCTTCCAATTGTTCTTTCATAATGTGTTTTCATCCTTTCATAGCATATATGCCAATAATTTTAGATAGAAAAGGGTAAAAAAAAATCCTGCCCTGAAAATAGGACAAGACATATTGCTTGTATAATAACCACCCATTTTCCTGAGAGCCATCACTCTCTTGACTTTTAACGCAAGTAATACGTTCATACCTACACAATAAGAATAAAATAAAATAAAATTCTCTCTTCAGTCTGACTGCTCAGAAGTGAACTTCAATAAGTATAATAAGCAATGTCTTTCCAGCAAACAGACATCTCTCTGTAGCTTTTATTTCTTATTTACTCTCTTCGTCATAGCATTTCATTTAATATTATATACAAGCTTAAAAAAAAAATCAAGTCTTTTCTTGAAATTTTACAAATTATATGATAAAATATATAATGTATTGTTTTTTATACAAATTAAACATTTGAAAAGGAGGGTTTTTTGTGTTAGATTGTTTTGCAGAACATATGGTTAAAAAAGTTCCTACTTCTCAGGAAAAAACAAAGAAGATTCTTATTTGTTTTTTATCAGCAATATTAGTAGTTGCTACAGCTGCAATTGCTGTGATAACAAAGTTTATGATTATTTTAATTGTAACATGTGCAATTATTTATGGCACGTATTATCTGTTATCTGGAATGAACATTGAATATGAATATATATTCACGAACGGAGAAATTGATATAGATAAGATTATTGCCAAGAGAAAAAGGGTGCATCTTGTTACAATAAAAACTGAACAGTTTGAAAAATTTGATAAATGGGATGATTCTATTCCAGACAGAGAAAACGCAACTCTTATTTTATGTTCAGATAATACAAATAAGAATGTTTATTATGCTGATTTGACAGCAGATGAAATCGGAAAAGCACGTCTGATTTTTAATCCGAGTGAAGAAATTATTTCATGTATTGAAAAATATTTACCGCCTGCTTTACGTCATAAGAATGGAAATATAGAATCATGATATGGTTTGTAATTTATGTGCTGGCTGTTAATGTGATTCTTTTTTCTATGATGGGAATTGATAAACAAAGAGCTAAGAAAAAGCAGTGGAGAATTTCGGAAATGGGCTTATTTCTTGTTGCTATAGTTGGTGGTGCATTAGGCGGTACTATAGGAATGTATATATTTCATCATAAGACAAGACACTGGTATTTTGTTGTTGGATTTCCGTTAATTCTTGTTATTCAATGTATTAGTATTACTTGCTTTATAGAAGGGAAAATCCCTTTTATTCAATAGTAACTTATTTAAATAAAGAAAGGAATTTTAAATGTCACGAAAATTATTTAAAAAAGCAATAGGTCTTTTATTGGCATCATCTATAGCTGTATCTTCTTCATTTGTTCCTGTATATGCTGAAGAAGTTGATATAGAGGAGTCAGAAAATACATTTGAAAATACATTTTTAGATTATTCTCAATACGATTCTTACATATTGATAATGAAAAAATATGATATTAGTTTTTTAGATGTTGCTTCAAGAACTCTTGACAGATATGCTAAAAGAAGTGCTGGAATAGAAGTAAATATATCTGAAGAAGAATTTAATTTTTTAGATATAAATAAAAATGACGATATTGATGTAGATGATGCAAGTACATTTTTGGATTTATATGCAAAAATTGCAGCAGGTTTAATAAATACAGATATTACAACAACCACAACAACTGAAACAACAACAAGTACTGAAACTTCTACAGAAATATCAACTGAAACAAGTACAGAGGACACTACTACAAGTATTTCCGAAAATACAACAACTGAATTTATTACATCAGATACAGTTTTAAATACGACAACATC
>JAFTWL010000006.1 GCA_017465305.1 Ruminococcus sp. | reverse complement strand
TCAGAGACAACTACAAGTGAAGTTACTACAACAAGTAGTGAAACAACAACATCAGAGACAACTACAAGTGGAGTTACTACAACAAGTAGTGAAACAACAACATCAGAGACAACTACAACAAGCACTGAATCAGTTGTAGAGTTTGTAGTTAAGGATACACCTGCATTCTATTTCTCTGTAGATGAGAATGAATTTAATGCAGCTGATTTATTTGAATCTGTTAAGTTAGTGACAAAGGATGCTGAGGGCAATGTATTGTCTGAAGAGGATATTATTTCTGATGTAAACTTCAATGGTGCAACACCTAAGAGTGTTTATGATGAAGCTGGTGAGCCTTACTTTGTAGGTAATGTTCAGGCATACTATAATGGTGAAGTAATCGATGGTGCAGAAGCTAAGATTTATGTTGGTGTTAAGGGTGATTCCAACCTAAGTGGTGATGTAACAGTAGCAGATGCATCTACAGTATTGTCTTATTATGCTAAAAATGCCGCTGGTTTGGACTTTAAAGATTATGCATTCCAGCCACAGGATGAATTATTAAACGCATTTGCTTACTTCCTTGCAGATGTAGATACAGAAAGTAAGCTAGGTAAAGATGAAGGAAATAATAGAATTTCTGTAGCAGATGCAAGTAATATCTTATCTTATTATGCTAAGACTTCTGCTGGTTTAGCTCCTAAGTGGGAAGATATTATTCCTTCTTTGAAAAAGTAATTATATATAAGTTTGTTAGTTTAAACTGTATTGTATCAAATGTGGTATAATTACATTTGATGGCGATATAATTTTATATTTGAAAGGAAAATAGAAAAATGAAGACTACATTTAAAAAAGCATTAGCTGCTATTTCCGCTGTAAGTGTTGTAGCTGCAAGTACAGCTGTAATGACTATGACTCCAGTTTCTGCTGTTGGTGAAACAATTTCTGTTGATTGCCTTGAATATACATTAGATGAAATTAAGGCTATGAATTATGAGGTTACTGTTAACACATATATTAGTGGAAACACATCTGGTTTACGTTCTTTGGGATTTGGCTTTGAAGCAGATACTAGATTAGGTATGCCACTTGATTATGGTGTAACTGGTATTATTGCAGCACAGTCTAAAATAAAATATAATGATGGTGCAGGTTATCAGCCTTCAATTAATTTGTTATGGTTAGGTTTTACTGCACAACCTAATTTGGCAGGTCAAGTAGTATATTATGAAGGAGACGGTGGACTTTATTACATTACGTATCAGATTCCACAGGATGCACAGCCAGGTGATACGTATCCAATTATAGCTCGTTTCTTAGATGAAAACGGTAAGGCAGCAACAATTGAAACACAAGATTCAGGTGGTGAAGTTGCTTTAACTAATGTAGCAGATGGTTACATCAAGATTAAGGATGAAGAAACAACTACAACAACTACAACAACTACTACAACAACTACAACAACAACTACAACAACACCAGCTCCAACAACTACAACAACAACATCTACAACAACAACACCAGCTCCAACAACAACTACAACAACATCCACAACAACAACACCAGCTCCAACAACAACAACATCCACAACAACTACAACAGCCGCAACAACAACTACAAAGGCATCTGGTAAGCCAGCTCCTGGAACAACTAAGAGACCAACTGGTTCTACAAGTTCACCTAAGACAGGTAGCGTAATTCCAGTAGCAGGTGCAATTGCAGCAATCGCAGTAATTGGCGGCGTAGCTCTTGTTTCTAAGAAGAGAAAGTAATCAAGAAGACCGATAAGGAATAATTGATTGTTTATTTAAAAGAAAGGGTGTCCTCTAAAAGGGGATACCCTTTTCTAATGTAAGAATTTTTGTTGAAGTTATATATACTCATAATTATCTTAATAGAGTCATAAAATTAAAAGAGGTGATTCTATGATAGGTATTTATGCAAGACAGTCAATTGAAAAGAAGGATTCTATTTCTGTAGATATGCAGGTAGAACTCTGCAAACAGAAAGTAGATTTAAGCAATAAATTTGATATATATATAGATAAAGGCTTTAGTGGAACGACAATGAAACGTCCGGAATTTTGCCGTATGATGCAGGATGTACAATATAATAAATTAGAGACTGTTGTAGTCTATAAGCTTGATAGAATATCACGTTCTTTAAGTGACTTTGCATTAATGATGCGTACATTTCAGCAACACAATGTGAAGCTTATATCTCAAAGTGAGCAATTTGATACAGATACTCCAATAGGTTCAATGCTTTTAAATTTACTTGTTATGTTTGCTGAACTTGAACAAAAAACTATAGCCTCGAGAATACGTGATAATTATTATGCAAGAGCTGAAAAGCAATTGCCGTTAGGCGGTGTCATACCTTTTGGCTATATTCAAAAGGATAATAAAGTTATTCCTGATTCCGAAGAATCAAAAATAGTCCGAATGCTTTATAAAATGTATTTGTCAGAGGATTCAAGTATAGAAAAGCTTGTTCATATATGCAATAAATCACAAATTAAAACTAAGAGCGGAGCAAAGTGGTCTAATTCAAGTATGTTAAGGTTACTGCGTAATCCATTTTATGTGAAATCAAATTATCTTGTATATAATTATTTTCAGAAAAAAGGTGCCAATATGGTACATAATCCTGAAAAATATTATAATGGATATGGATGTATTATTTATGGTAATCCTGATGGTCGTCATGGAAGTAAATTCGTTCATATAAAAAATGAAAATATTTCCGCTGGAAATCATCTTGGAATTATAGATGCCAGCGAGTGGCTTGCTGTTCAAAGGAAATGCAGTTTGAGAAGTGGAATAAGTAATCGGGGAAGTGGAAATTTGACATGGCTTCAAGGTTTGCTTGTATGTTCTAAATGTAAAGAGAGATTTTATGCAAGAAATAATGGCAAAGATAAAAAATATACATATCTTGTATGTAGAGGAAAGCGACTTGGAATTTGCACAGGACATCATGCACTGCGTTCATCGTGGGTAGAAAAGCTTGTAGAGCCAGTATTGCTTAGAATTATTTATTATTATTTTTCATATCCTAAAAAATCATTTAGTGATGATGAAAATAATATATTACAACAAATAAAAATATTAGAAGATAAAATAACAGCCATTGTACGAAATTTAGAAGAAATAAATAGCGCTTCTATACAATATTTGAACATAGAGATAAAACGACTTGCAGATGAAAAGCAAAAACTTGAAAGAAAGCTTACTTCAAAAAAAGAAAAAATGGTATCTTTTCAAGATGTTAAGAAGCTTTGGGAAAATGCGAATTTCTCTCAGAAAAAACAAACAGCACAACTTTTAATTGAAAAAATAGAAGTTGATAGAGATAATATAAAAATTTACTGTAGATAAAATTATATTTTTTGATTATATGTGCAAACGTATTCTTAATGTACCAGGAAAAGTTGCACCAATTACAGCCGGTGAAATAATTGCGGATACAATCTTCAATATTTTGGAAGAGAGGGGTATCGCACATGAAAGAAATATCGGGTGAAAGAATAGGGCTTGCTGTAACAGGTTCATTCTGCACCTTTTCTAAGGCATTTAAACAAGCAGAAAAATTAGTTGCTTCCGGTGCAGAAGTTACCCCGATTTTTTCGGGAAATGCAGCCGGAATTGATACAAGGTTCGGTAAAGCTTCTGATAACATCGCAAAATTAGAAGAAATTTGTGGTAGAAAAGCTATTTTATCTATTGCTGATGCAGAACCACTTGGACCTAAAAATTTATTGGATTTAATAGCTGTTGTTCCATGTACAGCTAATACACTTGCTAAATTAGCATTGGGTATTACAGATACTACAGTAACTATGGCAGTAAAATCAATGCTCAGAAATGAAAAGCCTGTTGTTATTACATTAGCTACTAATGATGCTTTAAGAGCATCAGCTAAAAACTTAGGTCTTTTGATGAATACAAAAAATTATTACTTTGTACCATTACGACAAGATGCACCACAACAAAAACCATCATCTCTTGTAGCTGATTTTGATAAGTTACAAATGACAATTGAAAATGCACTTGAAGGCGTACAGATTCAGCCATTATTGACAAGTTAAAATCTTATAAAATTATTTATATAATAATTTATTAAACAATATTGTCGGGTGTCTGGAGAAGTCATCTCCAGACACGTTATTAAATGATGAACCTGTATAAATGAATTGAGACGAGGTTAATTTATGACATAATAAAAATAATATAATATTATAAGGAAGTGTAAGTATGGCTGGTATAATTACAAATCAGACAATAATAATGCTATTATTGATTTTCGTTGGAATATTTGCTTATAAATCAAAAATCATATCTAAGGATGGTGGAAAGCAGCTATCGGCTTTTGTTTTAGAGATTGTAAACCCTGTAATAGTAATACATGCTTATATGGGCGTTAAATATGAAACACATCTTGTTGTCAATCTTTTATGGACTTTTGCACTTGCAGTAATTACATATATTGTTTCAATTGTAGCAGTTTCTATTCTTGTCAGAAAGAAAGAAGGTAGGGAGTACGCAATAGAACGTTTTTCAGCAGTTTATAGTAACTGTGGATTTATGGGAATACCTCTTGCAAATGCACTTTATGGATTAGAGGGTGTCTTTTATGTAACTGCATATCTTACAATATTTTTCATATTTGCATGGACACATGGAATTATACAATTGACTGGAGAAAGGGACATTAAAGCAGTTATGAAAGCATTGCGTTCTCCAACAATTGTAGGTGTAGTAGTAGGTCTTGTATTATTTTTCTCAAGAATATCTCTTCCATCTATTCTTTCAGAGACACTTGGACATATAGCTGCACTTAATACGCCACTTGCTATGGTTGCCTCAGGTGTAAGTGTTGCACAGGTAAACTTTTTGAATGCATTAAAAAATAAGCGTGTATATATAATAAGTGCAATGAAACTTTTAATAGTTCCGCTTGTATCTATGGCAGTACTTTTATGTTTCCCGTTTGTATCTGACGAAGTAAGAATGGTTGTTCTTGTTCTTATATCAGCACCTGCTGCTGCTATGTGTACACTTCAATGTCAGAGTCATGGTTTAAATGACATATATGCCTCTCAGTTGTTTGCAATGACAACGATATTCTCAATAGCTACTATGCCGCTTATAGTAAAAATATTCTCTGCTTTTATCTAAAATATAGTAATAATTAAGCTTAAAGTGTCTATTGTTCTTTTAAGTTTATGTAAATTCAAAAACTACGTCATAAAATATAGTTGTAATTACACAAAAAATATGTTAGAATGGTAATATAATTTGTTGAAAATGATGATGGAGTATAGATAAATAAGATTATGTTTATGTCTAAGAATTTATAAAAGAAACAGGTGTATGTAATGAATAATTGCGGAATAAGTAAATTAGACTTAAAAAGACGCAATCGGATGCAAATTTTAAGAGTTATCAAGGAAAATAACTCTATTTCACGTGCTGACATAGCCCGAAAATTAAAAATAACTCGGGCAGCTGTAACAGTAATTACGACAGAAATGCTTGAAAAAAATATTCTCAAGGAGGCAGGCTCTGAGTCAATAGAAAGTGGATATGAGCATAAAGGCAGAAGAAAAGTATTATTAAGTATCAATCCAGTATATAGTTTTTCGATAGGTGTATACATTGATAAAGATGTTATGTATATTGGACTTACAACATTAAATTTTGATGTTCTTGATAAAAGAAAAATTCTAATTTCTGAGAGCGATACATTAGATACTATTTCAGAAATAATAGGGAAAACAGCTAAAAAGTTATTGCAAAATAATTGTCTTAATGAAAAAAATATTGTTGGTATAGGTATAGGTGTCATGCCAATACAATATGAAAGATTAGAAGTTGAAAAAGAAGAAGATGAATTTTGTTTTGCAAGGTTTGATAAGGAGATAAAAAAGCATTTAAATTGCCCTATATATATAAATAATGCAATATCACTTATTGCTATGAGTAATATATCATATAATAAAAAGACATTTAATGATGATAAATTATCAGATTTTGTGTTTTTATCAAATGAAGATAGATATGACTTTGTAATTATAAAAGAAAATAATATATTAAGTTATTCATATACTTATACAAATATTATAAATAAAATGTGTGTTAATCCTAATGGTAAATCATGTACAGGATATCCTAACGGAAGTGTACAAGCTGAATTATCAGTAAAAGCCTTATCTGAATCAGTAGCACCAATATACAGTGAAGAGTCTACACCTGCATTATATCTGTTGACTAAAGGTGATATAAATACAATTACAATATCAAAATTATTGACAGCATTAGATGAAGGTGATACAAAATTAAAGACAATAACAGAACATATTATGGAAATGTTTTGTATGCTTTTAAATAATCTTATTCATGGTTATGTAGTTGAGAGAATCTATTTGCATCACTTTGATTTTACAAATCGTCATATAACTGTTTTAAAGCAATATATGAAAAGATTTATTGGTGAAATTGAAGCTGAAAAAATATATTTAAGTTCTATTGAAGAAAATCATCAGTTTATAGGGGGATGTATTTATGCTGTTGAGAAAGGTTTTTATCAAAAGGGTGGTTTTTAGAATTTTATTTTTGAGTATATAGATATACTTATATATAAAAGTACATGAATGAAAATTAAACAATTTACATAAGGAGAATAAAATGGATAAAAATTTAATTTGTATGCTTATAACTATAATCTTATATTTAGCTTTTATGGTTATAGTCGGAATTTTTTGTTCTAAAAAGAATAATAATGTAGGTGATTTTTATCTTGGTGGAAGAAAATTAGGACCGATTGTAACAGCAATGAGTGCAGAAGCATCAGACATGAGTAGCTGGCTTTTGATGGGACTTCCTGGTGTTGCATATCTCAGTGGTATAGCTGATGCTGGTTGGACAGCAATAGGTCTTGCAATAGGTACATATGTAAACTGGCTTATTGTAGCGAAGCGTTTGAGAACATACTCTCATCGCTGTAATAACTCAATTACAATACCAGATTTCTTTTCTAATCGTTATCGTGATGACAAACATTTTTTGATGGGAATAGCTGCTGTAATTATTTTAATATTCTTTGTTCCTTATACAGCTTCAGGATTTGCAGCATGTGGAAAGCTGTTTCATTCTTTGTTTGATATTGATTATCATATTGCAATGATTCTTAGTGCTATAATTATTATAGCTTATACAAGTGTAGGCGGATTTTTGGCAGCAAGTACAACTGACCTTATTCAGAGTATTGTAATGACTATTGCATTATTTATTATTGTAATTTTTGGTGTATCTACTGCTGGTGGAATGGGAGCTGTTATGGATAATGCTAAGGAGATGGCAGGTTATCTTTCCATAACAGCATTGCATAACAGTGAAACAGGAGAATCTTCTCCATATGGTTTCTTGAGTATATGTTCTACAATTGCATGGGGACTCGGTTATTTTGGTATGCCTCATATTTTATTACATTTTATGGCTATAGAAGATAAGAATAAGATTAAAACATCAAGAAGAATTGCTTCTGTATGGGTTGTAATATCTATGGCAATTGCAATTTTTATTGGTGTTGTAGGAAATGCTGTTACAAAAGCAGGCAAAATTGATTTACTCTCTGGTTCTGAATCAGAAACAATTGTTATTAAGATGGCTAATTTACTTAGTCAGAATGGTGTACTTGCAGCATTATTTGCAGGTTTAATTCTTGCCGGAATTTTGGCTTGTACAATGTCAACTTCAGACTCTCAGCTTTTAGCAGCTTCATCAAGTATGTCAGAAAACATTCTCAGGGGTGTATTTCATGTTAAAATGACAGATAAAATTTCTATGATTACAGCAAGAGTAGTATTATTTGTAATTGCTGCTATTTCTATTGTAATCGCATGGAATCCAGATAGTTCTGTATTTCAGATTGTATCATTTGCATGGGCTGGATTTGGTGCTACATTTGGACCTGTAATGCTTTCAGCATTGTTCTGGAAGCGTTCAAATAAGTGGGGAGCATTAGCTGGTATGGCAGCAGGCGGAATCATGGTATTTGTATGGAAGTTCTGTATTCGTCCTCTTGGCGGTGCATGGGATTTATATGAATTATTGCCTGCATTTATTGTTGCAGTTGTAGCAATTGTTGTTGTTTCACTTGTAACAAAAGCTCCTGATAAGGAAATTACAGATGAATTTGAGGCTGTAAGACAGGAAATGAATGCTTAAAATTTAAAATACAAAATAAAAAATGCTTACTACTTATAAATAGAAAGTAGTAAGCATTTTTATATAAATTTAAGCCTGTTGCTTTTTCCATTCTAAGAATTCTTCATATGTTCCCTGACGGTCAAGACATCCATCAGGAGTAATTTCAATAATGCGATTTGCAACAGTCTGTAAAATTTCGTGGTCATGAGAGGATAAAATTACAACGCCTTTAAAATTAACAAGTCCGTTGTTTACAGCGGTAATGCTCTCCAAATCGAGATGGTTTGTAGGGCGGTCAAGTAAAAGCACATTAGAATGGTACAGCATCATTCTGGAGAACATACAGCGGACTTTTTCACCTCCGGAGAGTACTTCAACAGGCTTATAAACGTCATCACCTGAGAAGAGCATTCTTCCTAAAAATCCACGTAAATAAGTTTCAGTTTCATCAGTTTCTGAATATTGGCGAATCCATTCAAGAATTGATAGCTTGCAGTCATTAAAGTATGCGGAGTTATCTACAGGGAAGTAAGAAGTTGAAGTGGAAATACCCCATTTGAAAGAGCCTGAATCAGCAGTTTCTTCTTCCATTAAAATTTTATACAGCATAGTTATAGCCTGTTCGCTTTCACCGATGATTGCAACCTTGTCATTACGACCTAAAGTGAAACTTACATTGTTTAATAGCTTTACACCATCTACAGTCTTACAAATATCATTTACCTGTAGAATTTCTTTGCCGAGTTCACGTTCCATATCAAATCCTATAAATGGATAACGACGGCTTGATGCAGGCAGTTCTTCTACAGCGAGGTTATCAAGTAATTTTCTACGTGACGTAGCCTGTTTGGATTTTGATTTATTGGCTGAGAATCTCTCAATAAAGGATTTAAGTTCTTTAATTTTCTCTTCTACTTTTTTATTTTGTTGTTTCATCATACGTTGCATCATCTGGCTTGACTCATACCAGAACTCATAGTTTCCGACATACATTTTAATTTTAGTATAGTCAATATCAACTGTATGAGTACATACATTATTTAAGAAATGGCGGTCATGAGATACAACTATAACAGTTCCGAAATATTCAGAAAGGAAGTCTTCAAGCCATGCTATAGCATCAATATCAAGGTGGTTTGTAGGCTCGTCCATGAGAATAATATCAGGATTTCCGAACAGAGCCTGTGCAAGAAGGATTTTAACTTTTTCATTACCTGACAAATCAGCCATAGTTTGATAGAGCAGGTCCTCAGAGAGACCGAGCCCCTGAATGAGTTTAGAAACATTTGATTCAGCTTCCCAGCCATCAAGTTCAGCAAATTCTGCTTCCAGTTCAGCAGCACGATTTCCATCTTCTTCAGAGAAATCTTCTTTTGCATAAAGAGCATCTTTTTCCTGCATAATATCATAAAGGCGTTGATTACCCATGATGACAGTATCTAAAACCGTAAAAGCATCATAAGCAAAGTGGTCTTGTTTAAGAACGCTCATACGAAGATTTTTTGGAATAGCAACTTCACCTGTAGTTGGTTTTAATGTGCCACATAAAATCTTTAAAAAAGTAGATTTACCAGCACCATTTGCACCGATTACACCATAGCAGTTACCAGGATTAAATTGAAGATTTACATCTTTAAAAAGTGTGTCGCCACCAAATTGAAGGCTGACATTTGAAACAGTAATCATGAAAAATTCCTTTCTAAAAGCAAGTAATATAGTATAATATATCCCCATCATATCTATGTTTTTCATGGATGGTGGGAGTATTTTACTTTTAAAACAATATATCATATTATTTTTGTTTTGTCAAGAGTATTGCAGTTTAATTCACAATAAATCTTGATTTAAAAATTATGTTATATTATTATTTATAGTATGCTTTGATATGATTTAAACTAAATTGATTAGTCTTTTCATATCATCAGGAAGTTCAGAAGATATAGTAATCCAGCTTGTATTATTTTCAAGAGCAGGCAAAAAAACACGAGCACAATGCAGGGCATGGCGTGAAATATGTGTGCAGTTTCCTCCGTACATCTCATCGCCAGCAAGAGGATAACCTATATATGACATATGTACTCTTATCTGATGTGTTCGTCCTGTCTCAAGTTTTATTTTAACGAGTGTATGTGTTTCTGTATTGCATATTGGAGTGTAATGTGTAACAGCATATTTTCCATCATCTCTTACACATCTTTTAATTATAGATTCCTGTTCTCTTGCGATAGGTGCATTTACCGTACCACTTTTTAATATTTTGCCCTGCACTATAGCATAATATTGTTTTTGTATGCTTTTTTGTAATAAGTGTACAGCATGAGCGTTTTTTGCCACAACACAAAGACCACTTGTATTTTTATCAAGCCTGTTTACAGAACGAAAAGGAAGTTCAGGGAAACTTGAAGAAAACACATTGCCAAGCGTATCAGTATAGTGATTTCTTGACGGATGTACAGGCATATCAGGAGGTTTGTTATAAACAAGAAACTGGCTTGTCTCAAATGCAATTGGCACAGTAGTTTCTATTGATGGCAGTGCAACACTATTATCTGATAAATGCAGCGTTACTATGTCACCAAATTTAATGGGGTCAATGCTTCTTATTGGTTTGTCATTGCAAAATAAACCATTTGTTCGCTTTAATTTAGTTATAAGTCTTTTTGAAACGCCCTGCTCTTGTCGCAGAAATTGTTCTAAGGTGCAGGGAGTTTCAGATTTTACATAAAAAGTAAGAATAGAATTCATACACAACTCCTTTTTCAGGCTTCAAGCTGAGCCAGCTTGACCGCAAATCCCCCCTGAGATTTACACTACATGTATTTATTTTTCAATACTCACCCCCTCAAGGGGGTGATATAACTTGTATTTTAACTATTTTTGCAGATAAAGTTCACTCAAAATTGTCTATTGCCTCTTATAGTAAATATTTGATTTATTGGGGGTGTTACCAACGGGGATTCCTCGCCAAGCTGGTTTTAGCTTATGAAAGTGCGTATACAGAAATTAATCCGCATACGCACTTAAAATATTATATATAAGGAATAAGAAAAATGAACAAATATAATAAATAAGAATTATAAAAATTCTTATATGTTTTAGTTACATAGTTGGCTGTTCTGGTTTATTTTTATTTTCATCAGGAGGTGATATCATGTTATTTCTATCAGGTGGTACCATTTTATCATCAGGCATCTGGTCAAAAGAAGGTCTTTCTTCGCCACCAAAAGGCATACCATGATGTCCACCACCTTGCATACCATTTGATATATTAGCATCAGCGGAGTCACTCCATTCGCAAATAGTACCTCCTGTAATTTTACCATCTACAGCATAGCCATCTTCATTAAATGTGCCATCATATTTTCCGCCTATATTTAATTGACATGTTGAAAGGTCTGTACTATCGTTAAAATATATAATATCAGATACAGTTTTCTTTGTCTTAAAAGCAGTTAATACACTTCCATCTGAATCTATTACAGAAATTAAATCATCAGCAGAAGCATTTATTGATGTGGAGACCATACAATTTTCTTCTGGATATTCCATCATTCCACGGCTTGAAAGAGCCATTACATTTCCGCCTGTTATAGTAATTCCTGTTTCAGAGTCAAGAGAACCATCTCCTCCGCTTACAGGACCTGATACAATTATAGTACCATCTGTAATGGAGATTGAACCATTTGAGTCAATACCATCTCCATCGGCTGAGATAAATACTGTACCGCCTGAAATTAAAAGGTCATGTGAGTTATCAGAATCAGAAGTATCTGATTCATTCTTTGAAAAATTCATTCCGAAACCGCCCATTGAATTTCCGCCGCCTGTATTTATTCCGTCATCTGTGACATTTAATATTCTTATTCTGCCATCTTCTATTTGTAATTTTGCTTTTGACTCTATACCTTCTGTGGCATTAGCAATGACAATTTCCGTTGCATCACCGGAAATTGTCATATCACCGTGACTGCTAATACCTTTAGAATATAAGGAGGTTAATTGTAGTATGCCATTAGAAATTTTTGTTTCACTGCCGCTATGTACTGAGTGGTCAGTGGATTCTATAGTAATATTTCCGCCTGTAATCTGCAATGTATCACATGCTTTAATACCTTTACTACTTGTATTTTCTTCTGTTTCGGTTGTTTCATCACTCGAATTTGTTGTATTTGTGTCATCAGTTTGACTTGTATTATTTATCATAAGAACAGTACTTTCAGCTTCTATAGGTTTTTGATTTGACTGTTCTGGAAAACTATCGTTCTGAAAATTTTTAAATTTTTCATGGTTCATCATATTATCATGATTGCCAAAATTAAAACCGTCAGGAGACATTTCATTTTTATTATTGATATCAACATCGCCTGTAGTTTTTATATTTAAAGTTCCGTCAGTAATATATAAATCTGTCTCTGCTTGTATACCATCCCGAACAGATTCTATGGATATTGTTCCGCCGTTAATTTCAACCCATCCTTTTTCAGGGTCATCTTTTTCTGTTGATTTAATGCCATCATTTCCAGCGTTAACTGAAATAGTTCCGCCACAAACAGCAACACTATCTTTACCTTTTATACCATTGTTAAGAGCTGTAACTTTAATATTACCATCGGTTATTTTTAAATCATTTCTGCTTACTATGCCATTAGCATAGTTTCCATCTATAATGAGCGTTCCAGTTCCATTTATAGTTAATTTATCTTCAGCATAAAGTGCAGAAGGGTCAAAGTTTTCTGGATATGATGAAACTGGATAATTATTGCTATCAGCAAGATGATTTTCTGTACCATCAGCTAATGTTATAATTGTTCTTTTTTCATTATTACAATAAATAGCAGGACCATTATTGGATGTAATATCAGCACCATCTAAATATAATTTTACTTTTTCATTGCCTGTTATGACAATCTGTCCATCTGAAAATTTACCGGATAAGCGATAAACTCCACCTTTAGAAATAGTAATTAAAGAATCATCAATACTAACATTCTTAGTATTTCCATTTATAGAAGCTGTATCACCTTTTAAAGTAATTTCAGCATCAAAAGTATTATATTGCTGTGTAAAATCATCATTGTCATATTCAGCAATAAAATTGTTTTTAATATAAGATATATTTTCTGTTTCAATAGAATTTGTTTTTGTTTGTTGTTCTGTCGTTTTGTTTTGGGTTGTTGATGTAACAGAATCAGCAGTTTTTGAAAGAGAACTACTATTTGCACTATCATCACAGCCCGTAAATGACATTGCTGTAACTGCGAGCATCATTGCCCAAGCAATAGAGTGTCTTTTTGATTCCATGAAAAATGCATTCCTTTCTTTTTATACATGCAATTCCCTGTCTGATGTTCCTTTTCTTTTTGTGATTACATTATGCCATATCATTATGTAAAACAAGTGAAAGAGTAAAGAGTAATATCTAAAAACAGGACGTTAAAGAAGAAAAAGTTTCTTGTGAGTTTACAGTTTTTTTGATTGAAAATCAGTTGATTTATTTATTATATTATGTTATAATAATATATATTCTTTATTAAACGGAGGATTTTTATGAAAAAGAAAGTTTTAATGCTTTCAGCAGCTGCCTCCATGCATGACCAGTTTAATCGGGAAAATATTAAGTTGCTTATATCTATGGGGTGTGAAGTACATATTGCTTGTAATTTTTTGCAAGGTAATAATACCTCTGAAAAAAGGGTTGAAAGTTTTAAAGAGGAGATGGAACTCAAAGGAGTTATATGTCATCATATTGATTTTGAACGAAATCCTTATAATTTAAGAAAAAACAGAGAAGCATATATTGAACTTAAAAATCTTATGAATAAGGTAAAATTTGATTTAATTCATAGCCATACTCCAGTAGTAAGTATATATGCAAGAAAAATAGCATATAAGATGAGCATACCTGTAATTTACACAGCACATGGATTTCACTTTTTTAAAGGAGCTCCTTTATTTTACTGGCTTGCATTTTATCCTATGGAGAAATTTTATTCTAAAAAAACAGATGTTTTAATTACTATCAACAATGAAGATTATAATAGAGCTAAAAGAAAGTTTAATGCGAAAAAAATAATAAAAATTCCAAGTGTAGGTTTAAAACACGAATATTATGATGAATCATTAAAAAATACAATGACTATACGAAATGAATTTGGTATTTCAGAAACAGCTATAGTTCTTATATCAGTAGGAGAGATAAATAAAAATAAAAATCATCGTATCATTTTACAGGCAATTTCACGTATTAAAAATTATGATTTACATTACATAATATGTGGAAAAGGTTCAGAAACTGAATTTTTAAAAGAATTGGCAAATCAATTACATATAGATAATAGAGTACATTTTGCAGGATACAGGGAGGATATTTCCGATTTACTTCATGCATCGGATATTTTTTGTTTTCCTTCAAAAAGGGAAGGTCTTGGAATGGCAGCACTTGAGGCTATGCAGTCAGGTCTGCCGCTTATTACTTCAAATGTGCATGGAATAAACGATTATATGGAAGACGGTATAACAGGGTATAAATGTTCACCTAAAGATGTAGAATCATTTACTGAAGCTATTGAAAAGCTTGCATCAAATAAGATTTTAAGAGAAAAAATGGGACAGTATAATAAATCTGCTGTATCAAAATTTTATTGTGAGAATACAGATTTAATAATGAAAGATATTTATAAACAACAGCTTGGTATTTCCGAAAAGGAAATCGAAAATGCTGTGATTTAAGGATAATAACAAAAATTCATATCAATTTTTATATAAAAAAACTCTGATTTTTTGATAATCCTATTGACTAATGTAAAATAAAGTAGTAAAATAAAAATAGGAAATAAATATAATTGGAGGGACATTTATGTCTAAAAAATTTATTGTAGAAACATCAGCAAGACACGTACACCTTACAGAAGAAGCATTTGCTATTTTGTTTGGAGAAGGAAAAACTTTAACTGTAAAGAAAATGCTTTCACAGCCTGGTCAGTTTGCATGTGAAGAAAGAGTTACAATCGTTGGCCCTAAAAAGGAAATGCCAAACGTTTCAATTCTTGGTCCATTCAGAAATGCAAATCAAGTAGAACTTTCAGCTACAGATGCTCGTTCTATTGATATTGCTGCACCAATTCGTGAATCAGGTGATGTTGCTTCTTCAGGTGCCTGCAAAATTGTCGGTCCTGCTGGAGAAATTGAACTTTCAGAAGGCGTTATCGTTGCAAAGCGTCATATTCACCTTACACCTGAAGATGCTGCTGAAATGGGCGTAAAGGATAAGGACATTGTATGGGTTAAGGTTGATACAGACGGAAGAAAAGCAATTCTTGGTGATGTTGTCTGTCGAGTATCTTCTTCTTATGCAACAGCAATGCACATAGATACTGATGAATCTAATGCAATTTCTGCACCACGTGATTTACAGGGCGAAATAGTAGAACTTTAATTACAATTTTACTTAAAAAATACCTATTCTCATAAATAATTGCTTTTAGCATTTTGATGAGAATAGGTTTTTATTTTATTTAATTATAATAAATTTTTAAACATCAGATTATTTATTATTTCTAAAAACAAAAAAATTATTAGTGATAGTTTTTTTCTATGGACAAATCTTTAGAATTGTGATATACTAATGACAATATAATCTTTTTTGTGAGAGGAGGACTGTTATGACTTATGAAAAGTCATGTGGTGCTATTGTCTATAGAAAATCACATGGAAATATTGAAATTCTTTTGATTAAGCATATAAACAGTGGACATTGGTCATTTCCTAAAGGACATGTTGAAGGGGAAGAAACAGAAGTTGAAACAGCTGCGAGGGAAATAAAAGAGGAAACATCAATTGATGTTATTATTGACCCTACTTTTCGTGAAACAGTTTGTTATTTCCCTAAGAGAGATACTCAGAAAACAGTAGTTTATTTTATTGCAAGGGCAAGAAATTACAATTTTGAACCTCAGGAAGAAGAAATTGCTGAAGCTCGTTGGGTTGATATTGGATATGCCTCAAATATTTTAACATATGAAAATGATAAAAATATTGTCAATAAGGCAAAAGCAGCAATAAAGGATTTTTAAAATTATATTGAAAAACCTCAGCAGAAATTAAATCTGACTGAGGTTTTTTAAAGAATATTTTTAATGCTTGGAATTTCTTCTTTGACAATGTAATCTAACATAAGTTTGATTGACTCTATTTCAGCTGTAAATTCATCACAGTCAGATTCTAACATAGATTGAAGTTTTTGAATGGATTCTTCAGTGTTTAGTAGCTTGTCTCTTCTTATAGTAAATATAAGAAAATTTTTTTTATTATGCCATGTTTCCTGTAGAGTAGAGCATAGCTTAATTGCCTCATCAGTGTTATTTTTTTCTGCTGTTTCTTCTATTTGTTCTAATTGAGTATATAGTTCATTGCATATTTTTTTTGAGGATACAGCAGAAAATGTGCTTAAAAGTACAAGAAAAATTAAAATACCAATACTAATTTTTAATCTTGTCATTACTTTCTCCGTTTTCTTCTTTTTTTATTATATCATATTCACCTTTTGTGTTTGCCATCATGAGATAAATATTTTTAACCTGAAGGTTTTTCTTATTAAGAATACTTTCAGCCCATTTTTTTGATTTTCCTATGAATTCTAATTCAGTTGTTCTGTATTTTCCATCTATAACTACAGCTGTCTGCATTTCATTTTGTTGACTGTCAGATTTTTTATATACTGATACGCTTCCAGTTGTCTCTACTATAGCATAATCTACATCTTCTAATGAAAAAATATCATTTCCTCTTAAGGATGCAAGCATATCTTCAGCTGAAAATCGTAATTCTTTAAGTGTTTTCTGGTCTATATGACCGTTACATATAATTACTTTTGGTCTTCCCGTAATTATTTGTCTGAACTTTCCTGATTTCATGCTTATAGCTGAAATAATTACTTCAAAGCTTATCAAAGCAAGTATAGGAAGAATCCCCATAAGAATAGGAATATTTTCATTTTCTATAGGTTGAGTAACAATATTTGAAATTAAAATAGTAATAACAAGTTCAGAAGGCTGTAGTTCTCCCATCTGTCGTTTTCCCATAAATCTTACAGAGAATAGAATGATAATGTATAATAAAAATGTGCGTATTAACATTATACTCATAGATTCAGCCCCCATAAATAGAAATTTTAGTTTAATAATGATATCATTTTTTAGTATGTATCATAATATATTAAATATTCATTTGGATTAGCTGAAATTAAAAATAAAAAGCACACTGAAAAACAGTGTGCTTTTTATTTTTTGGAAGATTTTTAATGTTCATTTAAAACGAACAGATACAACAAACGCCTCGGGGTAGGAGGCGTCTGCTGCTATGATATAGGGATTATTGGGGATATACTTTTGTATCGGGGTAAATACAAAAGTAAATTAGAGGATGTTACATGCTCTTTTAAGAGCATGGTTTAAGTATACCCATACAATGTGATTGTTTTGTGAAAACAGACGGAAAAAAATCTGAAAAACAGAACTGTGTTTTTAGATAAAATGTTATATTAGTGTCTATTTTAATAGAATTTACAGCAATAAGTCTTTAAATTTATATTTTTCCCTAAAGTGTTCACGAAGCCAGTGTACTGATTTCTGAGGAATAAGTATTAAAATCAATGGTTTAAGTAAATATGGAAATGCCTTTGGAAAGAGATTTAACTTTCTAAAGCCAGCCCATCTTATTTTGACTTCATCAATGCGTTCATGAGCAGGAACACATCTACTTTCACGGTCATAATGAAATTTATATAATACTTGGGGCAAATTTGCTCCTTTTATTCCTTTTGAATAAAAAGTCATAAACATTGCATAATCTTCATAACGTGATATATTTTTAAAAACAGGATAACATGAATTTATGTTCAGACAACTTCTTCTAAATAAAAGTGAACCATGAATGAAAGGAGAATTGAACAAAAAATCTTTTTTTTGTGGTCTTGCAGTCATATCTCTTTTACCTACAATGCCTTCTTTAGGGTTATATAGCCAGCATGAAGTTCCAACAAAAGAAATTTCCTTGTTTTCCTCTAAAAATTTAACTTCCTCAGCGATTCGGTCATTATAGGAAATATCGTCAACATCCTGACGTGCAAGATATTTACCTTTTGAAATTGCTATACACTTATTAAGAGAAGAAGCAAGGTGAAGATTTTCTTTATTCTGTATCAATATAATTCGTGAATCTTTTTTAGCAAGTAAATTAAGCCATTCCCATGTGTCATTTGTAGAAGCGTCATCACAAATAATAAACTCTAAATTTTTATATGTTTGAAGTAATATAGATTCAACGCATGATTCAAGCATACTATAACTTGGACAATTGTAAACACCCATAATTACAGAAACAAGAGGCAAGCTATTACTTTTTACATTATCCATAAACTACTATTTCCTCCTATTGTATAGCCTGATTAAATCCCATAAGTAAAAATTTTTTCTATACCATGACTTTAATTTTATATTGCTGCAATTTAATGAACCATAAATCCAGAAAGGGTCAGGATTTATTTCTTTATTTCGTAGAAAAAATCGTTTTATTCTTTTTAGGAAAAGACAATTTTTAAGTACATTTTCCTGATTTTCCTGTACAAGTGGAAAAAAGTAATGTTCACCTAAATCATCACAAAAAAGAAATTCTGAAAATGCAAGAGCTTCTTCTTTATCAGGATTAAACATAAATTGTTGTAAAAGAAGTGTTGACATTTTATGCAAGTCTTTCAGTTCAAATGAATTAAAATCAGATTTATCAGAAATTTTATTTGCAAATTCAATACATATTTTTTCTTGCTTTTTTGCTATTTCAGCATTATGTAAATCAATATTTTTGAGTTCTTTACATATTGGAATGATTTTTTTATTGTCTTTTTTTTCATATCCCATTACTGTTCCATGGGGAGCATAGCACATACACTCATATACGTTATTGTTGAACTTAAGTATTTGTTTTGGAGAGGAGTTAGGTGCAAAGTACCATGTAAACCAGTCACCAGCTTTTTTTTCAGGTGGTGAATAAAGTCCAAAATAAAAGCCTGTAATTTTAGGAGCAGGTTTTCCAGCATATTCAAGAAGAATATGCAATGAATTTTGCATTGAGCCATTCCAACCACTGTCAACAATTCCTATATGTTCTTCATCAAAAAGACCTTCCTGTTGTGCATAAGATATGGCATTTTTTAAAGCTGAAGTAGATTTTTCTTTTAAAAAGGAAGAAAAAACTTTGCTTTTACGTATTTTATCTGAAAAAGCTGAGAATTCAGAACGTGATAAAATTTTATTTGAATTACTTAATGGAAAGTTGATTTCATTATATATTAAGTTACATTCATTGTCATTTAAATTAAGTCTTTTAAGTACATGGTCAGGGGTAAGGCTTGCACCACGGATTAAGAGCATATCATAAGCAGAATCTCCCATAAGATGATAAACAGGCATACGTAATGCCATTCTTGAACAATAATAATAATGGCATTCTATAGGTATATTATATTTATCACATAGTATCTTTGCTATATTATATAAAATATGGCCGTCTCTTGCAAGAAACCAGAGTTTATTTAAATTTAAATTCTGTGCTTGCTTAAGAGTCCATAGTACATAAGAATAAAGCACAGGAGCTGTTACATATGCAGTAATTTTGGAAAATATATCAGCTTTTTCATCAACACAAATTTCAGCAGTTTCAGCGAAATCCGGTATAATTGATAAAGCATTTTTATATTTTGAATTATACAAGCCTTAAACCCTCCTTTCTTATAAATTAAATAATTTACTTTGTATATAATTATATCTTACTTATATTTTAACATGCTAATTTGTAAATGTCAAGTCAGTTCATTCTTTTGCAACATATTCCCACTCTTTTATACTCACTCCCAGAAAAATTATAATATTCATTACAGAGCGTGCTAAAAATACCGGAATTATAGCTATAATAAAACTTTGAATTATTGTAATCCAGAAAGAGCGTCTTTTTCCTGACATTACTTTAAATGATTTAGTTATAGTATTCAATATTGAAGTTTCATTTTGACAAAATATCATTATCTGAGCAAGTAAAAGAGCAGGCAAAGCCCATAAAAAAATAAATACTATAAAGATACAAATTGGTATTGCCTGAATAGCTCCAAGAAAATATATAGCACCTTCTGTTTGTGATGCCCCAATATTTAATAGTTCTAATCCAGCATACAACACAAATGGAATAGGAATAAGAATAAATGTACTGATTAGATTTAAGAATAAATACAAAATTAAAAACTTTTTCAGAGTAACATTTTTAACAACTAATTTTCCTGATTGAAGACAGTGAAATACAATATTATACCAGATAGGAGCTTGTAATAAAAATGATATGACAGAAAAAATAGTTCTGAATATAATCCAGCTAATATTTGAAATGCTGTAGAGTTCTGATATAGAGTTTCCTGTGATGTTATGTGCGAACATGGTACACCCCATTAAAATCAAATAAAGGGAAATTTTTAAAAATATAAGTAAAAAAAGATGTTTGCCAATAGAATATTGACTTTTGTGGAGTGCATCTCCTGAAAACTGATATAAAGCACGTTGTTTCATAATAAAATTTCTCCTATACTTTTATTTTGTATATTTCTGCATATTGTTATATTATCAATAAAAAGTATAGGCTAAAAACTTTCTGTTATGCGTTATAAGGTGTCATTCCTAAAATCTCAAATGCTCCTGAACGTTGCCATAGTGAAGCTGTAATTAAAATATCGTATCCCTCACCAGGAGCAGGACATAACTCTTTAGGATTAATTTTTGGAATTCCAAAACCAGCAATCATGTTGGAAATAATACCGCTATGTGTTACAACAGCACAATGAAGTAAATCATCATTCATCATATCATATATAATTTCATTAAGTGCTTTAAAAATACGAAGTTGTACTTCAGAGACACTTTCACCCTGAGGCGGACGGCAGTCCATACCTCCTTTTAGCCATGTTTTAAAGTCTTCTCTTTTAACAAGTTCATCAGCAGACTTCCCCTCAAATTCTCCGAAATCCATTTCAATTAAATTTTCAACAGTCTGTATTTGTGAATCAGGAAATAAAATTTCTGATGTTTCAATACATCTTTGCATAGGACTGCTATAAACTCTCGCAACATTCGGATATACATATTCATCCATTTTGTTATATAGTTCATGTATTCCCTTATTAGACAGACCATAGTCAGTTCTTCCTATGTATATTCCTTTATCATTAGCGTCAGTTCTTCCATGACGAATTAAACTTATACGATAACCTTTCATATTATAAGCTCCTTTTTTATTTATTATTTTAATTATTTCAAAAAAAGATTATGAAACACTTTTTTTTAAGGTAAAAGTTTTGATTTGAAAAAATTATTATTTTCATGTTTACAAGCTTAAAAAATTGTAATATAATATGTTATAGCTTGTTTTTCAGAACATAATAAACCTTTTTAGTTTTTCAGAAATTACTTATTCGAAATAATAAACACTTCTATAATATCATTTTTTTTAAGAAAAGAAAAGGGGTTTTTATGATTTAAAAGAGAAGAATTTTTTTAAATAGTATGTTATATATCATTTTATGATAAAACAATTTTTTAATATGATATTGATTATACTAATTCTGAAAAACAGGGTATGGCAACATATTTGGTGACAATTTAATTTTTACATAAGAATAAAATTTTTTAGTATCAAGATTGGAGGAAAAAGATATGAAAAGATTGGGCGGTGTAAAGCTATCCCATCACAAAAATACAGAAAACTGTTCAAGTCAGAAGCTTCCTGTTCCTGAAAAAGTACGTATTCCGATGAGTATGCATATTGGTGCACCTTGTTCACCAGTCGTGAAAATTAAGGATATTGTACAGGTTGGGCAGAAAATAGGTGATACAGATGCTTTTATGGCTGTACCGATTCATAGTGGTGTTTCAGGTACTGTAACAGCAATTTCTGATTATCGCATGAGTAATGGACGAACCTGCAAAATGGTTGAAATCACAACAGATGGTGAGCAGTCGGTAAGTCCAGAAGTAAAAGTTCCTGAAGTTACTGATAAGGACAGTTTTTTAAAAGCAATCAGACAAAGCGGACTTGTTGGAATGGGCGGAGCAAGTTTTCCGGCATGTGTAAAGCTTGCTCCTAAGCAGAGTGTAGACACACTTTGTATCAATGCAGCAGAATGCGAACCATATATTACTTCTGATTATCGCCAGATGGTTGAAGCTCCTGATGAAGTAATAGACGGAGTGCGTCAGGTTATGAAATGGCTTTCAATAAAGCAATGTATCATTGGAATTGAGTCCAATAAACCTGAGGCGATACGTATTTTAAAAGAAAAAGCATCTTCTTATCCTGAAATTAAAATTTCTGTACTTCCATGTACATATCCACAGGGAGCAGAAAAGGTTTTGATTTATAATACACTTGGAAGAATTGTAATGGAAGGACAACTTCCAGCAGACCAAGGCGTAATTGTGATGAATGTTTCATCTGTTGCATTTGTAAGTCGTTATTTAAAGACAGGTATGCCAATGGTGCAGCGTATGCTTACAGTGGATGGCGATGCAATAAAAAATCCATGTAATGTCATAGTTCCTATGGGAACACCTGTTGCTGATGTTCTTAACTTTGCTGAATGTGAAATTGATAAAGTTAAGAAGTTGCTTTATGGTGGCCCTATGATGGGGATGAGTATACAGGATATAAATGACCCTGTATTGAAAGCAAATAATGCGATTTTAGCAATGAAAAAATCACAGAGTCCTAAGTCTTCAGCTTGTATTCATTGTGGTCGTTGTATACAAGCTTGTCCGCTTGATTTAATGCCTCCACAAATCTGTAAAGCTTATGAGGGGAAAGATGTAGAAGCATTGCAAAAATTAAAGGTAATGTTATGTATGAACTGCGGTTGCTGTACATATGTATGTCCGGCAAAACGTCCAGTTGCAGAAACAAATCAATTTGCTAAAGCTATGGTAATGGCATCAGCTAAAAAGTAAGGAGGAATAATTTTGCAGTTATTAACAGTTTCACCGTCTCCTCATATTAGGAGTTCAATGTCAACACAAAAAATTATGGGTCTTGTCATTCTTGCATTATTGCCAGCAATGATTTCATCAGTAATAGTATTTGGTATACGTGCATTGCTTTTAATTGTATTTTGTACAGCAGTATGTGTTTTAAGTGAGTTCGTCTGTCAGAAACTGATGAAAAAAGAGACAACTGTACAAGATGGAAGTGCTGCTTTAACAGGTGTTTTATTAGCTTTGAATCTTCCTGCAACTCTTCCATTATGGGAGGCAGCTATAGGCTGTATATTTGCGATTGCAGTAGTAAAACAGCTCTTCGGAGGCTTAGGATGCAATTTTGCTAATCCTGCTATTACAGGACGTGTTTTTCTTCTTCTCTCATTTGCAGGAGATATGACAACATGGGTTAAGCCGTTTTATTATAAAGGATTATCATTTGGAGAAATGCTCTCATCAAATGGAAACAATGCAATTGACGCTCTGACAAGTGCAACACCTCTTGCGTCAGGTGATGCGGGTCTTTTAGATTTGTTTATTGGTAATGTAGGCGGATGTATAGGTGAGACATCAGCACTGGCATTACTTGTCGGAGGAATTTTCCTGATTGCGATGGGAATTATTTCCGCATCTACACCAATTGCTTATCTTGGTTCTCTTGGAGTGTTATCATTATTACATACTTTAATATCAGGCGGAGAAATGTCATCTGTTCTCTATACATTGTTAAGTGGTGGTGTTATGCTTGGAGCATTCTTTATGGCAACAGATTATGTTACTACACCAATAACAACAAAGGGTAAAATAATATTTGGTATTGGTTGCGGTATACTCACATTTGTCATCCGAGAATTTGCAAGTATGCCTGAAGGATGTTCATTCTCTATTCTGCTTATGAATTTGCTTACACCATATATAGACCGTTTCACAATGACAAAACCTGTTGGTGCAAAAGTTCAGGAAAAGGGGGAAAATTGATATGGCAAAACAAAGTATGATAAAACCGCCTTTAGTTCTTGCTGTTGTATGTGCAGTATGTTGTGGTGCTCTTGCATTTGCGAATAGTATTACAAAAGATAAAATAGCAGCATCTGAAGCTCAGGCAATACAAGAAAGCCTTAAACAACTTCCTGATGCAGGAACATTTGAGGAAGTTACTGAATTTAAAAAAGCTGATAATGAAAAGGCAAAAGCAACTGCTCTTTATGTTGATGAGAATAATCAGTCAGCAGTGCTTGTTACAGCTGATGGGTATAATAAAGGTGGTTTGCAAGTAATAGTTGGAATTGATGCTGAAGGAGGCGTTACAGGAATTTCATTTGTTTCTGTGACAGAGACTCCAGGTCTGGGAACAAAGGTACAAACAAATCCAGAGCTTTTAGTAGATTATTTTAAAGGCTTATCAGATACAAAGTCTATAAATAATGTTGATAATATAACAGGTGCAACATATTCTTCTAAAGGCATGAAATCAGCTGTAAACTGTGCTATAGATACATTTACAGTTAATAAAGAGGAAGGAGTACTGAAATGAATTATGGAAAAGAATTTATGAAAGGTCTGATTCGTGAAAATCCTGTATTTGTTGCGTTGCTTGGTATGTGTCCGACTCTTGCCGTAACAACAGGAGCATTTAACGGAATTGGTATGGGACTTTCAACTACGTTTGTTTTAATATGTTCTAATTTAGTAATATGCCTGCTCAAAAAAGCTATACCACAGCAAGTGAAATTACCATGTTACATTGTAATTATTGCCACATTCGTAACCCTGATACAATTTTTGCTTCATGGTTTTGTTCCTGCACTTTATACAAGTCTGGGTGCATTTCTTGAACTTATTACAGTAAACTGTATTATCTTAGGACGTGCTGAAATGTTTGCAAGTAAAAATGGTGTTGTTGCTTCTGTATTGGATGGAGCAGGCATGGGACTTGGTTTTACACTTGCATTATTTTTGATGGGTTCTATTCGTGAGATTTTTGGTTCAGGTACATGGTTTGGAATATCAATTCCTGTACTTGAGACACATACTATGTCATTGTTTGTAATGCCAGCAGGTGGATTTTTTGTACTTGGAATAGTTATTGCTATTGTATGTAAGCTTTCAAAGAAAAAACCACCTAAGAAATTAGGTTGTTCTGCTTGCCCAAATGCAGCGGTGTGCAGTGCAAAATGTGAGGAGGCTGAATAATAATGAGTACATATATTACAATTATCATTGCAGCTGTTTTGACAAATAACTTTGTACTTTCAAAATTTTATGGCTGTTGTCCGTTTTTAGGTGTATCAAAAAAATTAGATTCCAGTATGGGTATGGGCATGGCAGTTATTTTTGTAATGATTTGTGCTTCACTTGTTACATATCCTATTTATTATTTTATATTAGAGCCATTGGATTTAACTTATTTGCGTACAGTTGCATTTATTTTAGTAATTGCTGTATTTGTACAGCTTTTAGAAATTGTTATGAAGAAAGTAATGCCTCCATTATATAAAACATTAGGTGTATATCTGCCATTGATAACTACTAACTGTGCAGTACTTGGTGTAACTATAATGAATATTGATGAAAGTTATAATTTTGGTGAATCCATTGTCAATGCCTTTTTCTCAGGATTTGGTTTTGCACTTGCAATGATTTTATTTTCAGGTGTACGTTCCCGTGTAGATGAATCAGAATCAGATACACCAGCAATGTTTCGTGGTATTCCGGCAACACTTGTTGCTGCTGCTATAGTATCTATGAGTTTTCTTGGCTTTGGCGGTCTTGGTCAATAAGGAAAGGTGGAATAAACAATGGAATATATTTATCCAATTCTGATTTTTATAGGCTTTGGGCTTTTGTTTGGAATCCTCTTAACTGTAATTTCTAAAGTATTTGCTGTAAAAGTTGATGAAAGAGTAGAAAAGATTATAGAATCACTTCCAGGGGCTAACTGTGGAGCTTGCGGATTTGCCGGATGTTCTGACTATGCAGATGCCATTGTCAATAAAGGTGCTGAGATGAATGCCTGTCTTCCTGGAGGAGCTTCTTCAGCAAAAGCTATAGGTGAAGTAATGGGGGTTTCTGTTGAAGCTTCTGAAAGAAAAATACCTGTTCTGCATTGTTGCGGAACGTGTGAGAATACAACAAGTAAATTTGAATTTGATGGTGTACAGACTTGTGCTTCTGCAAAGCGTTTTTATGGTGGTATGAGCAGTTGTATGCATGGATGTATAGGATTAGGTGATTGTGCTTCTGTATGTGATAAAGGTTGTATAACTATTAAAAATGGAATAGCTACCATATGCACAGAGGAATGTATCTCATGCGGAAAATGTGCAAAAGCCTGTCCTAATGGACTTATTGAACTTCGTTCAGAAAAGAAAAAAGTTGATGTTGTATGTTCATCAAAAGATATTGGAAAAGCTGCTGTTACAGCATGCAAAAGTTCATGTATTGGATGTAAAAAATGTGAAAAGGCTTGTAAATTCGATGCAATTCACGTTGTGGATGCCCATGCTGTCATAGATTATGATAAATGCGTGTCATGTGGACTTTGTGCAAAAGAATGTCCAAGAGGATGTATTATAAATTTAAGAAAGCCTAAAGTAGCAGTTTCTGATGATAAAAATTAAAATAGAGCTTTTATAGGACTTAATTTTATATTAAGGCATAAAAAACTTCTGTACTATGTAAATAACAAGTAGTACAGAAGCTTTTTAATTTTATTAAGTTTTATAAATAGTGATTTTATAGAGATACTCCGTTTTTCTCAAGTAATTCTCTTGCAGTGTCAACAGAATCAGTACCAGTTGCATTTTTAACAGGAGCAAATTCTCTTTCTCTGTCAACTTCAAAAGATAAACAGTTTTCCTGTAATCTAATCATATCAAGTACAAGTGTTTCAAATTTATAAGCATTTGGTTCTGAAGGCGTTACACAGTTTCCGTTTTCATCAATATAAGGAACAATTTTATGTGCCATATGAAGTGGCATTGTCTCTTTTAAAGTCTGTATAAGTGTATCTACACGGAAGAGATAATTTAAAATAACACCATAATTATAAGAAAGTCTTCCGTCAGGTTCTCTTCTTGTTCGCATTTCTTCAGTCATTTCGTAGTATTCTACAATAGAAGGCCTGTCATTTTCCAAGCAAAGAACACCAACTCTTTCATCAGGAGCAGCTTTGGCTACAACTTTTCCGCCTGCTGAACATCCAGATAGAATAGTTGCACCTATAAAACATGGGTCTGCAATTCTCTGCAATACATTATCTACTGCAAATACATTAAGCCATAAGATACCCATTTCCTGTATTTTATCTAATAGTCCTGCACGTTGCATAGATGAGAACCAGCCGCCGTTTCCATTAGGTGACATTGCTATTTTATCTTTTTCAGAAAGAAGAATTTTTGAGTTTTCATCAATAACAGGAGCCATTTCCTGAATAAAGAAGTGAACATAATCAGGATTGTATCCAAAATAATCATGAGCTTTTAAAAATGTTCTTGTTTCTTTATCATTTGATTCGCTTGTCATAATAAAAAGCGGAACGTATGCTTTTGTTAAGAATACTATATCTTTTAAATTATTGAACAGGCATTCAAAAATATAAAGATTACGATTTACACCAATATTATACATTCCCTTAGGATGAGAAAAACCAAGTCTTGTACCTTGTCCACCTGCAAGTAAAACAGCACCAACTTTCTGTGACTTTATAGCGTTTATACCGAGACTGACATATTCTCTTTTATTTTTTTCTATTTCCCCTAAAGTAACAGCATCAACAGGTTTAAAAGTTCCTCTTTTTGAATTTTTTTGTTTTTCCAGTTCTGTAAGAAGTGAAAAATCAATTTGTTCTATTTGATTTAATAATTTTTGTTTATTAATTTCTGATAGTTCATCATAAAATTGCAGGAGATGTTCCTGATTGTATTCTTTAAGCAATTTTTTTGCTATTTCATAATTCATAATATTATAAGTTTCCTTTCTTAATATATAACAGCATATAACTAACGAATTGTAATAATGATAATTGATTATATAATAGCTTTTATTTTTATTATTAAACAAAAAGTATATCATATATAATTAAAAATATTATTAGCCTGTGTATATACTATAACATATGCTTTTTGTTTTGTCAACAATAATTTGTAATATTTAACGCAAATCATGTTCGTTTTATACATATTTTTATGTAAATTGCAGATACGATTTTTATTGAAAAGATTGTAAAAAATATAATTTATTTATTTAATAAATTCAAAGTAATTTTATCAAAAAAAGTTTACAACTTAAAATGAAAAAATAGAAAAAAACACTTGCAATTTATGAAAAAGTGTGATATAATCATACTTGCGTGATTGCAGTAGATATGCGATGAAGTGAAAGGTTGCTGGCGGTATGTCAGGTAATTTTCATGGAGTATGTCCGATTTAAAACCGGGCGAATCAGGATAGAACACAGTCTGTGTGATGCTTTTTTACAGTGGTGCGTACTGTACAAAGGACAGGTGTGTATTCTGGCTCGGAAAACAGCAATGTTTTTCGAGCTTTTTAAATAAGCAGGCCGTGAAACACACGGATGCGTGTAAACTATTCTGTGGGGAAAAATCCCTGCCCCCAAAATAATTGGCTAAGGAGGCGAAATAACAATGGCAGTCGACGAAAAAATCAGAATCAAGATTAAAGGTTACGAACACGCAACTGTAGATGCAGCTGCTGCAAAGATTGTAGAAACAGCAAAGAGAAGCGGTTCCAGAGTGTCTGGTCCTATTCCACTTCCTACAAACAAGGAAATCGTTACAATTTTGCGTGCAACTCATAAATACAAGGATAGCCGTGAACAGTTTGAAATCCGTACACACAAGAGATTGATTGATGTTGTAAGACCAACTCAGAAGACAACTGAAGCATTGCAGAAACTGGAAATCCCAGCTGGTGTGGATATTGTTATGGAACTGAAGTAAACCTTATTGCAGTGAAAACTGTTTGATGACTCACAAGGTCATCGGTCAAGTTGGTGAAATGCCAACCAATAACCATTAGGAGGAAAACGAAATGCAGAAAGCAATTATCGGCAAGAAAATCGGCATGACGCAGATTTTCGACGAATCCGGCAAAGTAATTCCTGTTACTGTAGTAGAAGCCGGTCCGTGCGTTGTAGTGCAGAAGAAAACTGTTGAAAACGATGGTTACTCAGCAGTTCAGATGGGCTACGGCGATGTAAAGGTTCAGAGAGTAAACAAGCCAATGAAGGGTCACTTCGAAAAGGCAGACGTTGCTCCAAAGAAAACTTTAAAAGAATTTAGACTGGAAAATTGTGATGCTCTGAATGTAGGCGACATTGTGAAAGCAGATACTTTTGCAGTCGGCGACAGTGTTGATGTAAGCGGTACAAGCAAAGGTAAGGGCTTTGCAGGCGCAATCAAACGCCACAATCAGCACAGACTCAAGGAAACTCACGGTACAGGTCCGGTACACAGACAGGCTGGTTCTATGGGTGCTTGTTCATCTCCATCCCGTATTTATAAGGGTAAGGGTATGCCAGGTCACATGGGCGCAGAAGCTGTAACCGTTCAGAATCTGGAAATCGTAAAAGTCGATACCGAAAATAATCTCATCGCTGTAAAGGGCGCAATTCCAGGTCCAAAGGGCGGCATTGTTGCTATTGTTGACAGCGTAAAGGCGTAAGGAAAGGAGGAAACACAGATGGCAAAAGTTTCAGTTTTTGATATGACTGGTAATAAGGTCTCTGAGACAGAACTTGCAGATGCTGTTTTTGGAATTGAACCAAATGAAGCAGTAATGCACGCTATGGTTGTGAATTATCTGGCAAATCAGCGTCAGGGTACACAGTCTACATTAACTCGTACAGAAGTACGTGGTGGTGGTAGAAAGCCATGGAGACAAAAAGGTACAGGTCATGCAAGACAGGGTTCCATTCGTGCTCCACAGTGGACTCACGGTGGCGTGGCACTTGGTCCTAAGCCGAGAGATTATAGCTATGCACTGAATAAGAAGGTAAGAAGACTTGCTATGAAGTCTGCTCTTTCTTCAAAAGTTCTGGACAATAACATCATTGTTCTGGATAACCTGACTGCAACAGAGTATAAAACAAAAACTATGGTTGCTATGCTGAAGGCTCTTAACGTAGAAGGCAAGGCTCTCTTAGTAACAGCAGAAGCTGACCAGAAGGTTATAAAGAGTGCATCTAATATTGCTGGTGTAAAGACTGCCGCAGTAAACACCCTGAATGTATACGACATTCTTAACTATGACAAGTTCATCGTTTCTAAGGATGCTGTTGCAAAAATCGAGGAGGTGTATGCAAAGTGAAAGCACCACAGGATATTATTCTGAAACCGGTAATCACTGAAAAGAGCGTTGACAATATGGCTGAAAGCAAGTATACTTTTAAAGTTGCTAAGGATGCAAACAAGGTAGAAATCGCTCAGGCAGCAGAAGCTCTCTTCAGCGTTGAAGTAGTAAAAGTAAATACTATGAACTGTACAGGACGTGCAAAACGTGTTGGCAGATTCGTTGGTAAGAAACCGGATTACAAAAAAGCAATCATCACCATCAATCCAGAGCCATCAAACGGCAAGGACGGTAAAAAGCGTAAGGGAACAATTGAGTTCTTTGATGGTATGTTCTAATAGAACAGATATTATAATTATCTGAGTTAGTATGGGAGTAATGCTCCCGCAAAAACGCATTGAGGAGTGAAATAAATGGCAATTAAAACTTATAAGCCAACTACTCCGTCTCGTAGAAATATGACAGTAACTGATTATTCCTGTCTTTCAAAGGTTGAGCCTGAAAAGAGCTTGCTCGAACCATTGAAGAAAAAGTCAGGCCGTAACAGCTATGGTAGAATTACTGTTCGTCACAGAGGCGGCGGAAATAGAAGAAAATATCGTGTTATAGATTTCAAGCGTAACAAAGATGGCGTAAATGCTACTGTTATGACAATTGAATATGACCCAAACAGAAGTGCATTCATCGCTCTTTTACAGTATGAAGATGGCGAAAAGCGTTATATTCTTGCTGCTGAAGGCATGAAGGTTGGCGATGTTGTTCGTTCTGGTGTTGATGCTGACATCAAGCCAGGTTGTGCACTTCCACTTTCAGCAATCCCAGTTGGTACTTTCATCCATGCGATTGAACTGTATCCAGGTAAGGGTGCTCAGCTTGTAAGAAGTGCCGGAAATATGGCTCAGCTTATGGGTAAGGAAGGTAACTATGCTCTCGTTCGTCTCCCTTCAGGAGAAATGAGAAAAGTTCCAATTAGCTGCCGTGCTTCCATTGGACAGGTTTCTAATATTGACCACGAAAATGTACACTACGGTAAAGCAGGTCGTATCCGTAATAAGGGTTGGAGACCAACAGTAAGAGGTTCTGTTATGAACCCTAATGACCACCCACACGGCGGTGGTGAAGGTAAATCACCAATCGGTCGTCCAGGTCCTGTTACCCCATGGGGTAAGCCAGCATTGGGCTATAAGACAAGAAAGAAGCACAAGGCTTCTGATAAGTATATCGTAAAACGCCGTAACGGCAAGTAAGGGGAAAGGAGGAACTAATTCATGAGCAGAAGTATTAAAAAGGGACCTTATGTCCAGGAAGTTCTGATGAAGAGAGTGCTGGCTATGAATGAAGCTGGCGAAAAGAAAGTACTCAAGACTTGGAGCCGTTCGTCCACAATTTTCCCTGATTTTGTAGGACACACATTTGCGGTACATGATGGCCGTAAGCATGTTCCGGTATATGTAACTGAAGATATGGTAGGTCATAAGCTCGGCGAATTTGCACCAACAAGAACATTTAAAGGTCACGCTGGCTCTAAGACATCAAATAACGGTAAGAAGTAATTGCGGAAGGAGGAGTTCAAATGGAAGCAAGAGCATATTTAAGAAATGCCCGCATTTCACCAAGAAAGGTTCAGATTGTTTTGGATCTGATTCGTAAAAAGCCTGTTGATATTGCACTGGCGACACTGGACCTCACCCCGAAAGCAGCAAGTCCTATTCTGGAAAAGCTTTTGGCGTCCGCTATTGCAAATGCAGAAAACAACCACAGCATGAACAAGGATAATCTCTATGTTGCAGAGTGTTTCGTTACACCTGGTCCGATTATGAAGCGTATTCAGCCAAGAGCACAGGGCAGAGCATTCCGCATCTATAAGAGAACTTCACACATCACCATTGTTCTGTAAGAAGAAGAATAATCCCAAGGAGGTTTAGATATGGGCCAGAAAGTTAATCCGCACGGTCTCCGTGTCGGCGTTATTAAAGATTGGGATTCACGCTGGTTTACGAATAAGTCCGACTTCGGCGATATGCTGGTTGAAGATTATAACGTTCGTAAGTTTATTAAGAAGAATCTGTATGCAGCAGGTGTTCCAAAGATTGAAATCGAACGATTCGCTGATAAAGTAAGAATCCACATTCACTGTGCAAAGCCAGGTATCGTAATCGGCCGTGGCGGTGCAGAGATTGAAAAATTACGTGCACAGCTGGAAAAAATGATGGGTAAACAGGTTTATGTTAACATCGTTGAAGTAAAGCAGCCAGATATGGATGCACAGCTTGTTGCAGAAAAAATTGCACTTGATTTGGAAAACAGAATTTCTTTCCGTCGTGCAATGAAGCAGTCCATTGGCAGAGCTATGCGTATGGGCGCTAAGGGTATTAAAACAAAGGTTTCCGGTCGTTTGGGCGGTGCAGAAATTGCTCGTTCAGAAAGCTACCACGAAGGAACTATTCCACTTCAGACAATTCGTGCTGATATTGATTATGGTACAGCAGAAGCTCATACAACATATGGCCGTCTGGGTGTAAAGGTATGGATTTATAAGGGCGAAGTTCTCAAAGGCGATGCTGCAAAGGCTGCTGAGCAGAGAGAAAAGGTAGAAAGAAAGTCCCGTGAAAATAACCGTGGCGGTAAAGATGACAATAGAAGACGTCGTGACAACCGCAATGGCGATAGAAGAAACGGTGGCAACTTCCGCCGTGATGGAAAAAGAGAAGGAGGTAAACAGTAATGCTACTTCCAAAGAGAGTTAAATACCGTCGTGTTCACAGAGGACGTATGACAGGTAAAGCTTACAGAGGCAATTTTGTAAGCAATGGTGATTTTGGTCTTCAGGCATTGGAGCCAGCATGGATTACCTCAAATCAGATTGAATCTGCCCGTATTGCTATGACACGTTATATCAAGCGTGGCGGTCAGGTTTGGATTAAGATTTTCCCAGATAAGCCGGTAACAAAGAAACCAGCTGGTACTCGTATGGGTTCCGGTAAAGGTGCTCCGGAATATTGGGTAGCAGTAGTTAAGCCAGGCAGAGTAATGTTTGAAATCGCTGGCGTACCAGAAGAAACTGCAAGAGAAGCTATGCGTCTCGCTATGCATAAGCTGCCAATCAAGTGTAAATTTATCAAGAAAGCTGAAGAAGGAGGCGAGCAGTAATGAAAGCAACTGAGATTAGAGAATTGCCGGTTGAAGAACTGAATACAAAGTTGGTTGACCTGAAGGAAGAACTCTTCGCTCTTCGCTTTCAGCTTGCAGCAAACCAGCTGGAAAACACAGCTCGCATCAAGGCTGTTAAGAAAGACATTGCTCGTGTAAAGACTGCACTCCGTGCTGCGGAACTTCAGTCTGCACAGCAGTAAGAGGAGGGTTTTACCGTGGCTGAAAGAAATTTGAGAAAAACCAGAGTCGGCAACGTAGTAAGCGACAAGATGGATAAAACTGTTGTTGTTGCAATTGTTGACAATGTAAAACATCCGCTTTACAAAAAGATTGTAAAGAGAACAGTTCGCCTGAAGGCACATGATGAAAATAATGAATGCAGAATCGGCGACCGTGTAGAAGTGATGGAAACTCGTCCACTTTCTAAGGATAAGAGATGGCGTGTAGTTGAAATCATTGAAAGAGCTAAGTAATAATCGAATTTTATCATAGAACCATAAAAAGGAGCGTTCATGGATAGGGACGTTTCCGAAAGGAGGAACTCGCTGTGATACAGATGCAGACTTATTTGAAAGTTGCTGACAACACTGGCGCAAAAGAACTTATGTGCATCAGAGTTCTTGGCGGTACTCGCAGAAGATATGCTAATATCGGCGATGTTGTAGTGGCTTCTGTTAAGAAAGCAACACCCGGCGGCGTTGTAAAGAAGGGCGATGTTGTAAAGGCTGTTATTGTTCGTTCTGTAAAGGGACTGAGAAGAGAAGATGGCACTTACATTCGTTTTGATGAAAATGCTGCAGTTATTATCAGAGAAGACAAGAACCCAAAAGGTACTCGTATCTTTGGGCCAGTAGCCAGAGAGCTTCGTGAAAAGGATTACATGAAGATATTAAGCCTGGCTCCTGAAGTACTTTAATCGGAGGTGTCATAATGAGCAAGGTACATGTAAAAACTGGTGACACCGTCGTATTGCTGACAGGCAAGGACGTATACAAGTATAAAAATGTTGATGACAAGTCTAAGGGCAGACTTACAGGTAAGGTTGTTGCTGTTAGCCCAAAGGAAGGCAAAGTCATCGTTGAAGGTTTCAATAAAATCACAAAGCATGTAAAGCCAACAAGAATGGGTCAGGTTGGCGGTATTGTAGAAACAGAGGGTGCGCTCTATGCTTCTAAAGTACAGCTTGTTTGCCCAAAATGCAACCAGCCTACAAGAGTTGGTCATGTTGTAGAAGATGGCAAAAAATTACGTGTCTGCAAGAAATGCGGAAAATCATTTGAATAAAGGAGAAACGATATGTCTACATTAAAAGATTACTATAATAGCACCGTTGCTCCTGCAATGATGAAGAAGTTTGGTTATGAAAATGTAATGCAGATTCCAAAGCTTGATAAAGTAGTTGTAAACGTTGCTGCTGGTGAAGCTAAGGACAATGCAAAAGTTATTGATGCAATTATGATAGATTTAGCAACAATCACTGGCCAGAAGCCTGTTGTTTGCCGTGCTAAAAAATCAGTTGCAAACTTTAAACTGCGTGAAGGTATGCCAATCGGTGTAAAAGTTACCCTGCGTGGTGAAAAGATGTATGAATTTGTATATAAGCTGTTTAATGTAAGCTTCCCACGTGTTCGTGACTTCAGAGGTATCAACGGTAATTCTTTCGATGGTAAGGGTAACTACTCTACAGGTATCAAGGAACAGTTGATTTTCCCAGAAATCGAATACGATAAAATCGACAAAGTAAGAGGTATGGATATTAACTTCATAACTACTGCTCAGACCGATGAAGAAGCAAAGGAACTGCTGACACTGCTCGGCGCTCCATTCGCAAAGTAATCAGGGAGGAATAATCACATGGCAAAAAAAGCAATGAAATTAAAGCAGCAGAAAACTCCCAAATTTTCCACAAGAGCTTACACAAGATGCAAGCTCTGCGGAAGACCACATGCGTATCTGAGAAAGTACGGCATTTGTCGTGTATGTTTCAGAGAACTTGCACATGATGGTAAGATTCCGGGCGTTAAGAAAGCAAGCTGGTAAAAGTTACGAAAAGGAGGTCATTGGCATGCAGATTACAGATACAATAGCAGACATTCTGACAAGAATTCGTAATGCGAGTTCCGCAAAGCACGCCACGGTTGACGTTCCCGCTTCCAATGTAAAGAAGGCAATCACACAGATTCTTCTGGATGAGGGCTATATCAAGAGCTTTCAGGTGGTTGACGACGGTAAGCAGGGAATTATTAGAATTACACTGAAATATGGTGAAAACAGAACACCGGTTATCACTGGACTTCGTAGAGTTTCAAAGCCGGGTCTGAGAATTTATTCCAGTTGTGAAGATATGCCTAAGGTAAGAAAGGGTCTCGGTATCGCTATCGTTTCTACTTCTAAGGGCATCATGACAGATAAAAAAGCACGTGAGCTGAATGTTGGCGGCGAAGTTTTAGCGTATGTTTGGTAAGGAGGACACAAGATATGTCAAGAATAGGTAAAAAGCCAATTAGTGTCCCTGCCGGCGTAGAAGTAAAAAGCGAAGATAATTTCGTTACTGTTAAGGGTCCTAAGGGCGAAATTTCAAATCAGTTCTCAAAAGATTTGGGAATTGAAATTGCAGACGGTGTAATCAATGTTACTCGTCCAAGCGATGATAAAGAACACAGATCACTGCATGGTCTGACAAGAACACTGATTTCTAACATGATAGAAGGCGTTACAACCGGCTATTCTAAGACTTTGATTATCGAAGGTGTTGGTTATCGTGCTGCTAAAAAAGGCAATGAAGTTGTAATGAACCTCGGTTATTCTCATCAGGTTATCGTTGCTGATACAGATGATGTAAAGCTCGAAGTTCCACAGCCTAATACAATTATAGTAAGCGGTATTGATAAGCAGAAAGTTGGTCAGCGTGCAGCAGAAATCCGTGAAAAGCGTTTACCTGAACCATATAAGGGCAAGGGTATCCGTTATGTGGATGAGCATATTGTCCGCAAGGAAGGTAAGTCCGGTAAGGGCAAAAAGTAATTGAAAGGAGTTAAATTGCTATGATTAAAAAGTATGACAGCAATAAAGCCAGAGCAAAAAGACACGCAAGAGTTCGTGCAAAGATTTCCGGCACTCCTGAGTGCCCTCGTCTGAATGTATACCGTTCCACAAAGCACATCTATGCACAGCTGATTGATGATGTAAACGGAGTAACACTTGCATCTGCATCAAGCATGGATAAAGAATTCGACGGTGTAGGCGGCAATGTAGAAGGCGCTCGTAAAGTTGGTGCAATGATTGCAAAGCGTGCATTGGAAAAAGATATTCGTGATGTTGTATTTGACAGAGGCGGTTATCTCTATCACGGTAGAGTAAAAGAATTAGCAGAAGGTGCACGTGAGGGTGGACTGAATTTCTAAAAGGGAGGTATTACTTTGGCTAAAATTGATCCGAATAGCCTGGAACTGGCTGAAAAGGTCGTTTCCATTAACAGAGTATCCAAGACTGTTAAAGGCGGTCGTATCATGAAGTTTGCTGCACTCGTTGTAGTAGGCGACGGTAATGGTACTGTTGGCTTTGGTCTTGGCAAATCCGGTGAAGTTCCGGACGCAATCCGTAAGGGCATCGAAGACGCAAAGAAGAATCTTATCAAGATTCCTCTGAAAGGTACAACTATTCCACACGAAATCGTTGGAAAGTTCGGTGCAGGTGCTGTTTTGATGAAACCAGCTGCTCCTGGTACTGGTGTAATCGCTGGTGGCCCTGTTCGTGCCGTTATTGAAGTTGCAGGAATCAAGGACATCAGAACAAAGTCTTTGCGTTCTAATAATCCTTGCAACGTAGTTCGTGCAACAATTAACGGTTTGGCTTCCTGTGCAACAGCAGCAGAAGTTGCTGAAAAGAGAGGCAAGTCTGTTAAGGAAATTTTAGGATAAGGAGGGACGCAAAATGGCAAAGGAAATTACACTCAGCAAGAGTCTTATCGGCAGAAAACAGGATCAGGTTGCTACTGCAAAAGCACTCGGTCTTAAAAAAGTTGGCGATGTAACTGTACAGCCGGATAATGCGGCAACCCTCGGTAAGATTAAGAAGATTTCTCACCTCGTTGAGGTTAAAGAAGCATAAGCAAGGAGGTGCAAAACCATGAAACTTCATGAATTATCCCCAGCATGTGGCTCTACAAAGGAAGTTAAGAGAATTGGTAGAGGTCACGGTTCCGGTAATGGAAAGACAGCTGGTAAGGGTCATAAAGGACAAAATGCACGTAGCGGCGGTGGCGTTAGAATCGGCTTTGAAGGTGGTCAGATGCCACTTGCAAGAAGAATTCCAAAGAGAGGCTTTAATAACATCTTTGCTACAGAATATGCGATTGTTAACGTTTCCGATTTGAATCAGTTCAAGGATGATACTGTTGTTGATACAGAATTGCTGAAGGCAGCAGGTTTAGTTAAGAAGGTTTGCGACGGCGTAAAAATTCTTGGCAATGGCGAATTAACAGCAAAGTTGACAGTTAAGGCTGCAAAGTTCTCTAAGAGCGCAGTTGAAAAAATTGAAAAGGCTGGCGGAAAAGTTGAGGTGATGTAATGTGTTTAAAACTTTAAGAGACGCGTGGATGATTAAAGACATTCGCAAGAAGCTTTTGTACACATTATTCATGATTATTATTTTCCGTCTGGGAAGTGCAATTGTAGTTCCTTTTTTGGATACTTCAGTTGTAAGTAGCTGGATGGAAACAAAAGCCACCGGTGGTAACTTCTTAGAATATTTGGATATTATAACAGGTGGTGCGCTTTCCCAAGCAACAATTTTCTCGTTGTCCATTACACCATATATTAACGCATCTATTATTATGCAGCTTCTGACGTATGCGTTACCTCCTCTTGAGCGATTGCATCAGGAGGGTGAGGAAGGTCAGAAGACAATAAATAAAATTACTGCCGCTGTTGCATTGGTATTGTCGGCGTTTATGTCTTTTGCATATTATATGACGTTGAAAAACAGCATGGGTGCTGTTACAACATATGATTCCAAGGCTGCAAATGTATTTGTTGCATTTGTTATTATACTTTCATTTGTTGCTGGTACATCTGTAATTGTATGGATGGGTAACAGAATCAATGATAAAGGTATTGGTAATGGTATTTCTATGATTCTTTTTGCTGGTATTCTTGCTCGTTTCCCTGTTATGGCAGGTACACTTGCTGAACTTACAAAAGAAGAACCACAGAGATATTTCTTCGAATCATTGGGAGTTCTTTTGTTATTCATAGTTATGATAGGATTTATCGTATTTATGAACGCTTCAGAACGCCGTATTCCTATTCAATACGCAAAACGTGTTGTTGGAAGAAAACAATATGGCGGACAATCAACTCATATTCCAATTAAGGTTTGTATGAGTGGTGTTATGCCAATTATCTTTGCAATGTCTTTCATGTCATTGCCAAGTACAATAGAGTTGTTTAAGCCATTATATGATAGCCCAGTTGGTTTCTGGCAGAATTTTTATAACGGATTTATAAACTTCTTCCACACCAATTCTTTGAGTTATGCTGTTATTTATTTCATTTTGATTATTGCGTTTAACTATTTCTATGTTTCTATGCAGTATAATCCAATTGAAATAGCAAATAATCTCCGTCAGAATAATGGCGGTATTCCAGGAATTCGTCCTGGTAAACCAACATCAGATTACATTCAGAGAGTACTTTCAAAAATTACTCTTGTGGGTGCATTCTTCTTAGGTATTATTGCAATTTTCCCAATTGTGCTGACAAAACTTGACCCAGCCCTCAGCTCTTTGGCAATGGGCGGTACAACAATCCTGATTGTTGTCAGCGTAGCATTGGAAACTGTTCGTACAATGGAATCTGAAATGATGATGCGTCATCATAAAGGATTCTTAGAATAAGGAGGCATATTTATGAACCTGATTCTTTTAGGTGCGCCGGGTGCCGGTAAGGGCACACAGGCCGAAGTTATTTCTGAAGCACTGTCCATTCCGCAGATTTCAACCGGCAATATGCTGCGTGAAGCCGTTAAAAACGGTACAGAATACGGACTGAAAGCAAAAGCTGCTATGGAAAGCGGTGCTTTAGTATCTGATGAAATAGTAATCGGTATTTTAAAAGATAGAATTGCACAGGATGATTGTGCAAATGGTTTCATCCTCGATGGATTCCCAAGAACTGTTCCACAGGCTGAAGCATTGGACGCAATGGGCGTTACAATTGATAAGGTACTGGAAATCTTCGTTGCTGATGAAACTATTAAAGAACGTGTTACTGGCAGAAGAGTTTGTGAAGGCTGTGGTGCTTCTTATCACATAAAGTACAAGCCAACAAAAACAGAAGGTGTTTGCGATAAATGCGGTAGTGCAACTGTAATTCGTAAAGACGACAAGCCAGAAACTGTTTTAGACCGTCTGTCTGTTTATCATGCACAGACAGAACCACTTAAAGAATATTATGCAAAGCAAGGCAAGTTAGATACAGTTATAGGTCAGGAAGAGCTTGCTGATACTACTAAACTTACACTTGCTGCTGTAGGCGCATAAAATTATGAGTATTACAGTAAAATCAAAAACGGATTTGGCAAAAATGCGTGAGGCAGGGCGGGTAGCTGCTCAGGCTCTCGAATTGGCAGGAAAGTCCATACGTCCCGGAATGTCAACATTTCAGCTTGACAAGATACTGCATGACTTTATAGTTAAATGTGGTGCAGTTCCTACATTTCTGGGCTATGGCGGATTTCCCGCCAGTGCGTGTATCTCCATCAACAATGAGGTCATTCACGGGATTCCAAACCGAAAGCGTATAATGCAAGAAGGCGATATTGTCAGTGTTGATGTCGGTGCAACATTCCAAGGCTTTGTAGGTGATAATGCGGCGACTTTTCCTGTAGGAAATATTTCTCAGGAAGCACAGGATTTGCTTACTGTTACAGAAGCAAGTCTTTATGCTGCTATCGAAAAAGCACAGATTGGTATGCGACTTGGTGATGTCTGTCATGCAGTAGAAGAATACTGCAGTAGTCGTGGTTATGGAATTGTACGTCAATATTGCGGTCACGGAATCGGACATGAAATGCATGAAGACCCGGAAGTTCCGAATTACGGGAAACCTGGTCATGGTATTAGATTGATGCCCGGAATGACATTTTGCATTGAACCGATGATAAATCAAAAAGGCGATGCTGTACGAGTGTTAAAAGACGGTTGGACCGTTGTAACAGCAAACGGCAGTTTATCGGCACACTTTGAGCATGAAATCGCAGTGACAAAAGATGGACCTGTTATTTTAACACGTCCTTAATGGAGGAATTTGCGATGGAAGCAGAAACAGGTCTGATAGTTCGGGCAATTGCTGGTCGTGATGCAGGAAAGTTTTTTGTTGTTTTGAAAAAGGAAAATGATAGATTGTTTATTGCTGATGGAAAGAGTAGAAAACTATCTTCTCCAAAACAAAAAAACATAAAACATGTACGTGCAACGAACAATGTGATTGCATTAGAGCATATCACAGATAAAATGCTTCGAACTGTGTTAAAAGAATATGAAAACACACAATAAACCTAAATCGGGGAGGTAGCTGAATTGTCTAAGGAAGACGTGATTGAAGTAGAAGGCATTGTTTTGGAATCTTTGCCAAATGCAATGTTTAAAGTAGAATTACAGAACAAGCATGTTATCTTGGCTCATGTATCCGGAAAGCTTCGTATGAATTATATTCGTATTGTTCCGGGTGATAAGGTAACAGTTGAAATGTCACCATATGACTTGACAAAAGGCAGAATCACCTGGCGAGTTAAATAACGTCAGTCATAAGAAAAATAAAATAGACGGAAATTTGTTTTTACCGTCTTTTAGGAATATCGGATCAATCTGATAAGGAGGTAAGAATCAATGAAAGTAAGACCTTCCGTAAAGCCTATTTGCGAAAAATGCAAAGTAATTAAGCGTAAGGGCAAAGTAATGATTATCTGCGAAAATCCAAAGCACAAACAGCGTCAGGGCTGATGCTTTGAACTTTTATAATGGAGGTGCGGTTTAAGTATGGCAAGAATAGCAGGTGTTGACCTTCCAAAGAACAAGCGTATAGAAATCGGCTTGACATATATTTATGGAATCGGTCGCAGCACAGCAACTAAGATTCTGGAAGGAACTGGAGTAAATCCAGACGTCAGAGTAAAAGATTTGTCTGAAGAAGATGTCGCAAAACTGCGTGACTATATTGATAAACACTGCGTAGTAGAAGGTGACCTTCGCAGAAACATCGCAATGGATATCAAGAGATTGGTTGAAATCGGTTGCTACAGAGGCGTTCGTCATCGTAAGGGCTTACCTGTAAGAGGTCAGCGTACAAAGACAAATGCCAGAACTCGTAAGGGTCCGGTAAAGACCATCGCAAATAAGAAGAAGTAAGGAGGGGACACGTTTTGGCACAACAAAAAGGAAAAAAAGTTGCAATCAGAAGACGTAGAGAACGTAAGAATATTGAAAACGGTGCTGTACACATTCAGTCAACATTCAATAATACTATTGTAACTATTACAGATACACAGGGTAATGCAATCAGCTGGGCAAGCTCCGGCGGTCTTGGCTTCAGAGGCTCAAGAAAGTCTACACCATTTGCAGCACAGACAGCTGCTGAAACAGCAGCAAAGGCAGCAATGGAACACGGTCTTAAAACAGTAGAAGTTTACGTTAAAGGTCCTGGTGCAGGTCGTGAAGCTGCTATCCGTGCATTGCAGACAGTTGGTCTGGAAGTAAAGATGATTAAAGACGTAACCCCAATTCCACATAATGGATGCCGTCCGCCAAAGAGACGTCGTGTCTAATTACAGGAGGTGTAAAATATCATGGCAGTAAGCAGAGAACCAATTCTGAAAAGATGCAGATATTTGGGAATAAGCCCGATGGTAATGGGTATTTCTAAGGAATCCAACCGTAATCCGGGTGCTGGTAACCGTAAGAAAGTTTCTGAATACGGTATGCAGCTGAAAGAAAAGCAGAAGCTGAAGTTTATTTATGGCGTAGGCGAAAAGCAGTTCTATCATTATTTTGAAATCGCTAACAAGATGGAAGGCAAAACTGGTGATAACCTGATTACTTGTCTGGAATCCAGATTGGACAGCGTTGTATTTCGTATGGGTCTGGCATTAACCAGAAGAGAATCAAGACAGTTAGTAACACATAAGCACTTTACTGTAAACGGTGTAAGAGTAGATATTCCTTCTTATCGTGTAAAAGAAGGCGATGTAATTGCTCTTTACGAGACAAGTAAGGACAGCACAAAGTTCAAGGAAGTTGTAGAACAGACTGCTGACCGTACAGTTCCGCTTTGGCTGGATTGTAATAAGGAAGCTTATAGCGCAAAGGTTGTTCGTATGCCAAATCCTGAGGATATTGACTACGAAGTAGCAGCACACTTGATTGTCGAATTGTATTCTAAGTAATATCTGAATGCCTGAGACGAAGAAACACAAGATAGAGCGATTACGCTAATAGGAGGGTACTTTTATGCTGGAGAAAATTGAGAAACCGGAACTTACTGCTGTAGACCAGCGAAGTGACGGAAAGTACGGTAAGTTTATTTTAGCACCGCTGGAACGTGGTTATGGTATCACCCTTGGCAACAGTCTCAGACGTGTGCTGCTCTCCTCGCTGCCTGGTGTGGCAGTCAATTCTGTAAAGATTGAAGGCGTACATCATGAACTGACCACAATTCCTGGGGTAAAGGAAGATGTAACAGAAATCATTCTGAGCCTTAAAGGATTGACAGCAAAGTTATATGGTGATGGACCTAAGACCGTTTACATTGAAGCAGAAGGCGAATGTGAGGTTACTGCTGGAGATATAAAAACAGACTCTGAAGTCAATATTCTTGACCCAGGTATGCATATAGCAACACTTGGAAAAGATGCAAAGCTTTATATGGAAATTGTAATCGACAGGGGAAGAGGATATGTTTCTGCAGAACGCAATAAGCAAATGAAAAATTCGCCTATAGATGAAATTGCAGTTGACAGTATTTATACTCCTGTTTTGAAGGTAAATTATCAGGTTGAGGATACAAGACTTGGACAAGTTACCGATTATGATAAGCTTACACTGGAAGTTTGGACTGATGGTACAATTTCCGCAAAAGAAGCAATATCACAGGCAGCCAATCTCCTCAACGAGCATCTGAAACTGTTTATTGACCTTTCAGAAGAGGGTTCAATACCAGAGGTTCTGGTCGAAAAGGACGATAAAGGAAAAGAAAAAATCCTTGAGATGACCATTGAGGAACTTGACTTATCAGTGCGGTCGTTCAACTGCTTGAAGCGTGCTGGCATCAATACTGTAGAAGATTTAATTAACAAATCAGAAGAAGAAATGATGAAAGTACGCAACCTCGGTAAAAAATCTTTTGATGAAGTAAAAGAAAAACTTCAGTATCTGGGATTTGACTTGTCTTCTGAAGAAGAATAAGAAAAAACCGAGTTGGATAAAACACAGAGCGTCTGCTGTGATTTAATGGCTGCGCTATAAAATAAAGGAGTGAATTACGATGCCGGGTACAAGAAAGCTGGGAAGAACCACTGACCATAGAAAGGCAATGCTTCGTGCAATGGTTACTTTTCTTTTGGAAAATGGACAGATTGAAACTACAGTAACACGTGCAAAAGAAGTACGTGCTGTTGCAGAAAAAATGATTACCATTGCTAAGACAAATGACCTCCACGCAAAGCGTCAGGTGTTGGCTTATGTAACAAAAGAAAGCGTTGCAAAGAAGCTTTTTGATGAAATCGCACCAAGCTATGCAGAAAGAAACGGCGGTTATACAAAGCTGATTAAAACAGGACCACGTCGTGGCGATGCCGCTGAAATGGCTATTATTCAGTTAGTAAAGTAATCTAAATATAAAGCAGATTTTTTGCTTGATAAATAAAAATATGCCGGATTTTTATCTAAGTAATTAGTAAAAGTCCGGTTTTTATTTTTATTAGGTAATGTTATTAATAGTATCATTTAAGATTTATATATAAATTATTCTTTTCAAATAATTTAAACTAATTTATCTTTACAAAATAATCTTTTTAAATATTTCCTGAATATATGTAAGAAAAAATTTGTAATATATACGTTATAACTATATTACAAAATAATATTTGTGCATTATCACTAAAAATCATGTTTTTCTATTTACATTTCTTTTTAATTAAGGTATAATAAAAATAAGCGTTAAAGAGGGCTATCTTTAATGTGTCAGCACATTATATTAATAAATTATGTGAATCATTAGCTGTATAAAAATTCATGTAATTTAGTTGTCTGAGCATATTTAAAGTTTGAAAAGAAGGTGATTGAAAAATATATTGTTTATGAAGAGTTTAAAAATATATTATTCAGGGGAAAAGGTTATTTAAGCCGGAATTTGCAATCAACGTACGAGCTGCCAAAATTTTTATTAATGTTATTTATAAGCTATTCTTTCATTAAAAAGTTTATAAGCCCTTTATTATTGAGTAAAAACAGTGAGAAATTTAGATTACTTTTTAATTAGAAAGGGTGGATTTTATAGATACGGCATTATATACAATTGCTATGCTTATTCTTACTTTATTTTGTACAAATTTTTTGAATATCTATTGACTTTTTTGCTTAAATATCGTATAATAGAAGTAATTGAAATGCCCATTAAAACAATATCTTTTGGCATTATAGAAGGTATAAATTTTATTTAAAAGTTTTATAAAATGTACTTTCTGATTTTTGTATTTTCGTTAAACATGAAGGTGTTTCATGTATAAGTTAAAGGAGGAAAAACAATGAAAACAAAAAAAACAATTGCAAGTGCTCTGGCATTAACATTGCTTGCTTCTATGTCTACATCTGTTGTATCTGCTGCTGGTGAAATAGGTTTGCAGGTGACAAAAGCAGAAGCTAAAGTTGGTGAAACTTTTACATTAGATGTTATGTTATCTGATGTTCCAACAAGTGGATTCTCTTCTGCTGAATTTTCAATTACATATGATAGTAGTATTGTAAAAGTAACTGATGTAAAAGCTGGTACAATCGCTAATACTGGTTCAGATGAAAAAGAATCTGATGTTAGCAGCGAAGTTCCTACATTTGCTTATTTCTCACCTAAAGATGGTACAATTAATGTTTCATGGGGCACAGGATTACTTGATGATTCAAGTTGTTGGGTTTCTAAAGATGGTACTTTCTTAACAATTACAGGTACTGTAAACAGCACTGCATCTGTAGGAGATGTTTCTGAATTTGATGTAAAACCAATAGAACGTTCTTTTGTTAATGAAAAGGGTGAAACGGTATCTAATAAGGATATTACATTTGGAGCTTTATCTGTTAACGGAGATGATATTAGTGCTACTTCATATCCTGTAAGTGTAGTAAATGGTTCTGTAACTGTTGTCGACAGCGGCGAATCAGATGATGCTACATACGGTGATGTAAACGTTGATGGTAAGATTAATCTTACTGATGTTATCTATTTGAACAAGTTTATTGCTGGTTCTTATACACCATCTCCACAGGGTCAAATTAATGCAGCTTGTGATCAGACAAATTCTGATATTGATTTAGATGATACATTGGCTCTTTTGAAGTATTTAATTAAGGTAGTTGAACTTCCTGTTAAATAAATTCGCCTATTATTTAAATAACTTTAAATTAGTAGTTAATTAGGTTATATTTCTCGCTGGCATTATGCTGGGGAATAAACAATATTTTATGTAATTGCAGTTTACTGCACAAGAATTATAATTGCAGTTTAATGCAAAGAAAGGAAAAGGAAATATGAAGAAACGAGCAAAAAGAATCGGGTCTTTGTGCTTGTCTGCGGTTATGGCATTGTCATCAATACCAGCTTCATCACTAGCAGTTACCGCAGCGCCACAACAAGACTTTGAAACAAGCAATACTCGTGAAAAAACGGTTAATATCGCTAAAGATCAGTCTGTTATAGATGGTCAGCAGCTGTCAAAGGCTACTCCTGATGGCTTTGGTTATGACATTGGTAATGTATTTGTAAAAGCTGGGCAGGCTAATGCAAAGACGGTAGCTCCAACAGTATTTAATTCTGTTGAAATTACAGCTTCAACAGGTCTTATCAAGCCATCAGCAGCAGCACAGGCATTGCTTGATGCTTCAACATTTAAGAAATATGAAAGAAACTTTGATTATGAAGCTATTCTTACATGGGGAATGGAACCAGGCGTACTTTCATGGTCATTTGGTAAGCAGGACAGCGAATCACCAGTATACACTGAAGATGGTCAGGCAGTTGTTGAATTCTACTATGATATAGCAGATGAAGCAACAGTAAAGGCAATAGCTCAAGAATATAATCTTGAACTGAAGTCAGATGCAGAACATGGTAGCTATTATGAATTTCCATTAGGTTGGGATACAGAAATCAGCGGTGAAAATGACGATTATCCACAATCATATATGATTGAAGATGAAACTGGAATGCCAGTAAGATATGATGCAGCAACTATTGATGGTAATATCTGTGTATCAGTATCTGCTGAAATAACAACTACAACAAGTAGCACAACATCAACTAATGTAACAACAACTACAAAGACAACTACAACAACACAGGATGTTCCTAAGCCACAAGGTTACGGCTGGGATATCGGAAAAAGTTTTGTAAAAGCAGGCCAGTCTAATGCAAAGGCAGTAGCTCCAACAGTATTTAATTCTATTGAAGTTACAGGAAACTCAGGTCTTATTAAACCATCAGCAGCAGCACAGGCATTGCTCGATGCTTCAACATATAAGAAGTATGAGAGAAACTTTGACTATGAAGCTATCCTTACATGGGGAATGAATCCAGGTACACTTGGATGGTCATTCGGTAAACAGGATAGTGAATCAGCAGTATATACTGAAGATGGTAATACAGTTGTTGAATTCTACTATGATATAGCAGATGAAGCAACAGTAAAGACAATAGCTCAGGAATATGGTCTTGAACTGAAAACAGATGCAGAACATGGTAGCTATTATGAATTCCCATTAGGCTGGGATACAGAAATAAGAGAACATGAAGATTATGCACAGAACTATGTTATTGAAGATGAAACAGGAACACCTGTTACTCTTGAAGCAGCAACAATTGATGGTAGTAT